>JAUIGD010000003.1 GCA_030430255.1 Verrucomicrobiia bacterium
GCGCCACCCCCGCCGCGTTCGCGATCAGACGCAGCGGCGATACCGGCGGGCCGCTCGATGTGGCGCTCGCGGTGGAAGGTTCGGCGATGCGGGGCGTCGATTACCAATTCGAACCCGAACTGCCGGAGGTGCTGCACTTTGATGCCGATCAGACGGAGGCGCGGTTCATGGTCGTCCCGATCGCGGATTCGGACAACGACGAAGGCGTCGAACAGATCTGGATTGCTCCCCAGCCGCAGCATGCGGAATTCTTTCTCGCCACCACGCGCGGCGAACTGTTGGTCGCCGACCGCCTGACGGACGCGCTGCCGCTGGTGGTCCGCCCTGAATTCTCGGTGGTGAACTCTGGCGGGGGCCTGAGCTTCGTCGCGGTCCTGTCCCTCGGCGTGGTCGCCGACGCGGTGGACGTCGGGATCGAGGTCTCAGACGACCTCATCGCCTGGCGGCCGGCCGATGCCGCGGTCGAGATCACCGATGGCCTCCCCCGAGGCCGCACCTATCGCTTCACCATGCCTTGGGGGGACGGGCCGGCCGAGTATGTCCGGATTGCCTCGCGGCCCAAGCCGGTGGCCGACTTCATGACGGGATCGGCTTCCATCGCGATGCGCGGGATCAGCTCCGGCGATTTCGTCCTCGGCAGCCCGGCGGACGAACCCGGGCGCTTCGCCGATGAGGGGCCGGAGGTGACGGTCCGCATCCGGCAGCCCTTCTGGATCGGCGAGACCGAGGTGACCCAGATGCAGTATGTGGCGCTCGCCGCCCCCAACCCCAGCGGGAATGTCGGCGAGGAGCTTCCGGTCGAGCGCGTCACCCACGGTGAGGCCATGGCGTATTGCGCGCTCCTCGACGCCGCCGAGCGGGCTGCCGGGCGCGTGCCGGAGGGCTACGGCTACCGGTTGCCGACCGAAGCCGAGTGGGAGTATGCGTGTCGCGCCGGGAGCTCCGCTGCCTCGCACGCCCCCCCGGAGGCGATCAAGGACTACTCGTGGTTCGTCCTGAGCAGCTTCCTCGTCACGCATCCCGCAGGACAGAAACAACCGAACGCCTTCGGTCTGCACGACCTGTACGGGAACGTTTCGGAGTGGTGTCTGGATTGGTATGCACCGCAGTACGATCCCGGCGCCGCAACCGACCCGACCGGTCCGGAGTCCGGGGCGTTCCGCGTCATCCGCGGCAGCCACGTGTATCATGGGGAAGGCCAGCAGCGCTCGTCACTCCGCCTCTACTCCGAGCCCGAGACGCGTTCTCCGCTGGTGGGGTTCAGGGTCGCCTTGGCGCCACTCCTCGCCCCCTGATCGGGCGCGGCGCGCCCCCGTCGTTCTACGGGGTCGTCGGCTGCCGGGACCGATCGCCGCCCGAGCCGAGCGAGGGCTCGGATCTACCCGCGCGGGCGGATCAGCTCCTCGAAGACCGGGTCGCTCGCCCCGGCGCCGGCGCCGGCGCCGGCGGGGCTCGGCTGAGGGCTGGGGGTGGGTGGGGCGACTTCGAGGCCGTTGCGGATGCGCTCGCGGCGGGTCATGATCGCCTCCAGCTCCGAGGTGAGGGAATCGCGCGGGTCCTCGATGAGGCCGGTGATCTTCATCGGCGCCCAGCAGAAGCCGCTGTCGGGCGGCCCGAAGCACTCGGGGTGCCCGCCCTCGATGTTGTCGAGGATGTCGATGGCGATGCCCACCTGCAGGTCGCCCTCGATGGTCTCGTCGTGGCGCAGGACGACGCGGCCGCGCAGGCGCAGCAGCCCGAGCGACTCGCCGTCGATGTCGTCGATCACCCAGCCCACCGAATCGCGGTGGAGCGTGCCCTTGAGCTCGCGGAACTTGATGAAATTGAGGCGCGCCTCCATGAGGGCGCTGTTGAGGCGCCGGAGGATGTCGTTGTTGCTGAGGGTGACTTCCTCGCCGACGAAGGCGCCGGAGGCGTGCATGCTGCCCGGTTGCGACAGCTCGCCGCCAACATGGAACTCGCCGCTGATCCTGCCCGCGATCCGCTCGGTCCAGGCCTCGTGGACGAGCCGGAACAGGTCGAGCCGGGCGAGGTCGAAGTCGAGCGCGTAGGCGCCGGTGCCGCGCAGCGAGATCGAGCCGGAGGCGGTCATCTCGCCAGCCTGTTCGCCGCCGAGCTGGCGCAGCACGCCGCGGCGGATCTGGAAGTCGCTGCCCTCGACGGCGCCGGAGACGTTGATCAGGCTGAGCGGCACCCAGCCGGGCACCTTGAGCTCCCCTTTGCCCAGCGTCACCGGGACGGCGCGCCCCGACGGTGGATCAGCGGAGAGGGTGCAGCCCTCGATGAACGGGGATTCGGCGCTGGCGCCGACGGGGTCCCAGAAGAGGTCGGCGTCGGCGATGTGCAGCAGTTCGAAGGCGACCGTGGACGGGTCGGAGGAGAGGCCGAAGCCGAGGCCTGCGCGGAGGAGGTCGCCACCCGCGGGGCGTGCGTCGGCGCCCCACGCCTGGCTGGCGGTGCGGCCGGCCGGACCGAAGCGTAGTTTGCCGTCGGCGGCCTGCACGGTCTTCATGTCCCAGCTGTCGGAGAGCATGGTCCCCGGGCGCAGCTCCGCTTTGATCGCGTTGATCTCGGCGCCTTGGAAGAGGGTGCCGGGGTGGGATCCGGCATCCACCTTGCGGCTGCCGAGCAGGAAGCCGCGCAGGTCGAAGCGGCCGAACTCGAGGTTCATGCCGCTGAGTTCGGACAGGCGCCCGCTGGCGGACTCCCGGAAACCTTCGCCGCCGACCCGTGAAGTCAGCAGGAGGTAGAGCGCCACCACGCCGATGAGGCAGGGGAGGACGCCGAACCAGAGCGCGCGCTTGAGGACTTTGAGGCGGCGCTCGCGCACTTTCTTCGGCTGGTGGGTGCGGCGTTTGCGGCGCCGCCTGACCTCGGCGAGCTGCTCGGTGCCGTCTTCGTTCTTCACGACTTCGACGCGCACGGTCTCGACCCGGCCGCCTTTCTGGGGGCGGGGTGCCGCGGTCGGCGATCCGCCCGCCACCCCGGCCTGCGGTCGCGCGGGTTCGCTCTCGACCACGGTCCGCCGCGGGGCGCCGCCGGAGCGCTTCTGGCGTCGGAGTTGATCCATCATCTCCTTGTAGGAGTAGTTGGATTTTTCGGTCGGTCGGTCGGGAGTCATGGGAGGGGAGAGAGTTGTTTGGTCGGTTGCGATCCCGGGGTTGCACTCTGGCGCCTCAGCCGCCGCAAGCAAGGCGCCATCTCGGTCGGTCCGGCGATCTCGGAGCGGTGGCTCCTCGGCGTGCCCCGGCCGTCGGTCGGGCTGAGCCTCCCGGACGGTGGCGCGCGGCGCGCCCGGCCTGTCACTGCTGGTTCACGAGGCGCCCGCCGGCGTCGATGATCTCGGCGCGCACCATGAAGAGGACGACGCGCCGGGAGCGGTCTTCGCCCTGCGAGCGGAACATCCGTCCGAAGAGGGGGACATCGCCGAACAGCGGCACTTTGTCAGCGACCGCGTTGATGCGGTCTTCGACGAGGCCGCCGAACACGACCGTCTGCCCGTCCCAGATCGTCACCGCGGTGTTCTGGCGCAGGGTCTTGAAGATGGGCATGAGGATCCGGTTGTCGGTGAGCTGGACGGGGACCTCGCCGCCGAGGGCGTCGGTCGAAGTGGTGCTGATCGGCGAGCCGTAGTTGACGAAGCCCTCGAAGCGGACCACCTCCGGCGTGAGGTTCAGGTCGATCGTGCGGTTGTCTGGGCCGATGACGCCGTCGACCTCGAGGTGGGTGCCGACCGGCCGCATGTCGAAGGCGGTGGGGTGGGCGGGGGTGACGGGGAACTGGCCGTCGGAGGCGAGCGAGGTCTGCTGGCCGTTGATCTGGACGTCGAGCCCGATGTCCTGCGGGATCTCCGGCGGGTCGTACTCGGTGGGGTAGATGAACTCGCGGACGACGTCGATGGTGGCGCGCTGGCCGGACTTGGTGACGATGGTCGGCTTCGTCATGATCTCCGCGCCCTTCGCCTGCGCGAGGCCTCGCAAAACCCACTGCACTTGCGGGTCGGTGAAGGGGCCGGCGACCGAGAACAGGCTCGGCGCGCGCAGCGAGGCCGGGCTCGAGGCCACCGACTGTTCGCCGTTGAGCAGGATGTTGTTGATGGCGTCGCCCTCGTTCCACTGGCGGCCGCTGCGGAGGCCTGCGGTCAGCGGGTATTGCCCGGTCGGGATGTTCGAGCCGGGCGGCACGAAGGGGAAATCGAGGCCCGGTTCGCCGGTGGAGCTGGCCGAGTTGCCGTAGCTGCCACCGCCGCTGAAGATGCGGTCGGAACCGGGGATGTTCGAGTGGCCGAGCAGGAAATCCATCCCCAGCTCGTTGAGGTCGGTCTGGGCGATCTCGATCACCGTCACCGCGATATTCAGTTGCTTCGCGCCTTCGCCGCGCGCCGCCGACACGAGGGCATCGACGATCGCCAGGTTGTCTTGGGTGTTGCGGACGAAGATCGTGCTCGTGGACGGGTTGAAACGAGCCGAGGCGCCATCGGGGAAGGTGACACCGTTGCGCTCGAGGAACTCCTGGGCCGTGACGCGGCGCACCACCAGGGCGCTGCCTGGCTGCGGGTCGGCGAAGGGGTCGTTCACCGCCGGCCCTGCACCTCCGGCGGCCGCCTCGGTGAGGAACCCGGGGGGCACGCGCCACGATTTGTTCACCATGGCCCTGCTGAGCGCGGAGGCGGACTCGATGCGCACGGCGTAGCCCTCGGCGCGGTACTTGGTGCCCGTCAGTTCGGTGAGGTAGCGCAAGACTTCGCCGAGCGGGACGTCCGCCAGCGTGAAGGTGATCGGGGTGCTGGCCGCGAACTGATCGGTGGGGTCGAGCCCGACCACGATCGAGACCCCTTCACCGGCCGGGTCCATGTCGCGCGCCCGGCGCTCGATCAGATCCACCGCCTCGCCGAGCGCCATCCCGTCGAAGGCGATGCGGTCGATGATGATCTCGCGCAGCTTCCGGGTCACGTCGGAGGCGGGGGTGGAGTCGATGAGATCATCCCCGCCCAGGCCGAACGCGCCGGAGAGCTTCACTTCCGTCTCCCATGCGTTGTCGACCTCGCGCATCAACTTCAATCGCGTGTGATCGCGGGCGCTGTCGAGGTAGGCGACCACCTTCGCCTCGGCCTCGGCCATCCCCCGCCGGGCGGCGGCGTTGGTGCGGTCGATGCGCAGCACCTGCGTGTAGTGGTCGAGCGCCTGCTGGTAGTTGCCGAGCCGCATGGCGCCCTCGCCGAGCCGGAGCAGGCGGGTGACTTCGACCACGTTGGCTTGGTGTTCCGGGGTGCGCGCCGTGTTATACCACTCGGGATCTTGGAGGCGGGTTTTGATTTCGAGAGCCGGTCCGTAGGTCGGATTGACGGACGCGTCGAGGACTCGGTCGAGCGCCGTCTCCGCTTCGGCGAACCGGGCGCCGTCGATGAGGGTCAAGGCGTGGCGCACCGAAGCCGCCGAGAAACGGAGTCGCGCGACTTCGACCGTGTCCTGGGAGAGGGGGGATGGGGTCAGGCGAACGAAGGCTTCGCCATATTTCGCCGCGGCGGAGCCGAAGTCGCCGTCGGCGGCGAAGGCATCGCCCTCGCCGATCAGGCGCTCGGCATCGGTGATCTGTTGCTGCCGGCGGGCGACCTCCCCCTCGACGACCGCCGCTTCCGAGCCGGTCGGCGGCCCCGCAATCGATGGCGGGGCGAATCCAATCCCGATCCCCGCTGCCACGAGCGCTCCCGCACACCGGATCGCACCCCGACCGCGACCGTTGAGGGTCGAGGATCCGGGATCGACAGGCGCTGCAGCGGGGGTCTTTTGGCGGGTAATTCCGGGCATTCGGGGCTAGAAGCGCCGATCTTAGCCCCAGAACGGCGACGATGTAACGTGGAAAATCACGCAAAAATTTTCTTCCTGCCTCGCGACCCTGCGAAAATCGGTGTCGCTTGGCGCCCGAGCGAGGCCAAATGGCGGAAAAATTCATGATAATTATAAAAAACATGTTTTTTGGCGCGGATCGGTGATGGTTGTCGCGGGTGAGGCGCCGCCATCCGTTGCTGCTGAGTGGGCGCCTTCGGGCTAACCCGGATCGATCACCAAGCTCCGGGCTGCGGCTTGCTCTCGTTGATGCTGAGGGCGTTGGCGTTGGGATCGGCTCGGGCAGGGTGTTCACCCAGCCGCTTCGCCGATCCCTGCCGCCGCCTACTCAGCCTCAACGACTGGCGGCACCTCGCCTGCGGATGTGGTGATCGATTCGGGCTAGCCACGGCGGCGGCTGCCTCGGCGATGCCGCCCTTCCGGCGGATTCGCGCGGCAGCGCGGGTACGGCGGCTTCTCGCTGCGAGCGCCGCCAAGTCCGACAGGCTCCTCGCCCAGGGGCGCAGGGGTCATTGCACAGCGGAGGATTCCGGAGACGCGGATCGCGGTGAGAGGCCCCTCGCGTTGCTCAGGGTGACAGCCCAAGAGTGGAATGGCGCTTGGTGAAGCCAGATTCTCGGCGGTTTGAGTTGAGAACGGAATCGATGCTCGCTCCGGGAGATCCTCGTGGGCGCCGCCGTTTCAATCGTGCGCGGATCAGCCCCGACGCGTCGAGTTCCCAACCTGGGAGGCGCTGGGGTCATTCGACCCGAACGGCTTCGGAGACGCGGTCCGTGGTTGGGAGGCCCTTCGCGTTGCTCAGGGTGACAGCCCACGAGTGGAATGCCGGGCGTATGGCGGGTCACGACCCCCGCGGAGAAGCTGGCGTGTGATCCTGACAGTCGCGTCGCCGGTCGGGGGGCTATCGCTGAAGCTCGCGCGCCTTCGCGTGCAGTGCCTCGACGCCCGACGGGTCGCCGCCGGCGCCGCGCGCCATCTCGGGCTTGCCGCCGCCCTTGCCGCCGATGAGCGGGGCGAGTTCACCGAGCAGCTTGCCAGCCTGGAAGCGGTCGGTGTGCGCCTTGGCCACCGTCACGCCGAGGTGCACCTTCTCGCCGTCGTGGACGGTGAACACGGCGACGCCCCCGAAGCCGTGCTTCTTGGTGCCGTTGAGCAGCTCTTGGAGCAGGGCGGGTGAGCCTTCGAAAGCCTCGGCGATGAGCGGCGGGTCGCCGGTCGCCGCGGCGATCAGCTCGCCCAGCTTCGCGTCCGCCTCGGCGGCGGCGCGTGCGGCGCCCGCCTTCTTCACCGCCTTGTCGGCCTCGGCGGCGGCCTCGCGGAGGGCGTCGCGATACGCCGACCAGGTGGCGATCGCGCCCGCGTCGCCTTCCGACACCGGCGCGGCGACGGCGTCGCCGCCGAGTTCCGCGTTCGCGCTCTCCAGCTTCGTTTTGAACCCCTCCGCCTCTTCGCGCAGCGCGCTGATCCGTTCGGCGACATAGGCCTCCGCCGCCTCGCCACAGGCGGCCTCGATGCGGCGCGTGCCGGCGGCGATGGCGCCCTCGCTCTTGATGACGAAGGCGCCGATCTGGCCGGTGTCCTTCACGTGCGTGCCGCCGCAGAGCTCCATCGAGTAGCCGTCGAGCGCCCCCGCGTCGCCGCCGATCTGCACCACGCGCACGCGCTCGCCGTACTTGTCGCCGAAGAACTGCATGATGTCGGCGCGCTCCTTCACCTCGGCGTGCGGAACCTCCTTCCAGCTCACCGTCGCGGCCTCCGCGACCTTGGCGTTCACCGCGTCCTCGACGGCGGCGAGCTGCCCCGGCGTCAGGGCGTCGGAGTTGAAGTCGAAGCGCAGCCGGTCCGGGGCGACCAGCGAGCCCTGCTGCGCCACCTCGTCGCCGACGTGCTGGTGCAGCGCCCAGTGCAGGAGGTGGGTCGCGCTGTGGTGGGCCTCGATCGGGCGGCGGCGTGCGGCGTCCACCTTGATCGTCACCGGCCCGTCGGCCGGCCGTTCGGCGACGTGGACTAACAAAGCATCGCCGACCCCCGTCGTGGCGACGATCTCCTGTTCGGCGCCGGCGGAATCGACCAGCGTCCCGGTGTCGCCGAGCTGGCCGCCCTTCTCGACGTAGAGCGGCGAGCGGTCGACGATCAAGGCCACGCCGTCGGGCGTCTCGTGCACCTCCAGGACCTGTGCCTCGCACTCGTCCTGGTCGAAGCCGACGAACTCCGATCTGGCATCGGTGTCGATGTTGACGGCGGCCACCACCTGCGAGCTCTGCCCCGCGGCGCCCGTCGCCTTGTGTTTGTCGACGAGCCGCTTCACCTCCTCCTCGTCGACGCCCAGCCCGCGCTCGTCGATCAGCACCTTGGTGAGGTCGACGGGGAAGCCGTAGGTCTCCCAGAGCTTCACCACCTGGTCCGGAGGGAAGGCGCCGCCCGCGGCGATGCCCCCGGCGGTGTCCTCGAAGAGCCGCAGGCCTTTGTCGAGCCGCTCGTTGAAGGCGCGCTCCTCGGAGGCCAGCACCTCGCCGATCTTCGCCGCGCGCGCGCGCAGCTCGGGGAAGGCGTCGCCCATCTGCTCGACGAGGACGGGCAGCAGCTCGGCCATGAAGGTGTCGCCCTCGCCGAAGCCCAGCACCCGCCCGTAGCGCACCGCGCGGCGCAGGATCGAGCGCAGCACGTAGTTGCGCTTGCCGTTGCCGGGCAGGATGCCGTCGGCGATCGCGAAGCTGAGCGTGCGGATGTGGTCGGCGATGACCCGGAACGCGACGTCGACCTTCTCCTGCTCGTCCGCGGGCTGGCGGTCTTTTCCCGTCGGCAAGGTCGAGGCGTAGCGCTTGCCGGTCTTCTCGGCGAGGTGGGCGAACAGCGGCGCGAAGACGTCGGTGTCGTAGTTCGACGCCAGCCTAGAGAAGTCGGTGAAGCCCCGCGTGCCCTGGACGATGGCGCACACGCGCTCGAAGCCCATGCCGGTGTCGACGTGCTGGGCCGGCAGCGGCCGGAAGCTGCCGTCCTGCTCGGCGTTGTATTGGATGAAGACCAGGTTCCAGATCTCGATGCACTCGGCGCTGTCCTTGTTGACGAGCGCGCCCCCCGTGTCGCCCTCGGGGGTCAGGTCGATGTGCAGCTCGGAGCAGGGGCCGCAGGGACCCGTCTCGCCCATCATCCAAAAATTGTCCTTCTTGTCGCCGTCGACGACATGCACCGCGGGGTCGAGCCCCTCCGCCTCGAAGATCGCCGCCCAGTGGTCGTAGGCCTCTCTGTCGAACTCCGCCGGGTCGCCGGGCGCCGGCCGGTAGACGGTGGCGTAGAGCCTCGCGGGCGGGACTTTCCAACGTTTGGTGAGCAGCTCCCAGGCCCACTCGATGGCCTCCTTCTTGAAGTAGTCCCCGAACGACCAGTTGCCCAGCATCTCGAAGAAGGTGTGGTGGTAGGTGTCGTAGCCGACGTCCTCAAGGTCGTTGTGCTTGCCGCCGGCGCGGATGCACTTCTGGGTGTCGGCGGCGCGCGGCGGGTCGTAGGGCGCCTTCTCGGTGCCGAGGAAGTAGGGGATGAAGGGGTTCATCCCGGCGTTGGTGAACAGCAGGTTCGGCGCCGTCGGCATCAGCGAGGCCGAGGGCACGATGGTGTGCCCCTTCTCGTCGAAGAAGTCGAGGAACGATTGGCGGATCTCGGCGGCGGTCATGGGTAGCGTCGTGGGATGGTCGCGCGGGCGGGCCCGCCGGCGCGGCGATGCGGACGCGAAAGGAACGCGGTTCTCCGCCCGGCGCAAGCGGCGGGACGGGTCCGTTATGACCCCGGGACCCAGATCCGGCGGGTGCCGTCGGAGGCGACGAACACCCCGTGCGGGCGACCGTCGAGGCGGGCGAGCAGCTCGTCGTCGCCGATGCGCTCGAGCTCCGTGGCGCGGTCGGCGGTGCGCACGATGGTGAGGATCCCGGCCGTGGACGCGGAGCGTTCGGCGGTGCGGAAGGTGGCGATCACCGGCGGCGGGGGCGTCGTCGTCGGTGGGGCGGCGTCCGGCGGGGCGGCGTACGGCGGGGGTGCCTGATGGACAGCGCGGGCGGGATGGGGTTGCGGCTCCGCCGAAGGATAGAGGACGGCGCCGGCGGACAGGCCGAGCAGAACCAAAGCCACGCCGGCCCGGGATCGGGCGCGCCGGGTCCGGCGCCGGCGCACGGCGTCGAGGGTCACGGCCAAGGCGGCGTCGGGGAAGCGGGCGGGTGGGTCTTGGTCAGGGTTCATCGGCGGCGAGGGGGATCGGGTGGGGCGCCGAGCGCGGCGCGGAGTTTGGCGCGCAGGCGGGCGAGGCGCGGCTCGACGGCCTTGGTGCTCAGGCCGTGCGCGGACGCCAGGTCGGCGTGGCTCTGGCGGTCGAAGTACTTCCCCTCGAGCAGCGCGCGGTCGTCGGGCGGGAGCGCGGCGAGGTGCATGCCGAGCGCCTCCATGCGCTGCGCGGCGGGGTCGGCCCCGGGCCCGCAGCGGCGCGCCTCCTGCCAATGGGCCAGGCGCTCGAGGAAGCGCAGGCGCCGCGCGCGTTTGCGGCCCTCGTCGGCGGCCGCGCAGCGCGCCAGGCAGGTCAGCCAAGACCAGAGGACGGCTTCGTCATCGAAGCGCCGCACATGGCGCACCGCGCGCAACAGCGTGAGCTGCACCAGGTCCGCCGCGTGGGCGTCGTCGCCGCGCGCGACGACGACCGCGTAGCGGTGCAGGCGGGCGAAGTAGAGCCGGTGAAACTCCCGCCAGGCCGCCTCGTCGCCGCGGGCCATCGCCGAGGTGAGCGGCGCGATGCCGCCGCCGCCTCCGCCCGCGGTGGCGGCGCTAGAGGTTGCCTCCACCGCCAGCGAAGGGGTCGCCATCATCGGTGCCTGCGTCGCCGCCGCCAAACGGATCGGTCCCGGCCGCGCCACCGAAGGGGTTCCCCCCGGGGCTGCCGCTGCCGCCATCGAACCCGCCGCCGGCATCGGGTGGGCTCGCGAAGGGGTCATCGTCGGTGGGGGGGCTGGGGGCAAAAGGGTCGCCGCCCGAGCCGCCGAACGGGTTGAAGGGATCGGCAGGTGCGCCACCACCATAGCCGGGGTAGCCGCCGGCGCCAGAGCGGCGGAACGCGGCTCCCGAGGCTCCGCCCATCGAGAACCCCGGCGTGGGCGGGCGCTCGAAAATCCCCAACTCCTCGGCCCGCATCTGCATCGACAGTTGCTGGTAGGAGCGGATCTGCGATTCGATCAGGCTCTTGTTGCCCTCCAGGAGGCGCAGATCCATTTTCATCTCGGAGCGCACCTCTTGCGGTAGGGACTCATCTTGGAGCGCTTTTTCGATCTCTGCGGCGTTCCGGGTGAGCTGAAGAAACTCCTGCTTCAGCATCTCCTGTTCTTCCCTGACAATTTGACGCTTCTTCGCCCGCTCCTCCGATTCGTCCACTGGCTGTTCCGCCAGGACTTGGAAGACCCGGGCGACCACCGCATGTTGCGCCTCCGTCAACGAAGCCATCAGGATGCGCGTTTCATCGTGCAACACGAACCTGGGCACCTCTCCGCCGCCGGCGACGACGAAGGCCTGCTCGAGGAGCGCGACGATGTCCTCGATGTCGCGGCCGGCGAGGATCTGGTCGGCCGGGAAGACGGCGAGCTGCGTCGGCGGCGCCGGCCGTTCCCTCTTCTGGAGCATAAAGTGGTTGGCGTTGCGGGCGACCACTTCGATCCCGTCCTCGCCGTCGAGGAACAGCATGGCGTCGGTGATCGGTACCTCGTTGAGCACCACCCGCATGTCGAGCGGCGTCTCGCGCACCCCCGGGCCGATCATCAGCGAGTACTTCGGTTCTGGGTTGGCGGCCTCCAAGGCATCCAGAAACTCGCCGACCGTCTCCCCTTCGAAGTCGACCGAGACGCGGGCCGGCACGGGGGCGGCGCCGGGGCCGCCGCGGGAGAACTGGGCGGCTGCGGTCGCATTGGAGCCGGCGAGGGCCGCGGCGAGGAAGATGGCGGCGGCCCCGGGAGGCCGCTGGGCGGGGAAGGATCGCTCTCGTGTCATGCACGGGACACGACGCCCGCGCGGATATCCCTCAGAAATAATTTTGGGGGCTGTAGGCGTCGCTCGACACCCCGATGTCGAGTCCGGTCGGCGCCGGTCTCGACTTTGGAAAGTCGAGCGACGGTCTCACCCCCGCGCCGCCGCCAGCAGCTCCTGCCACTTCGGGTTCTCGGGGTCGATGGCTGCCGCCTTGGCGAGCGCCTCGGCGGCGAGGCGCTTGTTGCCGAGGCGCAGGTAGACGAGGCCGAGGTTCCCCTGCGCCGACGAACTCTCGGGGTTGGCGGCGACGGCCTGCTCGAAGCGCCGCTGCGCGCCGCCGAGGTCGCCCGCGCGCAGCGCGAGCATGCCCAAGCCGTTGAGGGCGGCGAAGTGCTCGGGCTCGCGGGCGACGGCGGCGAGGAACCTCCCGCGCGCCGCCGCCGGGTCGGTGTCCGCCTGCAGGCGGCCGGCGATGTAGTGCGGTTCGGCGGCGTCCGGGTCGAGGGCGATCGCGGCCGCGAGGTGCGCTTCCGCGCCCGCGGCGTCGCCGAGGACGAGCGCCGCCTTGGCCAGCTCGGTGCGCAGCTCGGCGGTATCTCCATCGCTTTGCAAGCGCCCCAGCAGCTGGCGCTGCCGCTTCCTCATCTGGTAGACCGCGTAGTGGTTGTTGAGCGCCTCGGTCTCGGCGGGCGAGGCGGTCAGCACCTGCACCCACAGCTCGGCCATCTCGTCGGTAGTGTTCTGGCCCCAGGTCACGCGCTGCGGGGGGTCGTGCGGGTTGAGCGGGTTGGCGGCGCTGTTGTCGAAGCTGAACTCCTGGTACAAAACGCTGCCGGCCGGGAGGTGGAGCGGGCTGGCGAGCCGGTAGTCGCCCTGCCAGTTGAAGTCCCAGCGGTCGATGCGGACGAGCCACTCCTTGCGCCCGTCCGGGAGCACCGCGTAGCCGTGCAGCTGCTTGCCGAGGTAGTGGGCGTGCGGGATCACCGCCAAGACGTCGACGGCCACGGGCAGCGTGTACTTCGTCCCGACCCGGTAGTCGCGCTCGCCGGGCGGGATATCGATGTTGTCGGTGGTGAGGACGATCTTGTAGGGGATCCGCTCCGGCGGCTGGTCGGTGAAGAACAGGCCGACCGAGGGCCGCACCCGCGCCGGCTTGCCGAGCGTCTGCATGTGCAGCTGCACGACGAGGTCGGCGCCCGCCGGCAGGCGCCAGGACATGCCGTCGGGGACGAAGGACGGGACCTTGCCCGGCTGCCAGCTGACGAAGTGTCCGCCCGGGCTCTGGGCGGCGTCGCCGGCGCTCATGCCGCCGTAGCCGGGGCCGGGGTCGGCGGCGTCGCGCTCCCGCGAGGCGCGCTCGACGTCCATCAGCACGAAGGCGTGGTGGACGGCCTTCGGGTGGCCGGGGCGGAACTCCATGCCGCGCACGAACCGTGGTTCCGCGAGGCCGGTGGGGATGACGAAGTTGCGGTAGATGTCGGCGCCGTCGGCGGGCAGCTCGTAGGCCTCGGGCAGCTCGACGACGAGGTCTGGCTCGCCGAGCTGCCAGCCCTCCGCGAACGCCGGCGGCGCGGGCGGCTCGCCGTCGCCGCGCGGGGCGCCGGCCTCGTGCCAACGGTGGAGGAGCTCGATCTGTTCGTCGCTCAGGCGCCGCTCGCCGACGTAGCGCCGGTAGTTGGTGTCGGGGAGGAACGGCGGCATGTAGCGCGTGCCGGTGACCTCGACGATCTGCCGCGCACGCTTCGCCGCGTCCTCGTAGGTGAGCAGGTCGAAGGGCGCCGACTCGCCCGGGCGGTGGCACGCGGCGCAGTTCTCGTGCAGGATCGCCGCGATCTGCCCGGTGTAGGTGGGCGGTTCGAAGAGCGATCCATCGGGGTCGCCGCCGTCGCCGCAGGCGGCGAGGAGCAACGGCAGCGCGGCGGCCGCGATGGCGTTGCGGCGCAGATCACTCATCGGCCCCCCCGGGTTCGGTCCCGGCGAGCGCGGGGTCGCGGTGCGGCTCGCCGCGTTTCGCCGCGGCGAGGCGTTCGGCCAACCGCTCGGATAGCTCCCCTTTTCCTTCCGCCTCGGCGAGGGCGATCGCCTTCTCGAGGGTCGCCGCGGCGGCGGCGAAGTCGCCTGCTTCCGCCTGGGCGGCGGCCAGCGTGCTGAGGATCGGCGGCACCTCGCCGCCGGTGGCCGCGTCGGCGATCCCGGCGAAACGCAGCGCCGCGGCACCGTCGCGGACGTCCGCGTGGGGGTGGGTCGCGAGGATCCAGGCGAGGTTGTTGGCGGGCAAAGGCCAACCCGGGCGGCCCTCGAGTGCCGCCCGGTAGTGTGGCGCCGCCTCCGCCGCGCGGCCGCTGTCGCGCAGCAGGTTGGCGAGCATGTTGTGGGTCTCCGGGTGGTCGCGCAGGGCGAGGGATCTCCCGTACAGCTCCACCGCCTCGTCGCGTTGGCCGAGCTTCGCCCGCAGCAGCGCGAGCTGGGCGAGGTTCTCGAAATCGTCCGGGCGGTCGGCGAGCAGGGCCTCCACCTGTCCGGCGGCGAGCTCGTGATCGCCCAGGTCCATGTAGCAGCGCATCAGCTCGTGGCGCAGGTCGCGGTTGTTCGGGAACAGCGCCAGCGCCGAAAGGTAGTGCGCCACGGCCTCGGCCTTGTCGCCGGCGTCGTAGGCGAGCGCGCCGAGGAAGCTGTGGCATTCGTTGAGCTCGCGCAGGCGCGTGTCCTCGGCGACGCCGTCGCCCGCGGCGCCCGGCCCCGCGTAGCGCGGCAATATCTGGCGGAGGTAGGTGCGGGCCTCGGCGTCGAGTCCGTGCTCGACGAGGCGGATGGCGATGCTCCGCGGCATGGTGCCCGGCGGGCGCTCCAGCCACTGGCCGCCGTAGGGCAAGGCGCGCGCGACCACGGCCTCGCGGTCTTCGCCGCCCCCCGCCACCGCGAGGTCGGCGACGAGCACCTCCGGCGAGACATTGCCCTTGTAGATGGCGACGAGATCGCCCGCCGCGTCGATCAGGAACGCGCTCGGCAGCGGTAGGTCCTCCTGGCGCCCGACGTAGGCCTTCTGGATGATGTTGAGGTGCTCGATCAGGTGGGCGTCGGCGACGGCGGTCTCCCAAGGGTAGCCGCGCTCGGCGGCGGCGGCGGCGGCCCTGGCGAGGTCGGCGGCGCGGTCGTCGGTCGGCTCGTCGACGCAGACCGGCAGCACCTTCGCGCCGGTCGCCTCGATCGCCTCGGCGGCGGCCTTCCACTCCTCCATCTCGGCGGCGCAGTTCGGGCACCAGGTCGCCCACAGCTGGACGACGAGCGGCGCGCCGCGGAAGCTGCTCAACTCCATCTCGCCGCCGGCGCCGACCGCGGCCAGCGTGTCCGGCATCGGTGGCCGCAGGACCGGCAAGACGCGCGCCGGGCCGCCGTCGTCGGGGGCCTCGACGGGCGGTGATTCGAACATCGCGGCGGAGTCGAACCGTGGCGGCTCCCACCCGCGCGCGGCGCCGGCGCCCTGTTCGAGGTGGTAGAAGCCGCCGGCCGCCGCGCCGGTGAAGCGCTCGGCGCTGCCGCCCGGCCAGCGGACCTCGACCGCCGCCACCGAGCCGCCGGCCGGCACCCCGAAGTGCAGCCATTTGCTCGACTGCGAGAGGTAGCCGCTGCCGGCGTAGAGCGTGCGTGCCAGCTTCGCGCCGTCCGCCAGCTCGACGGTGACGCGCGCGCCGACGCCGTCGCGGTTCGCGTCGGCGCCGACCAGCCGCAGGGCGACGAAGCCGTTGCCCGACCCGTAGCGGTTGTGCAGGAAGCGCACGCGCGGGCCGGTGCGGTTGGTGAGCCAGAAGTCGACGCGGCCGTCGTAGTCCCAGTCCGCCAGCGCCAGCCCGCGGCCGTCGTCGACCAAATCGAGGCCCGCGGCGCCGGAGACGGTGGCGAAGCGCGCGCCGCCGCCGAGGTTGAGGAAGGCGCAGTGGCGCTCGCCGCCGCTGAAGGACTTGCCCTGGCGGATCAGCTTGTTGGTCGCCGCCCAGCCGACGTCGTACTGGCGCACCTCGTCGCTGGTGGAGTCTTCGGTGGGGGAGAGCGACACGACCTGCCGCCAGAAGAAGCTTCACAAGTCGCCGCTGTCGGGCGTGGTGAAGAAGCCGTTGGCGACGTAGAGGTCCTGGCGCCCGTCGTTGTTGAAGTCGGTGAAGTGGGAGCCCCAGGCCCAGCGCCCGAGCGTGACGCCGCAGGCCTCGCTGACGTCTTCGAAGGTGCCGTCGCCGCGGTTGCGGTAGAGGGTGTTGCCGCGCGCGTGGCGGCGCATGGCGGCGCGGTCGGCGGCGTCGGCGCCGGCTTTGAACTGCCCCTGGCCGGTGACCCGGTTGCCGGCGGCGGAGAACATGTTGCTGGTGTAGAGGTCGACCAGCCCGTCGCCGTCGTAGTCGCCCCACGACACCGACATGCCCGCGGCGATGTCCTCGACGCCCGCCTCGGGCCCGACCTCGACGAACTGCCGGGCGCCGTCTTTGTCGCCATCGTTTCGATAGAGGTTGTTGCGCCCGAAGTCGTTGGCGACGTAGAGGTCGGGGTCGCCGTCGTCGTCGTAGTCCTCCCAGGACGCGGCGAAGCTGAAGCGGTGGTTCTTGGTGTTGAGGCCGACGCGCCCGGTGACGTCCTCGAAGCGGAAGCCGCCGCCGTTCTCGAGGAAGAAGTTGCGTGCGCCGTTCTCGGCGTCGTGGTAGGGCACCGGGTTGGCGAAGATGTCGCCGGGCGCGGTCTCGCCGCGCGGGTTGTAGCCGCAGACGTAGACGTCGAGGTCGCCGTCGAGGTCGTAGTCGGCGGCGGCGATCGACGAGGGCCAGGAGTGGATGTCGATGACGGCGCGGCGCGCGAACTCCGCCCCGCCCGAGTTCTCGAAGACGACGAGCGAGTAGTTGAGCGTCAGCAGCAGGTCCTGGTCGGCGTCGTTGTCGAGGTCGACGAACAGCGCGCTGCGGGCGTTGTCGAGCCAGTCCAGCCCGGCCTCGGCGGCGGCGCCGCGCAGGGTGCCGTCGGCCTCGCGCAGGAAGAAGCGCAGCGGCAGGCCCGCCGGCTGGCAGACGAGCAGGTCCTCGCGGCCGTCGCCGTCGGCGTCGCCGATGGCGAGCCCTTGGTTGCCCTGGTGGATGCCGAAGGAGACGTCGAGGTTGCCGTACCAGTAGTCGGCGCCGTGGATGAGCTGGTCGGTGAAGGCGGGCTGGTCGCCGAGCAGCGCCTGCGTCGCATCGCGGAACAGCTCCCCGTCCGCGACCACCTCCTCGAAGCGCGAGGAGCGCAGCTCGACCAGCCGCGGGTGTTTGCGGTCGCCCTCCGGGACCTGCCACCGCGTCTCCCAGATCGCGCTGTGGTTCAGCCGTTCGCCCCCGGTCGCGCCGTCGCCGACGATCTCCAGCACCGCCTCGGAACCGGCGGTCCCGCCGCCGTCGGGCATCGTCACGCCGACCACTTTGAACTTCACCCGCACCTCGCCGTCGGCCGCGTAGGCGGCGCGCAGGGCGGCGAGTTCGGTGGCCAGGTCGCGGTCCGGATCGGCGTCCCCCGCGGCCGCTTTCTCGCGCCGCACGCGCAGCGCGCCGTCGGCGAAGGCCTCCTCCGTCGCCGGGCGCAGCGCGTTGCATTTCGCGCCGGCGTCGGCGAGCGCCGCGAGGAAGGCCTCGTCCTCCCAATCGGCCTCCTCGAAGGCGTGGGCGAGGGCTTTGAGCCCCTTGTTGATGGCGTCGCCGAGGGCTTCGCTCGTCCACGCGGCGTCGGCGTTCGGGTCGGCGAGGGCGAAGACGTCCGCCAGCGGCGCCTCGCCGGAGCGATCCTCGAGGGTCGGGATCTTGCGCAACGGTTCGGGTCTCGCGACCCCGGGCTGCCCGCCGGGTGTCTCTGCGGGTCGTGCGGGCTGCTGCTCTGGCTCCGGTTGCTCCGGTTGCTCCGGCGGCGCGGCGGCCGCGTCGTGGCCGTCCCCTCCCTTCGAGCAGGCGCCGAACCACAGCGGGCAGGCCAGCGCGAGCAGGGAGCAAATGTGGACGTGGGTTCGCATCGGCGAGGGGCGGGGCTGCCGAGACGGCGTCCCGGAGCGGGTGGGGGGATGGGGTGGGGATCGCTGTTGTTGTCTCAAACCCCGCGGGGAAAATCAACCCGCGATCTTCGCCGCGGTCGGCCTCGCCCGCGGTTGCGGTGGCCGGGCCCGGCTACAGCTTCCACGCGCCGCGCATCGGCCGCACCTCGCGCATGCGGTTCGCCTCGTCGTCGGCGGGGAAGACCTCGGCCCCGGGGTCCCACTCCAGCTTCACGCCACGGTCGATGGCGATGTTGGCCAGGTGGCAGAGGGTCGCGACGCGGTGGCCGATGTCGACGGGGAAGTAGGGCTCCTCCCGGCTCTTCACGCAGTCGAGGAAATTGCGGTGTTCGCCGGCCGGCTCGGTGAACAGCTTGACCTCGTCGTCACCGATCGTGGACTCCAGGATTTCGCTAGAGCTGGCCTCCACCTCGGCGCGCCAGCCGCGGTTGCCGACCCAGCCCTCGCTGCCGATGAACTTGATGCTCGGGGTGCCGGGCTTGCAGGTCATGACGACCCCGCCGGCGTAGCGGAAGGTGACGTCGTAGTCCTTCGCCGTGTCGTAGAGCCCGCCCTCCCAGCGCGTGCCGGTGCCCTCCACCTCGACCGGCCCGGAGCGCTCGGTATCGTTCGCCCACTGCGCGGTATCGAACAGGTGCGCGCCCCAGTCGGGGATGATGCCGCCGGAGTAGTCGCTGATCCAACGGAAGTTGAAATGGACGCGGTCTTTGCAGTAGGGCGCCTCGGGCGCCGGCCCGAGCCACATGTCATAGTCGAGGCCTTCCGGCACCGGCTGCGGGGTCGGGTCGCCGGGGCCGCCCGGCTGTTTGGGCAGGATCACCTCGATGCGCTGCAGCTCGCCGATGCGGCCGTTGCGCACCAGTTCCGCCATGCGGTGGTACTGCGGGACGGCGCGGTCTTCGGTGCTGGTTTGGAACACGCGGCCGTGCTTGCGCACCTCGTCGATCAGGATCTTGCCCTCGTCGATGGTCAGCGTCGGCTTCTCGCACTGGACGTCTTTGCCGGCGCGCACCGCCAGCACGCTCATCAGCGTGTGCCAGTGGTCGGGCGTCGAGATCATCACCGCGTCGATGTCGTCGCGGTCGAGCACCTCGCGGAAGTCCTTGGTGGTCGCGCAGTCCTCGTTGCCGTAAGCGATGTCGACGTTGCGTTTGGCGGTGCGCAGGTGGGAGTCGTCGACGTCACAGACCGCGAGCACGCGGGCGTCGGGCTGCTTCAGATAGGACGGGAGGTTCCAGCCGTTGCCGTGGCCGCCGACGCCGATGAAGCCGACGGCGATCCGGTTGCTCGGCGCGCCCTCGCCGAACAGGTGGGAGGGGAGGAAGGCGGGCGCCGCACCGGCGGCGATCACGGACTGTAGGAAGCGGCGGCGGGGCGTGCGTTCGGCGGGGGGCTTCATCGTGCGACTAAATGCCGCGAACGGGAGGGGTTCAAGCCCGGCAGCGGCGCCGGAAGTGGTAGAGCATCCGCCCTGGGAGGCGGCGATTGTCCTGATCGGGTTCCCAGACGACGGAGATCAGCTCCCAGCCTTCGGCGCCGAATGCGTTGAGGGTTTCGGTGACCCGAGGGGATCGGGAACACCCGGCCTGAGGGAGGTAGGGCTTCTCCCAGATGTGATACTCCCAACCCGGTGACGGGGATTCCGCAGGCGCCTCTTCGGGAAGCAATGCCTCGCCAGCGGGTGGCGTATGTTGCAAAAATGCTGGATTTTGCATATACAAAGTAAAGTCACTATCCATGCGAAGCGCAATGTCGATCGCCAGCTGCGTCGGTGGGGGGAAGGGTGTAGGCTCCCTCGCCGATGCGCTGCTCCCTCCTCGCGACCCCCTCCACGATCTTGGTCATCTGCACCGTGCTCGCGCCGATTGCTGGCGCCGGGCCGGATGAGCGATCCCCGTTCACCGCGACGGCCGTCCACCGGTTCAGCACCGATCTCGATTCCGGGGGGGAGGTGAGCAGCCAGACCTATTACGCGCGGGTCGGAGCCCCCTTGTTGCGGGAGGCCGACCGCTTCGCCGCCCTCTCGCTGGGCTATGGTCTGGATGCCTACGATTTCGGCGGGTCGGCGTTCGCCGGATGGGGGGATGTGCAGCGGATTCAGCTGTCGGCTCCCGTGAGTTTCGATCTCGGTGCCGACTGGTCCGTGTTCGCCTTGCCTTCCGTCCGTTCCGCCCGTGAAGACGGCGCCGACTTCGACGACTCGCTCACCGGCGGGGCGATCCTCGGCGCGTCGTATCGTTTCGGCGACCGGCTGAGCCTCGGTCCCGGCGTGGGATACCAGTCCCAGCTCGAGGACGACGCCAGCGTGTTCCCGGTGGTGTTGATCGATTGGCAGCTCACCGACGCGTTGAGCCTGAGCACCGGCCCGACGGTCGGCGCGACGCTCGGCCCCGGCCTGGCCTTGGATTGCGCGCTCAGCGACCGGGTGTCGCTTTCGCTCGGCGCCCGCTACGAGAAGCTGCGTTTCCGGCTCGACGACGGTGGGGTCGGGGAAGACCGCACCATCCCGATCTTCACTTCGATGACCGTCAGCGCTGGCGACCATTGGCGACTCTCCGTGCTCGGCGGAGTCAGCCTCGGCACCGAGTTGAGCCGTGAAGACGGGCGTGGCATGACGCTCGGCGCCACCGACGCCGACCCCGCGCCGTTCATCGGCGTCCACGCCGGCTTCCGGTTTTAACCCGCGTCGATCACCGAGCTCCGGGTTGCGGCCCGCCTTCGCTGACGCTGAGGGTGTCCGCGTTGGGAACGGCTCGAGCCGGGTGTTCCGGCGAATCTATTTAATATTTATGAATATTTCTTGAACCCGAAACATGGGGCAGTATTTTTAAAATTCCGTGCCTCATATCCTCAATTTTTTACGGCGGGTGGTCTCCCGGCTTCGTCGCGCTTCCGTCTGCGTTCTTCTTTTCTCGCTGGTTGAGGTGGGCAACGCGCAATCATTGAGCCCGGAGGAGCAGCGCAAGCGCGAACTATTCCTGCGCAGCCGCGAAGCTTCCCGCCAGGCTCCCGCCCCTCCGGCTCAAAGTCCGGCTGCGCGTGCGCCGGCGCCGGTTCGACGCAGCGCCCCGGTGGAGCGGGTGCGGACGCCTGCGCCTGCAGTCCCGCCGCCGGCCCGCAACGCGTATGGCTATCGCGGCGCAGCACCCGGCCCCTCGCGCCTTCCGGCGGCGGCGCCGGCAACCTCGACCGCACCGCCGCCGCGTCCGGCGACCGCCTACGGGCGACCGATCGATCTCGCCGCCGGCCCTGGCGCCCGGCGTCCCGTGCGGGCTCCGATGCCACCCACGGCGCCGCCGTCGCAGCCGACGCGGGCGGCGACCGCTTCCCCGCCCGCCCGCACCTCGACCGCGGAGCCGGCGCCGGCGCGGATGGCCAGCCCCGTGCAGCCGGCGCGAGCGCCCGCCCCTGCGGTGGCGCCGCGCGGTACCTTCTTCGACAAGCTGCGCAGTGTGGCGCAGGGCACCCGCGAGCGGCTGGAGTCGATGCCGCGCACAGAGCAGTCGCAGGGCCGGCCGCAGGCGGCTCCGGCGATGACCGTCGAACGCCCGCCCACCGCCCGCAAGGCAGCGCCCCAAGTAGCGAGTTCCGCGCCAGCCAGGGTCGCCGGGCCGACCGCAGCCGATCTCGGGCGCAGCCGCGCTTCCGGGGGAGCCGCGGCGGCGGCGAGCCGCGCGCCGGAGCCCGCGCCCAAGCCCCGCCTGGAGATCGCCCCCATCCTCGCCGAGGCCTCGGAGGGGGTCGAACGCATGGCGCGCGCGGCGAGCGCGACCCCGCCCGATCCGAAGCCCAAGCCCAAGCCCAAGCTCGACCTGCCCGCCGACCTCGCCGCCGCCGATCCCGCGCCGGAGGAGCAGCCCGCGCCGCCGCCGGACCTGGAGCCCTTGCCGCCGGAACTCCTGAAGCCGAAGGCACCGACTCCCAGTCCTGCGCCCGCTGCAGCGCCGCCCTCTGGGGCCGGCGGCGCCCAGCTCGCGGCCCGCCCGGCCCCCGCGGCCAAGCCTGCCGTGGAGGCTCCGGCGCCGTCCGTTTCACCGGAGGCACCGCCGGCGGCCGATCCCGGGGAGCGGCGCGTCGACCCGGGGCCGTCCCTGCTGCGCAGCCTCGTCGAAAGTGCCACGGCGGCCGCCTTCGCGCAGAGTTCCGCGGCGCTGGGCGTGGCCTTGGGCGACGCCCCGCCGTCCGCCCCACAGGCGGACGGAGGCGACACCCTCCCGGTCGCGGCGACCGGCGATGGCACCGACGCCGAGATCGCCGCCCTCGCCGCGCGCCTCGCCAAGTCGCGCCCCGCTCCGGAGCCGGCGCTCGATTTGACCGACAGCGCCGACGACCTCCCCTTCGTCGAGCACACCCCGCCGACGGCTGCCGAGCGCAGCGCGGGGGCGGACGACTTGGTGATCAGCGCGATCCACGAGACCGATTTCGACATCGGTTCGTCGCAGATGGAATTCTCGGGCGACGTGCAGGTGAAGAGCCCCCGCTTCGCGCTGCGCAGCGACCGCTTCATCGTCCACCTCAAGTCCGATGGCAGCGGCATGTCCTACGGCGAGGCGATCGGCAACGTCTACATCCGCATGCAGGAAGACGGCACGCCGAGCGGCCACGAGGGCTTCGCGCACCGGGCGATCTACCGCCCGGACGAGGGCAAACTGACGCTCAGCGGCTGGCCGAAGATCCGCGAGCAACACAAGGAACACCTCGCCGCGACCGCCGACACGCAGATGGTCCTCTACACCGACGGCCGGGTGAAGACGCTGGGCCGCAACCGGACGGTGATCCGGGCGGAGTGAGCGCCGCCGTTTTCGCTTGCGCAACCGGGCCGCGACCAGAGGGTTCGCCATGACGCGAGGACCGATCGAGCCGGCGATGGAACAGGGACGCACCATGGGGTGCCGCACCGCGTGGCCCGCTTCCCGCCGTCGGACGCGCTCCGCCGGCAGCCGGTGCCGGATCTCTCGCCTTGCCGGCGTCAAGGGGCTCGCTGCGCCGCCTCCGCCCGCGATGACCGATCCCAGCCCACCCATCCGCGAGGACATCCATGCCTGACGCATCGGCGCCTGCCGCGCACCTCCGCAGCTGGGCGGAGATCGACCCCGCCGCCCTCGCGGCCAACGCGCGCTTCGCCCGCGGGCGCGCCGGAGGCGCGGCCTTGCTGGCGGTGGTCAAAGCGGATGCCTACGGGCATGGGCTGCCGGCGACCGTGCGGGCGCTGCTCGGGGAGGTCGAGGCCTTCGGCGTGGCGACCCTCGACGAAGCCTTGGCCGTGCGCGCGGTGGCGGGGCAGGGCGCGACGGTTTTGGTCTTGGGTGCGTTGCTGCCGGCCGAGCGCGAGCCCGCGGTCGCGGCCGGCGTCTCGGCGACCGTGTCGGGGGCGGCGGAGGCGAGGGCGTTCGCCACCGTCGCGCGGCGCTTGGGGCGCGCGGCGCGGCTGCACTTGGCCGTCGATACCGGCATGGGGCGGATCGGCGCCCGGCCTGAGGAGTTCGCCGACGCCGCGCGCGAGACCGCGGCGATGGAGGGGGTCGAGCTGGAGGGGTTGGCGACCCATTTCCCTTCGGCCGACGAGGACCCCGCGTTCACGGAGTCGCAGGCCGCACAGTTCGCACAGCGGTGTGCGGAGGCCGGGGTGGCGCCGCGCTGGCGGCACCTCAGCAACAGCGCCGGACTGTTGAGGCTCGGTGCGGCGGGCGGCGATCTGGTGCGGCCGGGATTGCTCCTCTACGGCGCGGCACCGGTGGCGGGGTTCGACGACGCGTTGCGCCCGGCGATGACATGGCGCGCCCGCGTCACCCTGGTGCGCGATCTGCCGGCCGGGGCGTCGATCTCGTATGGGCGCACCGCGGTCACCGACCGGCCGACCCGCGTCGCGACCCTCGCGGTCGGCTATGCCGACGGGTACCCGCGGGCGCTGTCGGGGCGCGGCGCCGAGGTGTTGCTCGCCGGGCGGCGTTGCCCGTTGCTGGGGCGCGTGACGATGGATCAGATCATGGTCGATGCCGGCGCCCTCCCGGAGCCGCCGACCCCCGGGGATGCGGCGGTGCTGCTCGGCTGCGAGGGCGGGCAAGGGATCGCCGCAGGGGAGTTGGCGCAGCGCGCGGGGACGATCGCCTGGGAGATTTTCACCGGTGTCGCACCGCGGGTGGCGCGGGTCGTCGTTCAGGGCGATGGTTAAGCAATCTTAACGAACTTCCGACCCGCCTTGCTCCCTCTCACCCTGCCCCCCCACGCGGCCCGCCGTGCCGCCTGCCTGCGCCGCACCCTCGCCCTCGCCGGCTCCGCCGCGCTCCTCGTCGCCTGTGGTGGCGACCCCGAACCCGGGGGGGCTTCTTCCGGACCGGTCACGACCCGCACCGAGGACAGCACCAGCACGCTGACCATGCAGCTGCGCGGCGAGTTCCAACCCGAAGTCGGCGCGGTTTTGAAAGTCGAGCAGTCGTACCGGATCGAGGACGCCCGGTTTTTGGGCCGCATCGGCGAGGCTGAGACCACCGGGCGCATGAGCTTGGAGGCGACCGAGAACCACCTCGTGCAATACCTCGAGGGAGGGGTCCGCGAGATCACCATCGGCCCTGGCGGCACCGTCACCACCACGCGGATGGACGGTGCCGACGAGGTGCGCGAAGAACGGGAATCGCCGCTCGAGGGCGCCGTGGTGACGGCCGTCCCGGACGCCGGGGGCGACGGCTTCCAATACCGGCTGCGCAGCGGCACTCAGGCCGAGCTGCCCGCCGGTTTCGAACCGGCCGACCTGCGCGCCGATGCCCTCTATACCGAGCAGTGGCGGGAGGTCGGCGAGGTCTGGCAGGCGCCTCCGGAAGCGGTGGGGCAGCTGCTGGGACCAGGCTTCCAGCTCGACGAGGGCGACGTCCGGCTGCGGGTCAAAGGCCACACGCAGCGGGGCGGCCAGCCCTGCGCCGAGGTGGTCGCCGACATCCGCGTCTCGGGCGCCTTCCGGTCCGACGGCGCCGAACAGGAGGTGAGCCTGCGCATGGAGGGGAAACTCTACCGCTCGCTCCACCACTTCGAGGACCTCGAGGCGGAGCTCGAGGGCAGCATCGAGATCCGCGAATCCAAGGGCGATGGAGAGGTGCGGATCGAGGGGCCGATCACGTTTCGCAGGCTGGCCAGCTACCTGTCCGACGACGCGGAGATCGATTGAGAACCCGCCCGCGCCCGGCCCGCCGCCGTCGCTTCGCGCGGCCTTTGCGGTCGCCAGCCGGCGGGGGTATGCTAAGGCGATGAAAATGCCCCCCGCCCGCGTGCTCGCCGCGCTCGCCCTCCCCCTCGCCGCCTCGTCACCGGCATCCGGCGACGGGCCGACACCCGAGACACCCGCCGCCGAAGCCGCGCCCGCGGCGCCCGCGGCGCGCGACCTGTTCGACGGCAAGACGCTGGAGGGCTGGGTCCCCGCCGGTTACGCCGGCGACGGCGGCGCCGAGGTGACGCCCGAGGGCACACTGCTGATCAAGCGCGGCGACGGGCACCTGAACGGCCTCAAACGCACGGACGGCGACGCCTTGCCCAAGGTGGGCTACGAGGTCACGCTGGAGGCGCGCCGCATCGAGGGCACCGACTTCTTCTGCTGCATCACCTTCCCGTTCCACGACTCGCACGCCTCGTTCGTGCTCGGCGGCTGGGGCGGTTCCGTGTGCGGCATCTCCTGCATCGATTACATGGACGCGATGGAGAACATGACCATGACGGTCCGCGAGTTCGACGACGAGAGATGGTACAAGGTGCGGCTGATCGTCAGCGACCACCGCCTGCAGGCCTTCATCGACGGCGAGCGCATGGTCAACGCCAACGTCAAGGACCGCAAGGTGGGCATGCGCTTCGGCGAGATCGAGGACTCGGTGCCGTTCGGGCTCTCGACCTTCCAGACGACCGGCGAGTTCAGGAACATCCGCCTCCGCCCCCTGGCCGAGGCCGAGAAGGAGGCGGCGGCCAAACTGGATGAGGAAGATGAGTTTTAACAAAACGTTGGCGATAGGAATCCGCGCGCTCGCCGCGGTTCTGGCGCTGGCTGCCGGCGCGCTGGTTCCCGCCTGCAAGAGCACGCCCGACGACCCCCGCCAGTACCTGCCCGGCCAGCAGACCTATTACAACGAGGGGTTGGGCTTCAGCCTCCGCTACCCGGCGGCGCTGAACCTGAAGGTCGAAGACCGCGGGGTCGCGGGCACTTCCGACATCGCGCTGGAGCTGGAGTTCGCCGGCACCGGGGCCTCGGTGATGCGCCTGGGCACCCACGACCCGGCGCTCGCGGGGCACGTCCGGCTCTACCTGGTCGCCGGCAGCGAATCGGCCTGGGAGGTCGGCGGCGAGCCGGCGCAGCGGTTCGAGGTGGAGGACCAGGGCGCCGACGAAGCCGGCGCGACGCTCCAGCACGTGACCGTGGAGCGCGGCGGACGCCTGTTCGTGTTCACCGGCAAGGGCGACACCTTCGAGGACGTGTTGGCGTCGGTGGAGTTTTTCTAGCCCGGATCGATCACCACATCCGCAGGCGAGGCGCTGCCATTCGTTGACGCTGAGTAGGCGGCGGCAGGGACAGGCGAAGCGGCTGGGTGAACACCCTGCCCGAGCCGGTCACCACGCCAACACCCTCAGCGTCAACGAGGGCGAGCCGCAGCCCGGAGCTTGGTGATCGATTCGGGCTAGCCGTCCAGACAGAATCGGGCATGTCGCATGGTGGTGCGTCGCCGGATGGGGCCGCGACAGCGAATCGGCGGCACGCGGGGACGCGTGCCCTCCGGCCCGTGCTGGCCCGGATCGGCCACCACATCCGCAGGCGATGCGCCGCCATTCGGTGATAGGGCATCGACGGGGCGGCGTCTCCTTGTCCGCCCGCTTCGCACCCGGGAGGCGATCCGGGACGTCCCGGTGGCTCGGCGCGCGCCGGTTTCAGCGCGGGATCCTTCCGACGCTGCGCTCGTCAGGATGACACCGCACTTCCTCGGCAGGGCTGGTGGCCATCCCCACACGCCGCCCTCAACACCACGTGACTGTCACCCTGAGCAACGCGAAGGGCCTCTCACCGCGGCCCGCATCTCCGGAGCCCTCCGCTGTCCGATAGCCCCAGCGCCCCCTGAGCTGGCTTGCGAACTCGACTCGGCGGGGCACTTCGGTGCGCGCTTGCAACGGTCGTAGCTGCCAGGGTCTCCTGGAATGAGCATCGATCCTCACTTGCCGACTCAATCCGCCGGAGATTTGGCCTACCCCGATTCGCTCGCCAAGCTCCGGGCTGCGGCTTGCCCTCGTTGACGCTGAGGGCGTTGGCGTTGTGATCGGCTCGGGCAGGGTGTTGGCATGGCGGTGCGTCGCCGGATGGGGTTGGATGGGGTCGCGACAGCAAATCGGCGGCACGCGGGGACGCGTGCCCTCCGGCCCGGGCTAATCCCCCCGCCGCCGGCGCTCGACGGGGCGGGTGTCCTCCGGGACCCGGTATTGCTTCCGCAAGCGTACCAGCTCGTCCTTGAGCGGTCCCAGCACGCCCTCCGAGGCGCCCGCATAAAGGTTGTTCAGCTCGTTGGGGTCCTCCTTCAGGTCGAACAGTTCCCACTCGCCCGTGTTGTAGTAGTGGATGAGCTTGTGGTCGCCCATGCGCACGCCGTAGTGGCGGCGGACGCTGTGGGCACCCGGGAATTCGTAATAGTGGTAGTAGAACGACTTGCGCCAGTCGGCGGGGGTCTCGCCCTTGAGGATCGGCACCAGCGAGGCGCCCTGCATCGGCTCGGGGATCTCCTCGACACCGGCGATGTCGAGGAAGGTCTGCGCGAAGTCGAGGTTCGACACGAAGTCGCGGTTCTCGCTGCCGGCCTCGACCACCCCTGGCCAGCGCACCATGAAGGGGGTGCGGAACGACTCTTCGTACATCCAGCGTTTGTCGTACCAGCCGTGTTCGCCCAGATACCAACCCTGGTCGGAGGCGTACATGACCACGGTGTTCTCCGCCAGGCCGGCCTCGTCGAGGTAGTCCAAGACGCGGCCGACGTTGTCATCGACGGCGGCGACGCAGCGCAGGTAGTTCTTCGCGTAGCGCTGATACTTCCATTTCACCAGCTCCCTGCCCTGGAGGTCCGCCGCTTCGAAGGCGGCGTTCTTCGGCCCGTAGGCGGCGTTCCAGAGCTCCAGTTGCGCCTCGGTCAAGCCGCGGGGCGGGGTGAGCTTCAGGTCGCTCTTCGACAGGTGTTCGCGGATCGTCATCGCCTGCGACGAGGCGGGCGAGGCCCGGGTCTCGTAGTCGTCCCAGAGCGTCGCCGGCTCCGGGATCTCGACGTCGTCGTACATGGTGAGGTAATTCGGCCCGGGTTGCCAGTTGCGGTGGGGCGCCTTGTGCTGGCACATCAGCATGAACGGTCGGTCCTTGTCGCGCCCCTCCGCCAGCCACTCGAGGGCGATGTCGGTGATGATCTCGGTGGTGTAGCCCTCGATCTTCGCGGTGCCCTCGGCGCTCTTCATCGGCGGGTTGTAGTAGGGCCCTTGGCCGAGCAGGACCTTCCAGTAGTCGAAGCCGGTCGGGTCGGACTTCAGGTGCCACTTGCCGATCATCGCCGTCGTGTATCCGGCCTTCTGCAGCAGCTTCGGGAATGTTTGCTGCGCGCCGTCGAAGCGGTCGCCGTTGGTCATGAAGCCGTTAAGGTGGCTGTGCTTGCCGGTCTGGATGACGGCGCGGCTGGGGCCGCAGATGGAGTTGGTGACCATGCAGTTGTGGAACAGCATCCCGCCTTCGGCGATGCGGTCCAGGTGCGGCGTCTCGTTGCGGTTGGAGCCGTAGGCGCCGATCGCCTGGTAGGCGTGGTCGTCGCTGAACAGAAAGACGATGTTGGGCCGCTCGGCGCGGGCGGGTCCGAGGGCGGAGAGGGCGGCGAGCAGCGCGAGGGGGAGGGGGGCGATCGACTTCATCGCGGGCAGGATAGCGGCGCGCACCCGTGGCGATCAAGCCCGGGACCCGCCCGATCGCTGCTCGCCAATCCCGGCGAACCGGTGTTGGATGGGTGGCATGAGAACGCCCCCCCTGCTGCTCACCACCGTCGCCGTCGCCTCTCTCTCAGGAACGGTCGTGGCCGGGGCGGCGGAGATCCATGTGCGCGGCGCCGCCGAACTCCTGCGCGCGGCGGGCGGCGCCGGACCGGGGGATGTGATCGTCGTGGGCGGCGGGCCGCTCTCCGGGGTCGCCCTCTCGGGATTGCGCGGCAGAGAGGGCGCGCCGATCACGCTGCGCGGCGCGAGCGCAGAGCGCCCGGCGGAGTTCCGAGGCGGCAACGTCGGCCTGCAGCTCTCCGCCTGCGAATTCGTCACGCTGCGGTTCCTCGACGTCCGCGGCGCCCGCGGCAACGGCATCAACATCGACGACGGCGGGGACAAGGCGCGGCCCGCGCGCGGGATCCGCGTCGAGGACTGCCTCGTCGCCGACATCGGTCCGCGCGGCAACCACGACGCCCTGAAGCTCTCCGGCGTCGACGACTTCGCGGTCCTGCGGTGCCGCTTCGAGGGTTGGGGCGGCTCCGGGATCGACATGGTGGGTTGCCACGACGGCGTGGTCGAAGCCTGCGCCTTCATCGGCAAGGGGGGGTTCTCCCAGTCGAACGGAGTGCAGATGAAGGGGGGCAGCGCCCGGGTGTCCCTGCGGTCTTGTTATTTCGAAGGCGCCGGGCAGCGCGGGGTGAACATCGGCGGGAGCACGGGCTTGGACTACTTCCGCCCGCGGGCCGGCGACTGCGAAGCGGAGGCGATCGAGGTGGCGGGCAACCGCTTCGTCGGCAGCCTGGCGCCGATCGCTTGGGTCGGCAGCAAAGGGGGGCGCGTGCACCACAACACGTTCTACCTGCCGGAGAAGTGGGTCTTGCGCATCCTGCAGGAGAATACCGCACCGGGTTTCGAGCCGGCGGCGGGCGGCTCCTTCGAAGACAACGTGATCGTCTTCGACCGCAGGGTGGCGGTCTTCGCCAACGTCGGTGGCGGCACGGCGCCGGAGACCTTCCGCTTCCGCGGCAACGCCTGGTTCGAGGTCGGCCGGGGCGCCGGCGGCCGCCGCCCCGACCTGCCGTCGCCCGAGGAGGCGGGGGTTTACGGGGTCGACCCCGAGCTGGAGGCGGCGGACGGGCCCGCCATGCGCGTGACCTCCCCCGCGCCCGAACTGCGCGGCAAGGGGGCGGACGGCTACCGGCCGTAGCCCGGAGCGCTGACGCGGCCGCGCGGTTCCAATCGGGGCGCCGCTTTGTATTGGAGGGCGCCGGGCCGGGGCGCTACGGTCGGCGCATGTCCAATCTGGGAAAAATCCTGTTCACGATCGCGGTGCTCGCCATCGCGGGCTTGGCCATCTTCAAATGGCTGCCGGGGGGCGATGGCGGCCGCCCTGATGCCGGTGTCGACCGGAACCCCGATCGCGACCCGGCGCGGGACCCAGCGGCGGCGGTCACGCCGGACCCGGGTGCGGGCCCGGCCGGATTTGAATTCGTCGCCGTCCCCGACCGGGCGCCGACCCTGCCGCCGCCGGGCACCTACCAGATGCGCGACGACACGGTCGTCATCGAGCTCTCGGAGTATGCGGGTTACGCCGGGCTGATCGTCGCCAACAACGGCCTGGAGCCCAAGGAGGACTCCTTCTTCTTCCGCGAGTATGGCTTCAAGCTGCACCTCACCACCAGCGAGGAGGACAGCTGGCCGGCGCTGCAGCGCGGCGACCTCGCCGGCTCCAGCACCACCGCCGACGTATTGCCCGTCTACGGGCGCTCGTTCGCGGTCACCGTCCCCGCGCAGATCTGCTTCTCGCGCGGCGCCGACGGGATCATCGTGCGCCAGGACGTGCGCGGGGTGAACGGGCTGAAGGGGAAGGTGCTGGCCTGCGCGCCGTTCAACGAGACCGAGTTCTTCATCCGCTACCTCGCCGCCGAAGCCGACCTGCCGGTGAGGCGGCTGGCGGGCATCGGCGAGAGCCCGGACCCGGCGGCGGTGAACTTGGTGTTCTGTGAGGACGCCATGGTCGCCGGCGACGCGTTCCTCGCCGACCTGAACTCGGGCGGCGGTGCGCTCGCGGGCTGTGTGACCTGGGCGCCCAAGACGACCGAGATCGTCGAGGAGAGCGGCGGTGCGGCGAAGCAGCTCGTCGACAACCGCAACCTGCTCATCATCTCCGACATCCTCATGTTCAACAAGGGCTTCGCCACCGAGCACCCCGAGATCGTGAAGGGTGTGGTGCACGGCTTGCTGGAAGGCAACCGGCAGGTGCGTGCGGACCCCTCCGCCCACTACGGCGCCTTGGCGGAGGCGTTCGCCGGGTTCGGGTGGACGCCGGAGGACGCGGCCGACGAGCTCTCCAAAGTCCACCTCTGCAACCTGGCCGAGAACCGGGCCTTCTTCAGCGGCGCCATCGACGCGGCGGGGAGCTTCGAGGGCATCTACAACGCCGCCGCCCTGGCCTACGGCTCCGACATCATCGCCTCGCCCGTGGCCGCGGACTCCTTCCACGACCCGGCGCCGCTGGCGGCGCTCACCGCGGATGGCCACTTCGCCGACGACGAGGTGGCGATCAAGCCGATCCCGACCACGGACCGGTCGCCGGTCGAGGCCGACCCGCTGCTCAGCAAGGACATCCGCTTCCTGTTCGAGCCGAACTCGTCGGTGCTCGACCGCAGCAAACCGGTCAACACGGAATACCTGGAGACCGTGAAGCGCATGGTGCAGGTCTCGCCGGGGTCGGTGATCGTGTTGCGCGGCCATGTCGACGACGCGCAGATCGAAGTCTTCCGGGCCCAGGGCGAGGCGGTCCTGCAGAAGATGGCGCTGAGGGCGATCCAGCTCAGCAAGGATCGCGCCGAGGAGGTGAAGAGACACCTCGCCGGCGAGTTCGGTGTCGATGCAGATCGCCTGGAGGTGATCGGGCGCGGCTGGGAGGAGCCGCTGGGCAAAGACTCCGAGCAAAACCGGCGCGTCGAGGTACAGTGGTTCACGCTCGAGTGATCGATACCGGGCGCCGCGAATGGACAAGATCAAGGCCTTCCTCAAGAGCCCCCACCACGCCTGGCTGGCGCTGCTCGCGCTGGGCGGCGGCCTGGCCACAGCCAACCCGGCCGCCATGGTCGGCGGCGCGGCCGCCTATGCGCTGGGATGGATCTACCTGCCCGACTCGCGGCTGCTGAAGGCGTGGAGGGCGAAGCGGGCGAAGAAGCGCGGCGATGCCGAGCGCGAGGCGCGCGCCGGAGCGGCGCGGGCGGCGCGCAACGCGATCTACCGCACGCTCGACGGCGACGCGCGCGAGGAGTATGACCGCCTCACCGAGGTCGCGGGCGAGATCGTCACCAAGCTGCGCGCCGACGACGCGGACACCCTGCTGCCCGCCGAGGAGCGCATCGCTTCGGTCCGGCGGCTCATGCTCGCCTACCTGCGCCTGCTCAAGACCGAAGGGGCGCAGCGCGACCTCATCCGGCGCGAGAAGCGCGACGACCTCGCGGAGGACATCGAGGAGCTGCGCGGGGACATCGAGGAGCTGGACGCGGAGGTGGCGGAGTTGGAGGCGGGGGGCAAACACACGCTCGCCCTGAGCCGCCGCCGCCTGCTCGACTCGAAGCGGGAACGGCTCGAAGCCGCCCACGCGCGGGCGGAACGCGTCGAGGCCACGCGCGCCAACCTCGAGTTGGCGGAGGCGGAGCGCGAGCGCATCGCCGAGGTGCTCAAGCTGGCGCGGGCGGACCTGCTGTCGACCGGCGATGCCGCCGAGTTCGGCCACCGCATCGATTTCGGCACCCGCGAGCTGCGCCGCACCAACGACTGGTTGGAGACGATCCCCGAGTCGTCGCCAGGCGCCACCACCTGGGCCGACGAAGCGGGGTTCGAGGTCGAGCGCTGAGGGGGGCGGCGGCGCGGCAAACGGGGACGTTCGCCCTCCAGCGCCGCGCCCGCCGGAGGGCACGCGTCCCCGCGTGCCGCGTGCAACCCTGCGCGACGCTTCGACCCTCCGGCGCGGCAAACGGGGACGTTCGCCCTCCAGCGCCGCACCCGGCCGGAGGGCACGCGTCCCCGCGTGCCACGTGTGACCCTGCGCGACGCCTCGACCCCTCGGCGCGGCAAACGGGGACGTTCGCCCTCCAGCGCCGCACCCGGCTGGAGGGCACGCGTCCCCGCGTGCCGCGTGTGACCCTGCGCGACGCCTCGACCCCTCGACGCGGCAAACGGGGACGTTTGCCCTCCAGCGCCGCGCCTGCCGGAGGGCACGCGTCCCCGCGTGCCGCGCGCGTTCAGCCCCCCGTGTTCATGTGCTCGTAGAGCTCGCCGGTCATGAGGCGGTGGCTGAGGTAGGCGAGCATGATCACTAGCAATATGTTGGCGACTAACGAGAGGCGGAGCCGGAGCTTCGGAAGTTCGATCTCGAGGGGGCGGAACAGGTGGTGGGTGCTCCAGACGGCGACGAAGAGAAGCGGCACGTAGAGGGAGAGGAACAGGCGCGGGCCGATGCCGAGGGCATCGTACCAGGCGTAGAGGACGGCATAGCCGATGAAGAAGCCGGCGACGTAGAACAGGGCGTAGGGGCGGCGCTTGAGGAACTCCGGCAGCGCGGGGTCGCCGCGGTGGGCGAGGCGCAAGCGACCGGGCCACCTGCCGCTGCGGGCGAGCGCACCCCACAACAACCTCAGCGCCAGGCCGGCGGCGGCGACCTTGAACGTGAACGACACCAGCCCTTCGGCGCGCTTGTAGTACTTCTTGATGCGCTTCTCCAGCATCGTGAACCCGTGCTTCACCCGGTCGATGCTGTGGGCGACCGGGTAGCGCTCGAAGTACTGCCGGGCGTTCGCCAGCTCGGTGACGGGCTGGAATTGCTGCGCCACTTTCTTCTCCAGTTTCTCCTCCGGCCAGCCCGCCTTCTCCGCCTCTCTGCGGAGGCGTTCGCGCACGGCGCGCTCGTAGGAGGCGTTGAACTGCTCGACGGTGATCGGGTGGTTGCGGGCGCCGGCGTAGTAGAAGCCCCACATGTGGTCGCGGTCGACGCTGAAGTCGTCGCTCCGCGCATCCATCGGCAACCACATCATGTATTCGGTGTAGACGGAATAGAAGGGCTTGCCGTCGAACTTCCTGGCGGTGCCGACGAAGTAGGGCGTCATGAGCAGGAGGTAGATGGCGATGACCGAGGCGCCCTGGCCGAGGGCGGTCAGAGCCGAGCGGGCGGGCCCCGGCTCGCGCCTGCCGATCCAGGCGTCCCACAGCACTTTGATGCCCCAGGTGACCGCGAAGAGGAGCAACAGCGGCTGGGTGCCGGCCTTGACGAAATAGGTGACGGCGGACAGCACGCCGCAGGTGACCGCGAGCCGCCAGCTCGGCGAGAACAGCATGCGGCCGAGCAGCACGAAGAGGATCGTGTTCAGCGTCCAGTAGGTGAGCTCGGGCTGGACGTAGTAGGCCTTGAAGGTGTAGAGCAGCAGCCCCGAGCCGACCGCGATGATGCCGGACTCGACGAAGGGGAGGTAGAGCCGGCAGAACAGGAACAGGCCGGCGAGGAGGAACAGCGAGAGGTGGAGGTTGATGGATTTGCCCCGCTCGAACCAGGCGAGGTCGAAGGGCGGCTTGCTGCCCTCCGGGACGTCGAAGGCGTCGTCGTAGAACAGCGACAGGAAATAGGGGTAGCCGGGCGTGCGCTGGCGCGGCGTGAAGTAGCCGCCCGGGTCGTGGGCGATGTTCTGCGCGGTGTTGAGGTAGACCTTCTGGTCGTTGTCGTAGACGTCGTGGTTCTTCGTCTCGCCGTTGCCTTTGGCGGCGATGTAGTAGAGCGCGAGCAGCGGGAGGAAGACGAGCGGCGCAAAGCGGCGCAGCGCCGCCCAGGGGGGGCGCGGGGGGGGGGGGGGGGGGGCTGGGGGTGGTGTTCGGCTTCGGCGGACACGGGGCGGTTCAATCGAGCGTGCGCAGGGCCTCGCCGATCACCTCGACGGTGCGGTCGATGTCGTCGTCGGAGTGGGCGAGCGAGAGGAACCCGGTCTCGTAGGGGGAGGGGGCCAGGTAGACGCCGCGCTCGAGGCAGGCGTGGAAGAACTTGCCGAAGGCCGGCTTGTCGGTGCGCATGGCGGAGGCGAGGTCGGTGACCGGATCGGCGGAGAAGAACAGGCAGAACATGGAACCGACGCGGTGGAAGGTGTAGTCCCTGCCGGCGGCGGCGAGCGCCTCCCGCACGCCGGCTTCGAGCCGGGCGCCCAGCTCTTCCAGCCGCGCCCAGCCGCCGAGCTTGTCGAGTTCGCGCAGCTGTGCCAGCCCGGCGGCCATGGCGAGCGGGTTGCCCGACAGCGTGCCGGCCTGGTAGACGGGGCCGTCGGGGGCGAGCTGGTCCATCACCTCGGCGCGGCCGCCGAAGGCGCCGACCGGCAGGCCGCCGCCGATGACCTTGCCCATCGCGGTGAGGTCGGGCACCATGCCGTAGAGCTCTTGGGCGCCGCCCTTGGCGACGCGGAAGCCGGTCATGACCTCGTCGAAGATCAGCAGCGCGCCGTGCGCCGCCGTCAGCTCGCGCAGCTTGGCGAGGAAGCCGTCGGCGGGGAAGAACAGGCCGGCGTTGGCCGGGATCGGCTCCAGGATCACCGCGGCGATCCCGGCGCCCGTCGCGGCGAACGCGGCCTCCAACTTGTCGGGGTCGTTGAAGGGCAGGCAGAGGGTCTCGGCGGCGAAGGGGGCGGGGACACCGGCGCTGTCCGGCTCGCCGTGGGTCAGCGCGCCGCTGCCGGCGGCGACCAGCAGGTGGTCGACATGGCCGTGGTAGCAGCCCTCGAACTTGATCACCTTGTCGCGGCCGGTGAAGCCGCGCGCCAGGCGGATCGCCGACATGGTCGCCTCGGTGCCGCTGTTGACCATGCGCACCTTCTCGACCGACGGCACCCAGCTGGTGATGACTTTGGCCATCTCCACCTCCAGCGGGTTGGGCGTGCCGAAGCTCACCCCGCGCTTGGCGGCCTCGTGCACGGCCTCGACCACCGGCAGCGGCGCGTGGCCGAGGATGGCGGGCCCCCAGGTGCCGACGTAGTCGATGAGCTCGTTGCCATCGACATCCCACAGGCGGGAGCCGCGGGCGGCGCGCGTGAAGAACGGCGTGCCGCCGACGTTGCGGAACGCGCGCACCGGCGAGTTCACGCCGCCGGGGATCCGTTCCTTGGCGGAGGCGAAGAGTTTCTGCGAGAGGGCGTCGGCGGGCATTTGATGGGGAGATCGGTCGAATAATGGGAGCGGTGGTGCGTCTTAGCGATATAGCCCCGGCGGGCGCGGCTGTCAGCAGGCGACGTTGCGTTTCCGCCCCGGCGAATTACTATCCCGCTATGAAAACCCGTCGCCACTTCTTCGCAGCGGCGGCCGCCGCGTCCCTCCTGTCCGGCGTCGCGACCCCTCCCGCCCCCGCCCAGCTCCCCGAGCGCAGCAATTTGAGCCGCGAGATCGGCGCGATCTACTTCGAGGACCTCACCGACCAGAGGGTCGAGCTGCTGGCGCTGGAGGCGGTGCCGATCCGCGATTCGCTGCACGGCCGGCGCTCGGTGGGCACCCTGAAGAAGGGGGGCACCGTCCACGTCTTGGCGATGAGCGACCGCATGTTCCAGATCCGCGGCATGGCCCTGCACGGGCAGGTGAAAGGGTGGGTGCCACACGCGGCGCTGGAGTCGACCGAACCCGGCTTCATGGACAAGATGCACGCCCTGCACGAGCGCAAGCAACTCGTCGACGAGCTCATCGCCGCGAATCAGATCGCGCTGGGGATGACCCTGGAGGAGGTCGAGGCCTCGATGGGCAAGCCGACCCGCAAGACCTCGAAGCTCGACAAAGACGGGCGCAGCGATGTCTACGAATACAGCACCTACGAGCGGGTGGCGCAGTACCGGACCGCCCGCGATCCCTACGGGCGCCTCTACCGCCAGAAATACTACGTCAAGGTGGCGACCGGGACGCTTTCGGTGACGTTCGAGGACGAGGTCGTCCAGGCCATCGAGGAGACCGAGGGCGAGCCGCTGGAGGGGGCCGACGTGAAGATCGTCCCGGTGCCGATCGAGATCTTTTAGCGCGGTGCGTGTCGTCGTGATCGGCGCCGGCTACGTCGGCGCGGAGCTCTGCCGCCAGCTGGGTGCGGGCGGGCATCAGGTGTTCGCGGTGACCCGGTCGGGCGGGGGCGGGTCGCTCGCCTGCGACGTCTCGCAGCGCGCCGAGGTGGCGCGGCTGGCGGCCGGGGTCGGGGGCGGGATCGATGTCGCCGTCCATTGCGCGAGCAGCGGCGGCCGCGGCGGTGGACCGCGGGAGCGCGCGGCGCGCTACCGGGCGGTGTATCAGGATGGCTGCGAGCATGTGCTCGCGGAGCTGCGGCCGGGGCGACTGGTGTTCGCGGGGAGCACCAGCGTGTATGCGCAGACCGACGGTTCCGCGGTGGATGAAACCTCGCCGGCCGAGCCGTCCGGGGGGACGGGCCAGGTGTTGCTCGAGGCCGAGCGGGCGGTGCTCGGGGCGGGGGGGAGCGTCGTCCGCCTGGCGGGGATCTACGGGCCTGGGCGATGGTACCTCTTGAAGAATTTCCTGGCGGGGAAGGGGAGCATCGACGGTGGCTCGCCGGCTGCCGAGGGGCGATGGGTGAACCAGGTGCACCGCGACGATGCCGCCTCGGCGCTGGCGCATGTCGGTTGTGCCGCGGTGGCGTCCGGCATCTACAATGCGGCGGATGATGCGCCGCGTCGGCAGCGCGCGTTCTACGAGGCGTTCGCGCGCCGCTTCGATCTGCCTCTGCCGCCGGTGCGGCCCCCCGATTTGAACCGTGCCCGCGGCTGGACCGACAAGCGCGTCTGCAACGCCAAGCTGCGCGCATCCGGTTGGGCGCCTGCCTTCCCGGACAGCATCGCCGCGCTCGACGCCGACCCCGGTCTCGCCGAAGGGTAGCTTCCGCGAACCCGCCCCCGACCTGAAAGCCCACCGCAGAATCGTCAGCATCGCCGCCTCGACCGCGGTGCTCGCCGCCGTCGTCCTCGTCTTGTTCCTGCGGCGCCCGGAGCGCTGGCAGTGGGAGTTGGAAGCGGATCAACTCCGGCACCGGCCGGACATCAGCGACACGGCCGCGGCGCCGGACTGGTCGGCGCTCGGGGCGTATCAGGGGACGATCACCGAGGAGGATTTCCGCGACCAGCTGACGCGCGTCTATTCGCAAGGCGACGCCTGGGTCTCGGAGGTGAAGTTCGGGGAGGGTTTCGCGGAGATCCGCACCTCCGGCGACGGCAAGTTCAAGCTGGAGTTCGCCCCGCCGGACACCAGCGGGGCGCCGCCGAAGCCGCCCCGCTACTGGCGGGCCGCATCGGAGCTGCCTCCGGCCGGGGACCTGCAGGCGAGGCCGCTGGAGGGCGTGCGCGTGGCGATCGACCCCGGCCACATCGGCGGCGAGTGGGCGAAGATGGAGGAGCGTTGGTATCGGCTCGAAGAGGGGGGTACCGAGGTCAAAGAGGGGGAGCTGACGCTGGCGACGGCGAAGCTCCTCGAGGTGCGGCTGGAGGCGCTCGGGGCCGAGGTGACGCTGGTGCGGGAGGAGCACGAGCCGGTCACCGCCCTGCGCCCGGAGGACTTCATGGGGTTGGCGGAAGAGTCGCTGAAGGCGCAGGCCGAGGAACCGTCGGGACGGGCGTTGGAGAAGGAGGCCGAGTCGCTCTTCTACCGGGCTCACGAGATCCGCCAGCGCGCCAGGAGGATCAACGAGCTGATCAAGCCCGACATCGCGGTCTGCCTCCATTTCAACGCCAGCGGCTGGGGGAAGCCGACGCGGGCGAACTTGGTGGGCCGCAACGACTTCCACCTCCTCATCAACGGCACCTACGCGCTGAACTCGGAGTTCCGCAAAGACGACCAGCGCTTCGAACTCTTCACCCGCCTGCTGCAGCGCATGCACGACGAGGAGTTGCCGCTGAACCTCGCCGTCGCCGACGCCATGGTCGAGGCCACCGGGCTGCCGCCCTACATCTACCCCGGCGCGAACGCCAAGCGGGTCTGCGACAGCGATTACATCTGGGCGCGGAACCTGCTCGCCAACCGCGTCTACTTCTGTCCGGTGGTGTTCCTCGAGCCCTACATCATGAACAACCGGGAGGTCTATGAACGGATCGCGGCCGGCGATTACGAGGGTGAGCGCGAGGTGGCCGGGAAGCGGCGCAAGAGCCTTTTCCGGGAGTACGCCGACGGGGTTGCTGACGGTCTGGCGCGGTATTACAGAGAAGCCCGCTCCCCTTCCGCCCCTGATCCCTAACATGCCGTCGGATGTCAACGTGGGGCCGCGCCGAGCGGCCGCGCCGGTTCGCCCCTGTTCCGTGCATGCGGCCGCGGCCTTGGCGCTTGCCGCCATCGGCGCCGTGGCGCCGGCGGCGGGCGCGGCGACCATCGTCCTGCCGGAGCGTGGCAGACCGCTGGTGACGACGCGCGCGGACGCGGCCGATTGGGTGATCGCCCCGGAGCAGACAGCGGAGGCGGTGCGTCTGAGCAACCGCGGCCTGCTCAAGTTGCGCGGCGGGAGGGTCGCCGACGCGGCCGCCGATTTCGACGCCGCGCTCGACGCCGACCCCGGCTACGCCGCCGCCTGGGTGCACCGCGGCGTGGTGGAGGCGAAAGGCGGTGACCACGGCGAGGCGATCCGCTACTACGACCGCGCGATCCGCATCGACCGGGAACTGGCGCCCGCCTACCTGAGCCGGGCGCTGGCGCACCTCGCGCAGCGCCGGAGCGCGCCCGCCCTCGCCGATCTCGACGCGGCCATCCGCCTCGACCCCGAGCTGGCGGAGGCGTACTTGAAACGCGGCATGTTGCGTGGTCGCGCCGGCGATCTGGAGGGCTGTGTCGAGGACAACACCGCCGCCATCGGCCTCGACCCGGAGAACGCCACCGCCTACCACAACCGCGCGGCGGCGCTGCAGCGGCTCGGGCGGATCGAGGAGGCGAAACGGGACTTGGAGAAAGTCGAGGCGCTGCAGGCCGCGGAGGGGCGGTAGTGCATGTCGCTGCGCCGTTGTGGCGGCACGCGGGGACGCGTGCCCTCCGGGTGAGGCAGCATCCTCTTGCCCGGCTCCCCACTCGAGGGCGGAGATCCGTCTCCGCCGTGACCGCTTGGAGCCATCAAGGCATCCGGGACGTCCCGTTGGCTCGGCGCGCCGGTTTCAGTGCGGGATCCTTCCGTCTCTTCGCTTGTCAGGATGACACGACACTTCCTCGGAAGGGCTGGTGGCCATCCCCACACACCGCCCTGACTGCCCTCAACTCCGCGCAGCGGTCACCCTGAGCAACGCGAAGGGCCTCTCACCGCGGTCCGCGTCTCCGGAGCCATTCGTGTTGAACAATCCCACCGGCTCCCCGGTTGGGAACTCGACTCCGAAGGGCTGTTCCGCGCACGGCGAAAACGGCGGCACCCACGAGGATCTCCCGCAGCGAGCATCGGTTCTGTCCTCGATCCAAACTGCCGAGAACCCAGCTTAACCAAGCGCCATCCGGGCTAGCCCGAATCGATCACCAAGCTCCGGGCTGCGGCTTGCCCTCGTTGACGCTGAGGGTGTTGGCGTGGTGACCGGCTCGGGCAGGGTGTCCACCCAGCCGCTTCGCCTGTCCCTGCGGCCGCCTACTCAGCGTCAACGAATGGCAGCGCCTCGCCTGCGAATGTGGTAATCGATCCGGGCTAGGAAATGTCTTCGAGCGCTGAGGCTTCGGCGCCGCCTCCGGCACGCGCGGGAGGGCAAAGGTTCCCGTTTGCCGGCCAGAGGGTCGGGGGATCGCGCCGGGCGTTCGCGGCGGGGGGAAGCTGAGAGCGGTTCGGGGGTGGGAACAAAAAGGGCGAGGGGGACTTCCCCTCGCCCTTTTGGAATGAATCTGGGTGTCTTCGGCCTGCCCCCGGATCCCCGTCGGTCCCGCCGATCAGCGAGAATTAACGCGACTGCGGCATGTGGCCGAAGCGGGCGTCGTTCTCCCACGACTCCATGCTGGAGTGGGGGAGGCTGCTGAGGCCACTATCGAGACCTTTGCCCTCGGGGTTTCCCACCTGGGTGGCTTCGCAGCCGGTGAAGAGGCCGGTGGCGGCCGCCGCGGCGGCGATGAGGGTGAGGAATCGGCGCATCGGGTGGGTCGGCAGGGTTGGTTGTCTTCGGAAGGAAAGACCTTCGTTAGCGGGCGGTCTTCTCGAAGATGACGGTGTCGCCGGGCTGGACGACACCGGTGAGCGAATCCTGGCGGATGTCGAGGACGGTGAGGTTGGGTTCGACCGAAACGACGCCGAGGGTGGCGACGCGCTGGGCACCATTCTTGACGATCAGTTGCGATTCACCGGTGATGCCGTCGTTGGAACCGAGGTTGGCGACAGCGAAACCCCAGTCGTTGTTGACGGCGGTGAGGACCCCTTCGCGGGCGTTGGCGCGGATGCCGGCGAGGCGCTCGGCCTGGCGCTTGCGCTGGCTCTCGATCCTCTGATTGTTGGCGGCCACGGCTTGCGAGGCGATCTCGATCTCGGCCTGCTTGTTGGCGAGTTCGGTCTTGAGCCCCTCGAGAGCCTTGTTGAGGTCGTCGATGGTCTTGCCGATGTTGTCTTTGTTCACCTCGGTGCCGGGGGGCAACAGCGGCTTGAGGTCGGTGTTGATCTTGGCGATCTGCGTCTCGGCTTCGGTGATCTCGGCGTCGAGGGGTGCCAGTTTCGCCTTCAGAGCGGCGATCTCACCGGTGAGGGTATCGATCTTGTCGTTCTCGGAGTTGAGGTTGGCGGTGTTCGTGGCGAGCAGCGCGTCGGCGTCGTTCCGCGCCTTGATCGCGGTATTGAGGGCGGGGGTGTCCTCGTCTTCGATCTCGCTCCAGATCTGGTCGGCGTCTTTGTTGGCTTTGTGGCGGGCGTTGCGGTCTTCTTTGAACTGAGCCGTGTTCTGGAAACCGAAAAACGCCGATGCGCCCAAGGCGAGGGCGGAGAGGATGAGGAAAATCTTGGTCATGGTTGGAAGCGGTGGGTGTGCGGTGCTGCGGTGTTGGCGTCCGTGGCGGTTCTCTCCGTTGGTTAGTTGAGGCCGAAGGGGTCGTCGGTGTCCGGAGCCGAGGGGGTGGAATCACCACCCAGGCCGAAGGGGTCGTCGTCGGACGGTGCGGGGGTGGAGGGCGACGGGTCGAGCCCGAAGGGATCGTCGGCGCCCGCGGGGGCGGGGGCCGGAGCCGGGGCGGGTGCCGCTTCCCCACCGGCGGTGGCGGCGGCTCCGGCGGGGGTGGCGCCGGTGGCGACCGAGGCGGCCGCGGGATCCCACTTGCTCTCTTCGGAGACCTGGAGGCGGTCGCCGGCGGCGATCTGATCCCGCCCGGTGAGGACGTCGCAGACGGCCGAGTTCGGGTGCAGGTTCGTCACCTGAACCTGGCCGACGACCTCGTCGCCGCGCACGACGTCGAGCTTCGTGCCGGCGTTGACTCTCTGGTTGGCGCCGGCGCTGATGGTGACGAAGCCCCAGTCGGAGAAGTTCTGGGTGACGCTGGCGTTGATCGATTTCATCTGCTCGGCCTCCTGCATGTCGGCGATCTCCTTGTTGACGGCGATCGTCTTGGTGGTGGCCTCGCGGGTGGCGACGAGGTTTTTGAAGTTCTCCTTCGCGATGGCGATCTCTTGCTGGACGGTGTTGGTCTCGACCGTGATGCGCTGCACCTGGCGGGCGAGCTCGGGCAGGTCACCGATCTCCGCCAGCTGAACTTTCAGGGCGTCGAGCTCCGCCTGCTTGGTGTCGATCTGGCGTTGGATGGTCGTCTTCTCCGTGTCCATCGTCATCCGCTTGGACTCGGCGGTCTTGAACTGCGAGTGCACCGAATCGGCCTCGTCGTTGGTGGCCTCGGCGGCGGCGGTCTCCTCGGTGATGCTGTCCTTGAACTTCTGCTGGTGCTCTTCAAGGCCGGTCACGCGCGCCTTGGCCCGCGTCAGCAACTCTTTCTCTAATTTTGCATCCTCCGTGTTCATGTAACGGAAGGCGGCGGCGCCTCCAGCACAAAGGATGGCGATGACGGTCAAGGGTTTCCACATGGCGGTAAAGCGGGTCTGAGCGGTGAGGTTGCGGGGTCGGGTCGGTTGATTTAACCTCGATTTTTAGAGGGGGCTGGGGTGGAAAACAACCCAAATCCACGACGGCGGGTGTGATTTTCAGGCGGCGGGGTCCGCTTGTCGTTTGCCGGTGGCGCCCCCGGGCGGGTCGCGGGTGGGAAAAGATTCAAAAAAACGCCCCGCCCGCAGTCGGCGGGGCGGGGCGTGTGGGGCGGGACGATCGGGGCTTCTGCCCCGGGCTCCGCCGAGAGGGCTCGCACCCTGGCTCGCGCTCTAGTCGTCCGCCGCCATGGCGATGACGATGCGGAGGACGTACCAGAACAGCAGGGCGACCCCGGCGAAGAGGGCCAGCGAGGCGGCCACATACTGGTCGGTGCGGTAGTGGTGGATGATGTTCGAGGTCGTGTAGAGGATCGACGCGGAGGCGAGCAACACCATGGCGCCCGCGAAGATGATGCCGAGGTCGAAACCGAAGATGATGCTGGCGACGATGATGCCCATGGCGACGAAGCCGCCCATCATGAGGAAGCCGCGCATGAAGGAGAAATCCTTCTGCGTCACGAAGGCGACGGCGGTGATGCCGGCGACCATGAGGGCGGTGATGACGCCCGCCTTGGCGATCAGGTGCACCCCGTCGACCCGCGCCGAGTAATATTGGGCGACGAAGAGCAGGGGCAGGAAGATGACGGCCTGCGCGACGACATAGAGGCCGAGACCCGCGTACTGCATGCCGCGGGAGGTGTCCGAGGACGCCCATTTGTCGGCGATCCAAGAGACGGCCATGAAGGCGCCGAGGACCACGAGCCACATCATGCCGCTGGTCATGCCGATCGCGAGCCGCTCGACCGCGGGGATCTGCAGCAACCCGGCGCAGAGCAGGGCGAAGGCGCCGACGGCACCCGCGAGGTGCAGGTAGGTTTTCTTGATGAACTCCGCGCGGGCGGAGGGCGCCGCTTCGGCGACGACGTAGGGGTTGGCGTACATGTTCATGGTGACTGGGTAAGGTTGGGTTGTTTTTCCTGTGAGAGGGCGGCGCCCGCGCCGCATTCCGTCTCCCGGGGGAAATTTTAGATCGGAACGGGGGCGACGGCAATGGGAATGAGAATGAGGGTCGCGCGGTCACGGGCCCCTGCTCCCTGACCTCTCCCCTTGACGTCGCCCGCCTGTGCATGGAGGGCTGGCGGCGCTCCCGATGCCCGAACCGACCTCGCCCTACCGCCCCGTCGCCGAATCCGCCGCCCGCGCCGCCGGGGCGCTGCTCCGCGACCATTTCGGCGGTGATCAAGACGTCGATGCCTTCGAGGCGCACGACATCAAGCTCGCGCTCGATGTCCGCTCGCAGGAGCTGATCACCGAGCAGCTGCTGGGCGCGTTCCCCGACCACATGGTGGCCGGCGAGGAGGGCGACACCGGCGACCCGGGCGCCGAGCTGCAGTGGGTGGTCGACCCCATCGACGGCACGGTGAATTTTTTCTACGGCCTGCCGCATTTCTGCACCTCGATCGCCCTGCGGCGCGGTGGCGCCGGCGGCGAGATCCTGTTGGGGGTGATCTACGACCCCCTGCTCGACGAGCTCTGGGCCGCCGAGCCGGGGGCTGGCGCCACCTTGAACGGGAAGCCGATCCGGGTCTCGCCGCGCCGCCAGCTGGGCGATGCGGTGGTGACGGTGGGGTTCTCGAAGTCGAAGGAGGCGATGGACGCCGGCTTCGCGCGCTTTCGCGACCTCGCCTACCGCGTGCGCAAGACCCGGATGTTGGGCAGCGCGGCGCTGGCCTTGACCTACATCGCCAGCGGCCGGTTGGACGCCTACATCGAGGAGGTGATCAGCTGGTGGGACATCGCCGCCGGCAAGCTGATCGTCGAGGAGGCCGGCGGCCGGGTGGAGATCGCCGACAGCCCGGTGGCGCCGGGCAAGCTCTCGATCTGCGCCTGGAACGGGGCGCTGCCCCTGGCGGGGACGTTGGCGGGCTGATTGAACTCGCAAAACGATGCCCACACGAAGCGGAATCGGATACGACGTGCACCGGCTGGCGCCGGGGCGGAGGCTGGTGCTCGGCGGGGTGGAGATCCCGCACCATTCGGGACTCGATGGCCACTCCGACGCCGACGTGCTCAGCCACGCGGTCGCCGACGCCGTGCTCGGGGCGGTCGGGGAGCCGGACATCGGCCACTTCTTCCCTCCGGGCGACCCGGAGATCGAGGGGATCAGCAGTCTGAAGATCCTCGCCAAGGCCGCCGAGCGGGTGCGCGCGCTGGGCGGGGTCTTGGTCAACGTCGACAGCACCCTGATCGCCGAGGCGCCGAAGATCTTGCCCCATGCGGCGGCGATGAAGGCGAACATCGCGGCGGCGCTCGGCCTCGAGCCGGGTCAGGTCGGGATCAAGGCGACGACCAACGAGCGGCTCGGGTTCCCCGGCCGCGAGGAAGGCATGGCGGCGATGGCAGTGGCGGCGGTGGAGGTGCCCTGAACGGGGCGCGGGGTCGCGCTGCAATGGCGGAACGGTAGAAGCGAATGGCGCGGCCTCGCCTGTGGAGCCTGTCGGACATCCCCGCTCCGGCGCGAATCGTATCCGAAATTGCCCAAGTCGCCCCCCCTGTCTCGCCGCTGGTCTCGATCAACTCCCCACCATCGTGTCCATTTGGATCGAAATTGGAGAACGTTCGGGCTCGGAAGCCGCAAGTCCGACAGGCTCCTAGCCCGGATCGATCACCAAGCTCCGGGCTGCGGCTTGCCCTCGTAGATGCTGAGGGTGTTGCCGTTGGGATCGGCTCGTGCAGGGTGTCTACCCAGCCGCTTCGCCGATCCCTGCCGCCGCCTGCTCAGCATCAACGGGTGGCAGCGTCTCGGTGCCCGCTCGCTTGGAGCCGTCAAGGCATCCGGGGCGTCCCGGAGGCTCGGCCGCGGGTTTCATGGCGGGATCCTTCCGGCGCTACGCTTGTCAGGATGACACGCCGCCTTCCCCGCGGGGGTCGAAACCCGCATCACGCCCCACATTCCACTCCCGCGCTGTCACCCTGAGCAACGCGAAGGGCCTCCCACCACGGTCCGCGCCTCCGAAGCCATTCGTGGTGAATGACCCCAGCGCCTCCCCGGTTGGGAACTCGACTCGTAGGGTCTGTTCCGCGCACGGCTGAAACGGCGGCACCCACGAGGATCTCCCGGAGCGAGCATCGGTTCCGTCCTCGACCCAAACCGCCGGGAACCCGGCTTAACCGAGCGCCATTCAGGCTAGCAGAGGCTAGCAGCGCGGGGAGTCGTCGGTCACCACGCAATGCAGGATGGCCTCGCGGAGTTGGTCGCGTCCGAACAGGCTGGCGGGGGACTTGCCGCGGGTCTTGAGCGTGAAGCGCAGGTTTTCCGCCCGGCGCGGCAGCCGGTCCATCTCGAGGATCTGCGCGACGTCGCGGATCTCTTCATCGGCGGGACGACTGGGGCGGGACAGGAACGGAATCTTCGCTAGGAGAGCCATGGTTTTTCAGATGTTCTGTAATTGATCTTGAATATTAAAGTCTCCGTAATAAATCAAGTGAAAATTACAAATTTGATCTACTTATCTCAAAATTCGACTGGAACAGCAGCGAATCGATCCCGAAACTTGTATTTTTGAACAATATCGGCCAAGGTCAGCCGATGCAGATCCCACGCGGCCGCGGCAGCGGCGAGGCTCCTCCCAACCCCTTCGAGCGGCTCCACGTCGAGTTGGACCGCGGGGCATTGGAGGAGTTGCGGGCGGTCGATCCCGAGTGGCAGGCGCCGGCGCCGACCACCCAGTTTTTCGTCGACGACTCCCGGTCGGTATTGTCGAGGAACCACAGCCCAGACATCCCCTTCGAGTACTCGCTGAACCCGTATCGCGGCTGCGAGCACGGTTGCTCCTATTGTTACGCGCGCCGCACCCACGAATACCTCGGCTGGAACGCGGGGATCGACTTTGAAACCCGCATCCTCGCCAAGACGGACGCCGCCGAGCTGCTGCAGGCCGAGCTTTGCCGGATGCGTGAGCCGCCGACCCACCTGAGCTGCTCCGGCGTGACCGATCCCTACCAGCCGGTCGAGCGGCGGTTGGGGATCACCCGCTCGTGTTTGGCGGTGTTGGCCGAGATGCGCATGCCGGTGACGATCATCACCAAGAATCACCTGGTGACGCGCGACATCGACCACCTCGCCGAGCTGGCCGGGTTCGACGCTGCCGCCGTCGGGGTGTCGGTGAACACGCTCGACCGAGATCTCGCCGCCGCACTCGAGCCGCGCGCCTCGTCGCCGCGCATGCGCCTGCGCGCCGTGCGCGAGCTGAACGACGCCGGGATCCCGGCCGGGATCATGCTCGCGCCGGTGATCCCCGGCCTGAACGACCACGCGATTCCGGCCGTCCTCGAGGCGGCGGCCGAAGCCGGCGCGCGGTTCGTCGGCACCACCACCGTCCGGCTGCCGGGCAGCGTCGCCCCGGTGTTCGAATCTTGGCTGCGCGGGCAGCTGGGCGACATCAAGGCGGAGGCGGTGCTCGGGCGGATCCGCGCCACGCGGGGTGGGGCCTTGAACACCAATGCCTTCGGGGGTTCGCGCATGCGCGGCAGCGGTCCCGTCGCCGACACCATCCATGCGATGATCCGGGTGGGGATGCGCCGCCACGGGCTGGAACAGCGTTTCCCGAAACTTTCGAACGCCGCATTCCGGCGCGTCTCCCGGGCTCAGCCGGAGCTCTTTTGAGACATTCGTGCTGCCGGGCATCGAACTTCGCAGTAAGTTTCCGGCCCGTCCCCCGTAGTTGCTTGCGGAGACGCCCCATGCCCCGGACCCCACAACCCGCCACCGCCCGCGCGGACCGCACATTCGCGGTCGGCATGGGCGTGCTGGGTGTCACCGCGCTCGGGCTGGCCGGCGCCGCCGCGTTCGCCTTGGTGCGGAGGCTCGATCCGCCCCCGCCCCGGGTGGACGGCGGGGCAGCGCTGGCCGGGGGCGTCGAGGCCGATGCCGCCCGCGGCCCCGCTCCGGCGCCCGAGGCGCCTGCCCCGACCCCGGTGCCGATCTCGCCGCCGCCCGTCGCCGCTCCGGCCCGCGACCCGCTCGGGCCCGCCGCGCCGCCGCCGCCCTCGACCGCCATCAACGATCCCCGCGTCGCCGAGCTGGTCGAGCTCGCGGTGCTCCTCCGGCGCGAAGGCGACATGGGTGGCGCGTTGCAAAAACTGCGCCAGGCCGACCGCCTGCACGGTGGGCACCCGCGCATCCTCTGGGAGCTGGCGGGCGTCTACGAGAAGCTCTCCATCCCGGACAAAGCGGAGTCCTCCCTGCGCGCCATCCTCCAGCTCGGCCCCGGGCTGGGCGGCGAGTACCACGTCCTCGCGCAACACACCCTCGCCAGCCTGCGCGCGCCCGGGGCGTCGCAGCGCGATGCGGCCTCCGCCCTGCGTTTCGGCGACCCGCTGACGACGCCCGATACCGACCCCGCCGACGGGCAGCAGGTCGGCGTCCGGCTGGCGCTCCACTCCTCGCTGGCGACGCCGATCGACCCCGCCGACGTCGCCATCCTCATCCAGTTCTACGACCTCGTCGACGGCGCGACCGTCGAGCCCAGCCGCGGCGATCCGCCGCTCAACGCCTGGCCGACGCAGCCGGTCGACTTCGCCACCGGCTCCGAGATCGTCGACTACACCTACCGCATGCCGCTGCTCAGCCCGGGGGAGATCGCCGCCGTCGGCCAGCGGGAGTTCTATGGCTTCGTCGCCAAACTCTATTACCGGGACGCGCTCCAGGATGTCCTCGCCCAGCCGCGCACGCTGCTCGCCGACCCGCCGCGCGGCGGCCCGGCCAACCCCATGCTGGACCCGTCGCTCTTCCCCACGCCCTGACCCCCGAACACCCGGCACCCACCGATTTGCAACCGTCCGACGCCCCTCCCGAACCCGACAGCAGCCCCGGCCGCCTGACCGCCTTGGTGATCGACGGCGACCCCGCCTCGCTCGGATCCACCCTCGCCGCGCTCGCCCCGCTCGGCGGCGGGATCGTGGCGCACACCGCCTCCGGCATCGACACGGCCCGCGCCGCCGCGGAGAAGATGGCTGAGCTCGACCTGCTCATCACCCCGGCCGCGGCGGCCGACGGCGCCGAGGGCTTCGTCCTCCGCGATGAGCTGAAGCGGCGTTTCCCCGGGCTCCGCACCGCGTTCCTCTCCGGCTATGACCTGTCCGCGTGGGGGGGGCGGCTGGCCGGCGACGTCGCCTTCGCCAAACCGGCGGACGGCGACGCCCTGCGCGCGTGGGTGCGCGGCGAATACCCTCCCGCCGGCGCGGCGCAAGCCCCGGCCGCGGCGGCCGCGGTCGACGACGACGACGACCTCCCGGTCGCCGAGACCGTCGCCGCCCCGGGCAACAAACTGGGCGACTACGAGCTCCTCCGGCTGGTCGGCGGCGACGCCATCACCGAGACCCACGAGGCGATCCAGCGCACCATCGACCGCCGCGTCGCCCTCGTGCTCCTCAAACCCGAAGCCGCCGCCAAGCGCGAGGCCGTGCGCGAGTTCCGCGGCCTGGTGCGCGCCCGGGCGCGCGTCTCCCACCCGCGCATCGCCCCCGTCTACGAGGGCTATGAGGAGGGCGGTGCCATCTTCTACACCCGCGAGTTGATCGAGGGCAAACACCTCCCCGAACTCTTCGACCAGGGCCAGACCATCGATGAGCCCACGCTCGTCGACATGGTGCGGGCGATCGGCGACGGCCTGTCTTACCTCGACTCGCACGACATCTCCCACGACGCCCTCCGCACCCGCCACATCTATCTCGGCAGCGATGGGCAGACCCGCCTGGCGAACCTCGCCTCGCTCGCCCCGAAGGAGTCGATGACGCCCGTCGAACAGATCCGCTACCTGGGCGCGAAGCTCGGCCCCTTCCTCGCCCCGGGCGGATTGGGGGTCGGCAAACATCTGTTGGCGCAGATGCGCGCCGCCGACGGGCCGGCCACCTGGGAGGCGCTCGCCGAGACCGTCGCGCAGGCGAAGAAGGACCTCGCCGAGCGCACCACCTACAACGTCAAGACCCAGCGCCTCGACCCCGGCGCCCGCCGCAAGCAGGCCCTGCTGATCGGCGGCGGGGCCGCCGCCGCCGCCATCGCCGCCGCCGCCATCTACATCGCCGCGACCCGCAGCCCGGAGCCGCCCGCCGCCCGCCAGCTCGACACCATGGTGCGCATCGCCGGCGGTGAGTTCCCCTTCGGCGCCGACGGTGAGACCGCGACCCTGCCCACCTTTTGGATCGACCGCACCGAGGTCACCATCGCCGAGTACGCCGCCTTCCTCGAGGCGATCGAGACCTCGCCCGCGGCGACCGCCGAACACGACCACGAGGACCAGCCGTCCGAGAAGAAGAGCCACCAGCCCGACGACTGGGATTCGTATTACCTCGCCGCCAAGAGCGGTGCCCGCTACGGGGGCCGGCCCGTAAACCTCAACTGTCCGGTGGCGTACGTCGACTGGTGGGACGCCTACGCCTACGCCAGCTGGCGCGGCCGCCGCCTGCCCACCGAGCAGGAGTGGGAGATGGCGGCCAGGGGGAAGGACGGGCTCCTGTTCCCGTGGGGCGACCGAGCCGACGCGAAGATGCTGCGACCCGCCGACGCGTTCGCCAGCTACACCGGGTGGCGTCCCGTCGACAAGGTGCCCGGCGACATCTCGCCGGGCGGGGTGCACTGCATGGCCGGCAACGTCGGCGAGTGGACCGGCACGCGGATCCAGCACCCGGAGATCATCAACGAGCTCGTCCCGGTCACCCGCGGCGGCTCGTTCCGCGATCCCGCGCCGCTGCCGCTCACCCACCGCCGCGCCCAGGAGGCGGAGTTCCGTTCGGAAGCCCTCGGGTTCCGCACCGCCTCCGACACCGATCCCACCCGCGCCGCGCCGGCGCCGGCGTCCTGAGCGCCGCGGGGCGGACCACGGCGGGCGCGGGTCGGACGGGGACAAGCCCTCGGCCCGACGCCCCTCCCACGGCTTCGGCGGCGCGTCTGGCGCCGCTCACTCGCCGTAGGGGAACACGTAGGTCAGCAGGATGGTGAGGAAGAAATTGGTGATCAGGACGGCGAGGGAGGCGATGACGACGGCCTTGGTGGTGGCGCGGCCGACGCCGGTGGCGCCGTCGCGGGCGTTGAGCCCCTGATGGCAGGCGATCAGGCAGATCAGGATGCCGAAGACGAAACCTTTGATCATCCCGAAGGCGATGTCCTCCAGCGCCGTGTAATCCTTCAGGTGGGTGTAGAACCAAGAGCCCTCGACCCCGTAGAGGTGGACGCCGACGACGTAGGTGGCGATGATGCCGAACAGGATGGCCTCGGCGATGAGCAGCGGCATCGACACGAGGATGGCGAGGAAACGCGGTACGACGAGGTAGCCTGTCGGGCGCACGCCCATGGCGCGCAGGGCGTCGATCTGTTCCGTCACCTTCATCGACCCGAGCTCGGCGGTCATCGCGGCGCCGACGCGGCCGGTCACCATGAGGCCGACCAACACCGGGGCCAGCTCGCGGCACAGGCCGATCGAGACCAGGCCGCCGACGCCGGTCTCGAGGCCGACCCGTTCGGCCTGGTAGAGGGTCTGGGCGGTGAAGACGGCGCCGGTGAAGGCGCCGGTGACGATGACCACGACCTGCGAGCCGAAGCCGATGCGGACGAGCTGCTCGGAGGTCAGGCGCGGGCGGTGCTGGCCGCGGAGGACGAAGCCGAGCGTCTCCCACAGGAGCGCGCCGATCTCGCCGAGGGCGGCGAGCCCGCGGAGGAATGCGCGCCCGAGCCGGTTCACGTGCGGTGTGGGTTGCCCCTAGATGGAGGGGGCCGGCGCCTGCGGGGTCAGTGCGTCGGGCACCTTGCCGACGGGGCGCGGGTGGAGGCCGATCGAGCGGAAGGCGCCCTTGATCTGCTCGACGGTGGCCACCGCTCGTTCCATGTCGAAGTAGACGATGTCGTGCAGCGTGTCGACGTGGTAGTGGATGCCGTCGCCGAACAGCTCGAGGCTGTGGCCGAGGTTCATCACGTTGTCGCCCTCGCGGAGGCCGGGGGCGTAGAAGGCGATCTCGATCATGCCGGGACCGTAGCGGCAGGCGCGCCGGGCGCAAGCCTCGGGTCGTTTCAGGCTCCGCCCGCGGCGCCGCGCGTCCACTCGCCGTCGACGAGGCGCATGAGGCCGAGCGGGTTGGCGTTCTGCAAGGCCGGGGGCAGCAGGGCGTCGGGCGCGTTCTGGTAGCTCACGGGGCGCGCCCAGCGGGTGATGCCGGCGGTGCCGATGCTGGTGTGGCCGGCGTCGGTGGTCGCGGGGTAGGGGCCGCCGTGGTGGACGCTGTCGCACACCTCGATGCCGGTGGGGAAGTTGTTGAAGCAGACGCGGCCGGAGAAGGCGGCGAGGGCGGACACGAGCTCGCCGGCGGCGGCGAGTTCGGCGTCGGTGCCGTGGACGGAGGCGCCGAGCTGGCCGCCGAACAGGGCGGCGGCGGCCGGGTAGGCCTCCGGCCCCGGGCAGGTGACGAGCAGGGTCGAGGGCCCGAAGACCTCGTCGGACAGCACCCCGCGGCGGGCGGTGAAGTCCGCCAACGCGATCTTGGCGACCACCGGCGCGGCGCCGACCGCGGCGGCTTGCAACGAACCTTTGCCGATCACCTCGAGCCCGGCGACGTCCGCCCACGCGGCGGTGCCCGCCTCGAATGCGGAGGCGATGCCGGGGTTCAGCAGCGGCGCGCCCCTGCTCTCCCCGACCAGCTCGAGCAGGCGGGCGAGCATGGCGTCGAGCGCCTCGCCCTCGGGGACGAAGACGATGCTCGGGCAGGTGCAGAACTGGCCGTTGCCGAGGGTGATGGAGCCGAACAGCCCCTCGGCGAAGGCGGCGGGATCGGCGGCGAGTTTGCCCGGCAGCACGAACTGCGGGTTCACGCTCCCCATCTCGGCGTAGACCGGGATCGGGACGGGGCGCGCGGCGGCGATGTCGAACAGCGCCCGGCCGCCGCGCAGCGAGCCGGTGAAGGCGACGGCGCGCGCCTCCGGGTGTTCGACGAGCAGCCGCCCGGTGTCGTTGGTCGCGCCCTGGAGCATGGAGAAGGTACCCTCCGGGAAACCGGCCGCCGCGACGCCGCGCAGGACGGCGCGGGCGACGAGCTCGGACGAGCCGGGGTGCGAGGGGTGGCCCTTGGTGACGATGGGGCAACCGGCGGCGAGGGCGGAGGCGGGGTCGCCGCCGGCGACGGAGATGGCGAGCGGGAAGTTGCTGGCGCCGAAGATGACGACCGGGCCGACGGGGACGCGCAGGCGGCGCAGGTCGGGCTTCGGCAGCGGCTGGCGGTCGGGGATCGCGGTGTCGATGCGCGCCTCGACCCAGCTGCCCTCGGCGGCGACGCGGCCGAACAGGCGCAGCTGCATCACGGTGCGGGCGAACTCGCCGTCGGCGCGGGCCGCCGGGTAGCCGGTCTCGGCGATGACGCGGGGCTTGATGGCGTCGGCGTCGGCCTCCAGCGCATCGGCGACCGCGTCGAGCAATTCCTTCCGGCGCTCGCCGGTGGAGGCGGCCAGCTCGGGGGCGGCGGACTTGGCCAGCTGCAGCGCGGCGTCGATCTCGGCGGGCGTCGCCTCGTGGAAGGCGGGTTGCAGGGTTTCGCCGCTCACGGGGTCGATGGCGTGGAAGGTGTCCGCGCCCTCTGCGGACTCGCGGCTGCCGATGAGTTGGGATCCGGTCATGGTGGCACCAGCTTGGCAGCGGAGGAGGCGCGGCGCAACGGGCAGCCGCACCGACCGTGCCCGCGGCGGCTCGCCGTTGTCCGTGCGCGCGGCGGCAATCAGGCGCTTCCCGTCGTCGCGGCGGGGCGGCGGCCGGGTCGCTCCTACGCGGGCGGCACCGCTTTGCCGGGCTTCCTCGGCGTGGTGATGTTCGGCGGGCGGAGGTAGACGGGCTCCGGCGGGGTCGCGGCGAGCTCGGCGAAGCGGTCGTCGCCGAGGCACGAAGCGTGGACTGCGAGCTTCGCGGCGCTGGGGTGGGTGCTGTGCGCCGCCGGCAGGGGCGGCGTGGTGTCGTAGGTGAACAGCGCGCCGTCCAGCTCCGGGAGGGCGGCGAGGTCGTGCAGGGCCGGGCCCTCCAGCAGCGCGCCTCCGGAGACGCGGGCGACGAAGAGCGCGCCGCGCCGCGCGTCGCCCACCAGCGTGAAGGCGCCGCCCGGGCGCGCGGCGGCGGGGAAGCGGAGCGATGCGAAACCCGCCAGCGGTGCGCCGTGCGCCATCGCCACCCCGATCGCGGCGGCGATGCCGATCCGCACGCCGGTCGACGAGCCGGGGCCGGTGCCGACCGCCACCCGCCGCGGGGCGCCACCGCAGGCCTGCAAGGCCTCGCCGAGCGGCGCGAAGATCTGCGAGTTGTGCGAGCGCTCGGAGCTGAACTCGGCGGCGAACACCACGGTCTCGCCGGCGGCGACCGCGATGCGGCCGACCGGGGTCGAGGTGTCGATGGCGAGGGTGGGCATCGCGGCGTCCGGAGTGTTCGTCTGGCGTCGGGGTGGGCGCAAGCGCCGGGGCGCGGGCACCCCGCCCCTGCCGGCACGGTTCCGCGCGTGGTTGAGGCGCCGTTCCGCCCCCCCGGTTGCCCCACAGAAATCGGTTTCGCCGGCGCTCGACATCGCCCACTGGTAGTGGGTCACCCCCCGCCCGTGCCCGACCCCGATCCAACGCCCCCGCCCGCAGCGCTGAACGAAGCGTTGAACGAAGGGCTGAACGAAGGGCCGCCCGGCGCGCTGGGGATGGTGCGGCGGGCCTGGCGCGCGGTCCCTCTGAAAGGGGTCGCGGCGCTGACGGTCGCCGGTTTGTGCTGCACTGCCCTGCACCCGCGCGGCGACGGGCGGGTGTATCCGAACGGCGAGTTCTACCCGCTGTCGAGCTACCCGATGTATTCGCACTTCGACGGGCTCGACTACTATGTCTACCTGGCCGATGCGGACGGCGCCGCGGTCGCCTGCAAGGATTTCGGGATCACCGCGCCGAAGCTGAAGAAGCGGTTCAAAGGCGAGCTCAAGCAACGCGGGCTCAGCGAGGCGGAGCTGCGCGAGCGGAAGCTGGCGCCGGGCGAGATCGGGCCGGTCGCCGACAAGGTGTTGCGGCGCGTGGCCGGGGCGCGCCAGGAGGGCGCACGCCTGGGCGCCGGAGACGAGCTGACCATGGTGCTGGTCTACGTCTGGGGCGAGGCCGGCCGCATCGAGAAACGGGAGTACCGCGTGGCGGGCGTGGTTTTGGGGGGATGAGCGGGGAAGCGATATCGGGCCTGCTCGGGCGGCTGCACCCGCGCCCGCCAGGGGTGGGGCGGCTGGAGGCAGCGATCATGCGCGGCCTGTTCGCCGCGCTGTTCTGGTTCAACCTGCCCGTGTTCGAGAAGTTTCTCAGCCAGGAGAACCCGCAGCCGAAGCCGAACGGGTTGGCGTCCTGGGGGGTCGATTTCTCTTGGGCGGGCGACCCCGCCGCGATGGGCGTCCTGAAGGCGGTTCTGGTACCTCTATTGATTTGTTATACAGCCGGCTGGCTGCGCTGGGTCGCGCTGCCGTACATGCTGGTGTTGAGCATGGCGGTCGGCACCTTCAAGAACTGCCAGGGCTCGATCAGCCACGTCTACCAGGTCATCACGATGGTCGTCCTGGCGCAGTGTGCGGTGCACCTCTACATCGCCGCCCGCAAGGCGGTGGGGCGGCCGCACCGGTTCCGCGGCGGCTGGACGCCCGACGGCGCCGAGCTCTTCGCCGCGCAGTCGGCGCTGGCGGCGATCTATCTGACCACCGCGGTCACCAAGCTGCTCCGCTCGGACGGCGGCTGGATCTGGCAGCTGCGCCACATCGGTGTGGACCTCGACAAGACCTGGAGCCAGGCCTACTACAACGAGCTGCAGACCGAGGCGCCGGCCTGGGCGGTGGCGATCAAAGATTTCGTCACCGAGAACCCGTGGGCGGCGGTGCTGCTTTTCGGCCCGGGGCTGCTGGCCGAGCTGTTCGCCTTCCTCGGCCTCTACGGGCGCCGCGCCGCGCTGGCGGTCGGCATGTTGTTGGTGGTGCTGCATGTCGGTGCGATCTACGTGATGCGGCTGGAGTTCTGGCAGAACATCGCCTGCCTGCTCATCTTTTTCGTCAACGTCCCGTATTGGTTGGGGCTGCGCAGGCTGCAGCGCCCCGCGGACGCCAACCGCCCGAACGCTTGAGACCGCACCGCCGATCCCCCGCCAACCCCGCCACCCCCGCCCGCTGCGGGCTCCGCATCGCCGTCGCCGCCGCGCTTTGGTTCTCCCTGGGCTGCGCGGCGACCGACCGGGTCCGGCGGGCCGTCAAGGCCAAGCCGACGAACCTCACCCCCTTCCTGGAGGACTTCGAGAACATCACCCTCACGGAGGGCCGCGGCCCGTTCCACGCCTACTGGCTGGGCGCGAGCCACGAGCAGATCCTCGCCTCATCGGAGCGCACCGAGATCTACGTCGCGCCGGTCGAGACCCGCTACCTGCGCCCGATCGGCAAAGCCATGGCCGCGCGCCAGCACCGCCGCTGGGGCAGGGGTCGCCCGGTGGACGAGGTCGCCGAGAAGATCCGCGCGGAGTTCATCGCCGCGTTCGGGCGTTCCGCATCGCCCCGCTACGTCGCGGTCGACCAGCCCGGCGCCGACAGCGTCACGCTGCGCCTGTCGCTGGTCGAACTCGACCCCACCAGCGTCAGCGGCAACGTCGCGAAAAAGGCGGCCTCGGTCGTCCTCACGCCCGCCGCCGGCGCGGCCGGCGCGTTCACCAAGGGGAGCATCGCCATCGAGGGTCAGCTGCGCGACAGCGAGGGCGGTTGGCTGCTGCTGCAGTTCGCCGACAAAGAACAGGACAAGATGACCTTCTGGACCGCCCGCGACTTCAAGCCCTACGGCCATGCCGACGTGGCGATCCGCGAGTGGGCGAGGCAATTCGAGGAGCTCACGCGCAACCCCCGCTGGCGCGAGATGGACGACGCGCGGGCGTGGACGCTGAAGCCCTGGTAGGCGGGGGCGCGCGGTCCGGGGCGGGCGGATTTTCCGGGCTGCCGCGCTTCCGGTATTGACGCCGCCCGCCCCCGTCTTAACCATCAAGTTTCGCAAAACACTCCACCGCACCGCCGCAACCGCGCCCCCGACCATGACCCCGATGCTGAAACAGTTCACCGAGATCCGGCGCTCGCTGCCGGACGACGTGCTGCTGTTCTTCCGCCTCGGGGATTTCTATGAGCTGTTCATGGACGACGCCAAGGCGGCCGCCGGGCTGCTGGGCGTCGCCCTGACCAAGCGCAACGGGATGTCGATGTGCGGCGTCCCCCACCACGCCGCGGAGGGCTACATCGCCAAGCTCATCAAGGCCGGCAGGCGCGTCGCCATCGCCGACCAGGTGGGCGAGGTGAAGCCGGGCAAGATCGTCGAGCGCCAGGTGACGCAGATCATCAGCGCCGGGACCGTCGCCGACCTCAACCTGCTCGACGACGCCCGCAACCAGTGGCTGGTGGCGGTCTGCTACGGTGCGCGCCGCTACGGGCTCGCCGCCCTCGACCTCACCACGGGCGAGTTCAAAGTGGCGGAGCTGGACTCGTGGTCGGCGCTCGAGGACGAACTCGAGCGCCTCTCCGCCGCCGAGCTGATCTACCCCGACGACCAGCACGACAAGTTCAGCGGCCTGGCCGGCTGCGCGCCGTACGACGGCTACACCTTCCTGGCCGAGGCCGCGGCGCACGCCCTGTGCGGCCACTACGGCACCCAGTCGCTGGACGGGTTCGGTTGCGCCGACCTCGGGCCCGCGGTTTGCGCGGCCGGCGGCGCCTTCCACTATGTCGGCACCACCCTGCGGCGCGACCTCTCCCACCTGCGGCCGCCCACCGTCTACCGGCCCGATGCCGGGGTGCTCATCGACGCCGCCTCCGCCCGCAACCTCGACCTCGTCGAGCACCGCGCCGGGCGCCAGCACACGCTGCTCGGCGCCCTCGACCGCACCGCCACGCCCATGGGGGCGCGCAAACTGCGCGGCTGGATCCTCGGCCCCCTGCGCGACCTCGCCGTCCTGGAACAGCGCCAGGGGCTCGTCGGCTCGCTGCTCCAATCCCCGTTCCAGCTGAACAAGATCCGCGATGCGCTCGGCGACGTCCGCGATGTCGAGCGCACCGTCACCCGCCTCAGCGCCGGCTCCGGCAACGCCAGGGACCTGCAGGCGCTCAGCAAGTCGCTCGCCGTCATCCCCGACCTCCGCGCCCACCTCGAGGCCGTGGGGGGCGCGCCGGGCTCCGGG
>JAUIGD010000246.1 GCA_030430255.1 Verrucomicrobiia bacterium
TGTCCCGTCCTGCATGGAGAAGGAGTCGTCGAGGACGAAGACCGTCGAAGACACAGGCCGCCCTCCTGGAGGCGATGCAGGAGAAACACATCACCGTCGGCCAGCACACCTACGAACTCCAACAGCCGTTCTTCGTGCTCGCCACCCAAAACCCCATCGAGCAAGAGGGCACCTACCCGCTCCCCGAAGCGCAGCGCGACCGCTTCCTCTTCCACGTCCGCGTCGAATATCCCAGCAAGGAAGAGGAGCGCGAGATCATGCGCCGCACCACCGGCGGGTTCAGCGCCGAGATCGGCCACATCCTCGACGGCGAGGACATCCTCGCCGCCCAGGAGATCGTCCGCAAAGTCCCTGTGCCCGAACACGTCATGGACTATGTGCTCGACCTCGTCCGCGCCACCCGCCCGGGCGAGATCGGCGCCTCCGACTACGCCCGCGAGATGATCGACTGGGGCGCCGGCCCCCGCGCCTGCCAGTTCCTCCTCCTCGGCGGCAAGGTCCGCGCCCTTCTCAAAGGCCGGTTCCACGTCACCGACGACGACATCGCCGCCCTCGCCCACCCCGTCCTCCGCCACCGGGTCGTCCCCACCTTCCAAGCCGAAGCGGACGGCGTCACGATCGACAACATCATCGAGCACCTCCTCGAATCCACCCCGAGGGGCGAGGCGGCGTCGGTCCTGTAGATTCACCAATTGGCTAGAACGAACGCCCGCCCGGCTGGGATCAAAGTGATCAGCAATCAGAAGACAGTGATCCGTCCACCAACCACCAACCTCTGATTGCCGCACACGGAGCACCCCCCACCCACACCAAGAGCCCCGAGCCACCCACCAGCTCCCAATCAACACCGGGTACCGGTCACTGAACACTCACCCCAACTGCAATCCGGGCAGCAGAACACCCACCCGCCCCAACTCAATGTCCCTCGTCACCGAAACGCTCAGCCCCCACGACCTCGCCCGCGTCGCGCATCTGCAGCTGTTCGCCAAGCGCGCCGTCGAGGGCTTCTGCACGGGCCTGCATCGCTCGCCGCACAAGGGCTACAGCGTCGAGTTCAAACAGCACCGCCCCTACGTGCGCGGCGACGAGATCAAACGCATCGACTGGAAGGTCTTCGCCCGCACCGACCGGCACTACATCCGCGAGTTCGAGGAGGAGACCAACCTGCGCTGCCACATCGTCTTGGACGCCTCGGGCTCGATGGGCTACACGGGGGGCGCCGGCGTGCGGAAGTACGAGTACGCCAGGCGCACCGCCGCCTGCCTGGCCTACCTGATGATGCGCCAGCAGGACGCCGTCGGGCTCGCCACCTTCGACACCGAACTGCGCCAGCTCGTGCCGCCGCGGCAGCGCACCTCGCACCTCCGCTCGCTGCTCGAAGCGGTCGCCACCACCCCGGTCGGCGACGAGACGGAGCTCCCGGCCGTGCTGCGCGGGCTGATCCCGCGGCTGGGCCGCCGCGGCCTCGTGGTCTTGATCTCCGACTGCTTCACCGAGGACACGACCGCCTTGGGCCGCGCCTTCGCCAACCTCCGCCACCGCGGCCACGAGGTGCTCGTCTTCCAGATCTGGGACCGCGACGAACTCGAGTTCCCGTTCCAGCAGTGGACGAAATTCATCAACCTCGAGGCCGAGGCCGACCAGCACATGATCGACCCCGCGACCCTGCGGAGCAGCTATCTCGCCAGCCTCGAATCCTACCGCGGCGAGCTCGCCCGCGCCTGCCAGCGCAACCGCACCGACCTCGTCCCGCTGGTGACCGACGAGCCCTACGCCGACACCCTCGCCCGCTACCTCGCGTTCCGCAGCTCCGGCCGCCGCAAGTGATCCGATGAGCTTCCTCAACACCATCCTCCTGGGGGGCATCGCGGCGCTGGCGATCCCGCTGTTGATCCACATCTTCAACAAGCGCCGCTTCCGCACCGTCCACTGGGGTGCCATGCATTTGCTGGCGCCCATCCTGAAGAAGAACAACCGGCGCATCCGCATCGAGGAGCTGCTCCTGCTCCTCCTCCGCATCGCCATCCCGGTGCTGCTCGCGCTCTGCCTCGCCCGCCCCGTCCTCACCGGCGTGAAGAAATTCGAGGGCGACGAGAAGACCTCGACGGTCTTCGTCCTCGACGACTCCTTCTCCATGCAGGACGGGACGGCCGCCCGGTCCAACTTCTCCCGTGCCCGCGACGAGGTCATCGCCACCATCAAGGCGCTGCGCGACGGCTCCGACGCCTCCGTCCTGCTGATGGGCGGCAGCCCCCAGGGGCTGGCGCCCGAGCCGACCCACGACCTCGAAGACCTCACCGCCGACCTGCGCGGGGCGGCCGGGGACGCCGGCCCCGCCGCGGTGGCGGCGGGCGTGCTCTCGGCGCGCGCCGAGTTCGACAAGATGAGCCACGGCGCGCGCGAGGTGGTCTTCGTCTCCGATTTCCAGCGCCGCGACTGGGAGGGCTCCGCCGCGGCCGCCCGGCGCGGCGCGCTGGATGCGCTGAACGAGATGCCGATCTCGCCCAACCTCACCCTCTTCCACATCGGCGGCGGCTCCGGCGAGAACGTCGCGGTGGAGAAGGTCGAAGTCTCTTCGCTCGTCCTCGGCGTCGGGCAGAAGTTCACCCTGCGCGCCGACCTCGCCAACCACGGCGACAGCGCCCACCCCGACCTGATGGTGTTCTTCGAGGTCGACGGCGAGGAGAAGCGCTCCTCGCAGGTCAGCCTCGCGGCCGGCGGCCGCGCCCAGGTGCTGTTCACCCACACCTTCGACACGCCCGGCTCGCACTTCGTCGAAGTCTCGACCGACGCCGACGCCCTCAAGGGCGACAACCGCTTCGCCGCCGCCTTCACCGTCTGGGACAGAGTCCCGGTGCTGCTAGTCGACGGCGCCCCGTCGGACCGCCCGATGGCCGGCGAGACCGATTTCCTGCAGATCGCCCTGCAGCCCTTCCGCTCGGCGAACCCGTCGCTGAACGACCTCGTGTCGTCCACCGTCGTCCGCCCCGACGCCCTACGCGAGGAACACCTGAACGGGGCGAGCGTCGTCGTGCTCGCCAACGTCCCCCGCCTGCACGGCCACCAGATCGAGTGGCTGGGACGCTTCGTCGAAACCGGCGGCGGCCTGCTGGTCTTCCCCGGCGACGCCATCGACACGGGGTGGTACAACAACGAGTTCTTCGCCGCCGCGAAAGGCCTGCTGCCGCGGCAATACACCGACCTCGCCGCCCCGGGGCAAAGCTCCCCCGCCCGGCTGGTCGACCGCTCCTTCGACCACCCCGCGCTGGCCTTCTTCAACGACCCGCGCAACGGCGCGCTGTCGGGCGCCGAGTTCACCAGCCACTACCGCATCGGGCTCGCCCCCGACATGCGTGAAGCCGCCGCCGCGGCGGTCGCGCCGACCGCGCCGCTGCGCTTCGACTCCGGCGACCCGTTCTTCGTCGAGCGCCCCCACGGCGAGGGCCGCGTGCTGCAGTTCGCCGCGCCCGCCGACGCCGATTGGTCGAACCTCCCGACCCAACCGACCTTCCTGCCGCTCGCTCAGCGTCTCGTCACCTACCTCGCCTCCCGCGTCGAACCCCCGCGCAATGTCTCCACGGGCGAGAAGCTCGTCGCCCTGCTGCCCCCCGAGCTCATCGGTGGGGAGGCCGTCTTCGAAGACCCGGCGGGGAGCCGCCACACCGTCCCCGTGAGGGCGGTGGGGCCGCGCGCGAGCGCCGAGTTCGCCGGCACCCGCAAGCCCGGCATCTACACCCTGGTGCCGCCGGGCGACGGGGCGGCCCGCCAGCACTTCGCCGTCAACCTCGACCGCGCCGAGTCCGACCTCGAAGCCCTCACCGAAAAGGAGGTCCGCGTCCTCTCCAACGACATGGGCGCCTCCTATGTCACCTCCTTCGACGAGTATCAGAACCTCGACCGCGAGCGCCGCTACGGCATCGAGTTCTGGAGGCCGCTGCTGATCGCCTTGGTCGCCTTCCTCTTCCTAGAGCTGCTCTACCAACAGTGGATCGGCCGCACCCGCCCCGCCCGCACGTAGCGAACCCCAGCCAGCCCTGAACACCTCGCTCCAATTCACCGGCGACCTCGCCCCGCTCCTCGGCCTGCTGCTCGCGGGCGGGCTCGCGGCTGCCGCCTACTGGCTCTACCGCCGCGAGACCAGGTCCCGCACCGACCGGCTCCGCTGGCTCCTCCCCGCCCTGCGCGCGGGCGCGATCCTCCTCGCCGTCCTGGCGCTGACCGGCCCGGTGCTCCATCACGAGCGGGTCATCCGCGAACTCGGCAAGCTCTTCGTCCTCGTCGACGGCTCGCGGTCGATGACCATGAGCGACGAATCGATGGCGCCCGAACGCAAGGTCGCCGCCATGCAGGCGATGGGCATGCTGCCGCGGGGCGACACCGCGCGAAAGGTCGCCGAGGCCGACGCCCTCCTCTCGCGGGCGACCTTCACCGCGGGCCGCGCGCTCGCCGCCGGCGCCGCCTCGCCGGACCTCGCCGAGGCGGGTGGGCGCTTCCACGCCGACCTCGAAGAGGCATTCGCGGAACTCGCCGAGTTCGACGGCGACCTCGGGCTCGGGGGGCTCGCGGGACAGATCCTCGCCGAACGCTACCCGCCGGACGGCCGCTTCTTCGACAAGGGCTTCCGCGCGCGGGCAGGCGAACACCCGCCCGCCGAGCAGGTGCGCTACCTCGACAGCTTCCGCTTCCCTCAGACGGAGGAGACGGGCTTCACCCTGTGGGTGCGCGGACACCTCATCGCCCCCGCCGACGGCCGCTACCGCTTCTGGATCTCGGGCGACGACCGCTGCGAACTCTGGCTCAGCAGCGACGCCACCGCCGGGCGAGCCGAACGCATCGCCCGCGTCGACGGCTACACCCAGGAGGGCGACTTCGACCAGAACGGCAGCCAGCAGTCGCGCGAGATCCAGTTGGAGGCCGGCGAGCGCTACTACATCGAAGCGGTCCTGGAAGGGGGCACCGGGGTCAACCACCTCTCCGTCGCCTGGCAACCTCCGGGGGCCACCGGGCGCGTCGCCCCGATCCCGGGGACGCAGCTCGCGCCCGCCGAGACGGGCGCCGCCGGCGACGCGGGCGCCCTCGCGAAGTTCCGCACCGATCTCCTCGAGCGCTCCGGCGCCCTGCGCGACGCCCTCGTCACCGGGACCGGCGACCCCTTCGCCCACTTCGAGACCTTGCGCGAGCTCGAAGCCGGAGCCCGGGCCGTGACGGCGAGCCTGCGCGAGTACGTGCTGGGCTCGGCTTCGGCCTACTACGCCTCGAATCGGGAGACCAAGGATTTGGAAACCAAGCTGGCCGAGTTCGACCGCCTCGACCGCAACGAGCGCGTCGGGCGGATGCTCCTCAACTCCGACACCGGCGTCCTGCGGCTGCTCGCGGAGGCGCAGGACATCGAGCTGGTCAGCATCGGCGCCGACGGCCTGGACGAACTCTGGTGGCAGCGCCGCGGCGGGCGCAGGACCGCGGGACCGATGCCCGGCGGGTTGGACCTCGCCTCCGCCGGCACCAGGACCGACCTCGGTGGCGCGCTGCGCGAGGCGGTCGGAGACGCCGGGCGCGGGGTCGGGGTGCTGCTGTTCAGCGACGGCAATCACAACACCCCCGGCTCCCCGGTCAGCGCCGCGAAGGTTCTCGGCGAGTCCGGCATCCCGGTGTTCACCGTGGGCGTCGGCGCCGGCTCCGCCCCCGAGGACATGGCCGTGATCGAGGTCGATTCCCCGGAGACGGTGTTCTCCAAAGACCGCGCCAAGGGCTCCGTCACCCTGCTCGATACCACCCGCGCCGGCCTCGAACACGAGCTCCGCATCAAGGCGGGCAACCAGGTGGTCTGGTCGCAGACCTTCCTCTCCGATTCCTCCGGCGAGCGCGAGTTCGAGTACGATTTCCCGATCGAAGAGCTGGCGGACGCCTACCGCGAGCAGCACGGCGGCAACGGTATCGAGCTGCGCAGCGTCCCGCTGGCCTTCCGGGCCGAGGTCCGCGCGGTGGCGGCCCCGGAACCCGGCGCGGGCGCCCCGCCCGCGGCCGACGCCACGCCCACCGCCCGGCAGCTCGCCGCCAACGACTCCAAACCCTTCCGCATCCAGGCCGTCGGCCAGGCGCGCAAAGTCCTCCTGCTCGACGGCCGCCCGCGCTGGGAGACACGCTACCTGCACAACCTCTTCGAGCGCGACGAGCAGTGGGGCGCCAACGCCATCATGACGCTGGCCACCGCAGGCGACCGCTCGGCGGCATGGCAACGCGGCACCGAACCGGGCACCTTCCCCGAATCGCGCGAGGAGCTGTTCAAATACGAGACCGTCCTGATCGGCGACGTCCCGCGCCACCTGTTCACCGACCAGGAGCTCGGCTGGCTGCACGACTTCGTCACGGCGCGTGGCGGCGGCGTCATCTTCATCGACGGCATCCGCGGCCACCTGCGCAACTACGCCGGCACGCCGCTGGAGGCATTGCTGCCCGTCCGCTGGTTGACCCCGATCGCCGATGACCGGCCGGGGGGCGAGGCCGACATGCCGCGCGCCCTCGAGCTGACGACCGCCGGGTCCACCTTCGCCCCGCTCCGCTTCAGCTCCACCGGCATCGAGAACGAGACGATCTGGGAGCGTCTTCAGCCGCCGCACTGGTGCGCCGGTGTCGAGGCGCTCCCCGGCGCGGAGGTGTTGGCCAAAGCGCGTTTCGAATCCGGCGCCGAGCCCCCGGTGCTCGTGACGCGCCGGGTCGGGGCCGGCAAGGTGCTCTATAGCTCCACCGACGAACTCTGGCGCTGGCGCTACAACGTCGCCGACCGATACCATCAGAAATTCTGGGTGCAGATCGCCAACTGGGCCGGCGAACAGCCCTTCTCCGTCGTCGGCCCCCGCACCAGCATCGGCACCGACAAGCCGGTCTACGCACCCGGCGACACGGCGCTGGTCCGCGTGCGTGTCCGGGACGCCGACGGCAGCCCCGCGACGTCAGGTGACTTCGTCGCGCTGCTCTACCGTGAGGGCACCGACGAACTCGCCGCCGAAGTCGAGCTCGAAGAGGACGAGAACGGCGGCGGCATGTTCCGCGGCCGGGCCCCGGAGCTGGAGCCGGGCTCCTATGAGATCGCCGTCCAGCAGAAGTACCTCTTCAAGAAAGACGCCGAGTTCGAAGCCCGCGCCCCGCTCACCGTCGAGGCCCCGCCCGACCGCGAGCTCGACCGGCTGGCGGTCGACAGCGAACTCCTGCAGAACGTCGCCAGCGCCAGCGGCGGCCAGTACTTCCCGGAGGAGAGCGCCCGCAACTTGGTGGACTTGTTAGAGTCCATCGACCGCAAGAAGGTCATCGAGAGCCAGACCGTCCTCTGGAGCAGCTACTGGTGGTTCGCCGCCATCATCGCCCTCCTCACCGCCGAGTGGATCCTGCGCAAGAAGTCGGGCTTCGCGTGAGACCCGACCACCACCCTAAATCAACCCGTCGAAATCGCCAGACCAACCACTCAAAACGGACATCGCCCAAAACGCCACCATCCCGGAGGGATCGACAGAATACCAGCGGCGGAGCGCCGCGGAACCACGGGACGTTCGGGATCTCCCACCTCCCGCCCAAAACCGATTGAAACCGCAGCCCACCGTCCCGGACGGACGACCGACAGTAGCCCGTGGTGGACCGCGGACGACACACCGCCCCCGAGAACCCCGACCTCCCGCACAAAAACTGATAGAAAGCGCAATTCCGATAGTCCCGGAGGGACGACAGATAGTAGCCGGTGGTGGAGCGCAGCGAAACCACCGGAAATCCGCAACGCAGAGAGGCGCCCCGGCCGGGGCGCGAGAAGCCCCCAAGACCCAATCGCCCATGCCATCTACCCACAGCTCGCTGCACTACCACCTGGTTTTCAGCACCAAGCACAGGGAACCGTGGTTGAGGGCCGTGTTCCGACCAAAACTCCACGCCTACCTCGGCGGCACGATCCGCGGCATCGGTGGCGTCGCCCACGCGGTCGGCGGCGTGTCCGATCACGTCCACATCCTCGCGGGGCTCACCCCCAAACACCGCCTCTCCGACGTGATGCGCGAAGTCAAAGCCGAAAGCTCGCGCTGGATCAAGCGCGAGCTCCTCTCCCCCGGCTTCGCTTGGCAAGAGGGTTATGGTGCGTTCACCCTCGACGCAGGCAATTTGAGACCCGCCTCCGAGTACGTCTTAAATCAGGAAAGTCACCACCGCCAATCCACGTTTCAAGACGAGTACATCTCGATGCTGAAACGTGGCATGGTCGAATTCGATGAACGCTATCTCTGGTGATGCGGGGAAACGAAACCACCTCTCCTCTCGCGCCCCTCCCGGGGCGCAATCCAACACACCAGCGTCCGGTGGTTCCGCTCCGCTCCACCACCGGCTACCCTCTCACGTCCCTCCGGGACTCCGCTTTTTGCCCTGCGCGCCCCCCTCGACACTCCGCACTGCCCCTTCGCCCTGAGGCCCGTCGAACGGTATCCCGAAACCTCACTCCCGACTCCCAGCCATCCAAAAAAACAGCACGCAGGCCATGAAATCCAGATTCACGATCGCTGGCGCCGCAGCCGCAAGCTTGTTTTTTCTGAACTCGTGCAACCTCTTCCTCCACGCGGTCACCAATTCCTACAACCGCAACGTCCCCTTATCCCGTCTTCCCGAGCTGGAGAAGCAGCGATAGTATACGACTACCACATCGATGTACTACGTCCCTTACTCCTACTACCAGGGAACCAAACCCATGCTCACAACCTCGAACGAGCGAGGCGATTCCGTCCCCATTCCCGAAGGCGCTATTCTGGAAATCAAATCGATCCGGGAAAGCAGCACCGTCCAAGCCGTGGTAGAGGTCGTCAAACGCGACTACGCCGTCGGCAACATCTACACCGAATCGCCTAGCTATCGCAATGTACGGCTGTACCCGGTCGTCGATTACGACGGGGAGTCGGGCGAGTTCAAACTGGATCACCAATCGATCCGGCCAATCTCAAGCGAAGAGGCAAAATCGCGAACGAAACGCATCCGCTGACCGCCCCGCTAAGGCACGATTTCCTCCAAGGATCATGTTCAAACCCTACTCCACCATCGAAGACTCCCCCGAGTCGATCACCTTCGAGTTTAAAACCATCTACTTGTGGGTTCTCTACGGCATTCTCGCGCTCGGTGGAATCGGGTTTCTGCTGAAGGAACCGATGCTGGGATACGTCGCCGGCGGTTGCCTGTTGGCTTACTTCCTCACGGTCTCCCTCGAGTATCGCAAGCTCGGGGCGATGACGAGGCAGGCAGCCTTAAATGGTTCTGTAGAATACTCCGGGAGCAAGTGGTCGTTCTCCAATCCGTTGCGTGTCACCATTCCAAAACCCAACTCCGGACCACCGGCCACCCGATCCGAATAAGTGCTCATGCCCCGACCCATTGCCATCCCGGAGGAACCCGAGAGGATAGCCGGTGGTAGAGCGCCGCGGAACCACCGGACTCCCGACGAGACAAACAGCACCCCGGCAGGGGTGCGAAAAACTCCCCGTCCCAGCTAATCACCCTTCCACCATGCTCCCCGAATCCACCCTCCGTGCCATCG
>JAUIGD010000247.1 GCA_030430255.1 Verrucomicrobiia bacterium
TCCCAGACGATGCGCTGCACACCGTAGCGGGCGCCGCCGGCCGAACCCCAACCGCGGCTGGTCTGCCCGACCCAGAGCGAGCCGTCAGGGGCGAAGGCGAGCCGCAGGGCGCCGCTCTGCAGGTGGTCGATCATCATCACGACGGCGCCCTGATACTCGCCGCCCACCTTGTCCAACAACACCCTGAACACGGTCGAGCGCGACTGGTCGCCGATGAACATCTGGCCGGCGAAGGGGCCGAACTTGCCGCCGGTCGTGTCGAAGACCGGGTTGCCCGGCGAGTTGGCGATCTCGCCGTGCGGGATCCAGACCGCCGGCGGCGTCCGCAGCTTCCCGTACTCTTCGGCGGTGATGGCGTTGAGGTCCTCGCCCTCGAAGTCGGGGTGGTCGACCAGCGATGCCGGGTGGCCGTGGAAGCGGCCCTCGACGATGTGGTGCAGCGACGAGCTGGCGTTCCAGTCGCCCTGGTTGTCGGTGTAGAACAGCTCGTCGGTGCGCGGGTCGATGCCGATCCCGGCCGGCGAGCGCAGCCCCCAAGAGAAGGTCGAATACTCGCCCTCGGGCGTCACTTTGAAACAGGTGCCGCGGTTCGGCACCGAGATGGTCATGATGGCGCCGCCGACCGCGAGGCCGCCGCCGTGTCCGAGGTTGAGGGTGCCGTAGAAATTGCCCTCCGAGTCCCGCACTGGCCCGTAGGCATACTCGTGGTAGTTGCCCGAGTAGCCGAACTCGCCCGTCACCGCCCGGTAGCGGGTCGCGGGCCCGGAGGAATCGTCGGGGATCAGCTCCGTGAGCTCCGGCTTCTGCATGGCGAACACGCGCCCCGAGGCGCGGTCGACCATCAGCCCGGTGATCTCGTGCAGGCCGTCGGCGAACAGCGACCAGGCGCCGTCCCGGTACTTCCACACCTGCCCGTAGCGCGTGCCGGCGTAGACGGTGCCGTCGGCGGCGACGTCCAGCCCGCCGACGCCGAAGGTCGTGCCCGCGGGGGTGGCGATCGTCTCGACGGTGTAGCCCGGCGGGATGGTGCCCGGCTGCTTGCTCAGGTCCTGGGCTGGGCAGAGCGCGGCGGTCAGGGCGAGGAGGGGGAGTGTCGGTTTCATGGAGTTGTTAAAGCTTTCTGAGATTTGACACCTTCGAGCGGAGGAGGGATTCCTCGTCCTCCGAGAGGGCGGATTTTGGGATAACCTGGGCGAAGTCCCTCCCTCTAAAGAGGAACAGAAACCGTTCGTCCTCAGACCAGAACTGGAGCTTCTCCCATGCGGTCGCGACGGACGTTCCGCCCATCGCGATGGCGAACCCGTCGGCGTCCAACGTCAAGGTCGCCGCACCCTCGTCCGCCAGGTGATCGTCGTAGACCCGGTAGATTCGCCGCCGGTTCAAGTAGAGGCGAAGCGCGAGCGGGAGGGCGAAAACCGTGGCCGCCACCGCTGCGGAGAAATGCCAAGGGCGCCCCCCGGCGCATAGCCCGACCATGATCAGGGAGGCCCCCACGGCGAACACCAGCACCAACTTCCGCCGGAAGCGGCGTTGGACGAACCAACTCGCTGCGAAGCAGTCGTCCCGGCTGAGCTCGAAGGTCGCCACCGCTCCTACTTAGGTTCCACCGTCACGCTCCGCCCCCCGGCGAACTCCACTTTGAGGCCGCCGCCCCCGGGCGCCGCCGAGACGCGTTGGGTGATCGACTTTCCGGTCGCGGTGAACTCGAACTCGACCGCGGCGCCGTCGATGCGGTAGCCGGCGAAACGGGGTTTCGCGTGGTCGTCCAACAGCTCCGGGGCCATCGCCTCCTCGCCGACGTCCCAGCGGTCGCCGAGCACTTTGCAGACGCCGCCGCCGCGGCCCTTGCCGTTGCCGCGCTCCGGGGCGACATCGACGAAGCCGCCGTTCCAGGCGTAGCGGATCGAACAGCTCTCGGCGTCGAAACAGAAGCTCACCCCGCCTGGGAGACCGACGGCCATCGCCCGCGAAGAGGCGTCGGGCAACCGCACGCGGACGACCTTCGCCGCGTCGAAGACCATCGGCATGAACTCGGCGGGATCGGTGAAATCGAGGTTCCCGCCGCCGGCCGAGAGCGGCTCCATCTCGAACCCCGGGCCGGCCCAGGCGACGGTCAACTCCTCGCCGCCGGCGGCCTCGAAGTACTGCACCTCGAGCCGGTGCGCGCCCTGCGTCAGGCGGACCTTCCCCGAGCGCTGCTCGTTGCCGTGGATGCCGTCGTTGTCGACCACGGTGTCGCCGTCGACCAGGAGCCGGGAGCCGTCGTCGGAGGCGATGCTGAACTGATACTCACCGTCGGCGGGGGCGCTGAGGTCGCCCTCGAACACGAAGGCGAACCCGTTGTCCCGCTTGCGCGGCTCGAGGGTGATGCGGTTGCCCTCCAGCTTCCCGGTCGCGGCCGCCTCGAGGCCGGAGAAGTCGGGCAGGCGGTTCCAGTTGCCCTCGTAGTAGCGGTAGCGGAGGTCGCCGAGCCCGCGCGGGAATCGGCTGACCAAGATCTCGCCGCGCATGAGCTGGGCGTGGCCGGGGAAGGTGCAGACGAAGGGGTAGATGCCCTCTTCGTCGGGGAGCTGGAAGCTCAAGGTCTGCTCCTCGTGCGGGTTCAGCATGCGCGTGGCGGCGAGGATGGCGCCGTGGTCCGGCAGCCAGCCCTTGTCGACGCCCGCGGCGCCGAGTTTGAGCGCCGCCTCGGCCACCGCCTTCCAGTTGTCCGCGCCGGCGCGGCAGACGACGAGATTGTGCTGCAGCTCGTCGGTGTTGTCGAAGGTGAGGCGCACCTGTTCGCCGGGCTTGGCCTCGAACGCGACCTTGCTGTAGCGCAACTGTGCCTGCACGACGCCGATCTCCACCTCGACCGCGGCGGCACCCACCGGGGGGCTGAGGGCGAGGGCGGCGGCGAGGGCGGCGGCGGGTCGGGTCGGGATCGGTCTGGACATCGAGGCTGGGACGGATGGGGAAGGGACGCCCGCCGGCCGCCGCTTCTCAACGCGCGGGGGCGGGGGAGCTCAGAAATCGGCCCCGGTGCGGCGCTCAGGCCATGATCTCCGGGATCAGGTGCCCGTGCACGTCGGTGAGGCGGCGGTCGATGCTGTCCTTGCGGACGGTCAGCCGCTCGTGGTCGATGCCGAGCAGGTGCAGGACGGTGGCGTGGATGTCGTAGACCTGGGTCGGGTTGGCGCGGTCGAGCGGCTTGTAGCCCCACTCGTCGCTCTCGCCGTGGGTGACGCCGCCCTTGATCCCGCCGCCGGCCAGCCAGTTGGTGAAGACGAAGGGGTTGTGGTCGCGCCCCTTGCTCCCCTGCGTCGAGGGCATGCGCCCGAACTCGGTCGTCCAAAGGACGATCGTGTCGTCGAGCAGGCCGCGCTGCTTCAAGTCTTTGATCAGCGCGGCGGCGCCGACCGCCATCCCGCGCGAGAGCGGGCCGTGGTCGCGGCCGATGTCTTCGTGGCTGTCCCAGTTGCGGCGCGGGAAGGCGTTGTCGCAGCCGGACCAGACCTGGACGAAGCGCACCCCGCGTTCGAGCAGCCTTCTGGCGACGAGGCACTTCCGGCCGAAGTGGTCGGCCTCCTCGGCGGCGTTGATCTCCTTCGGCCACGAAGCCCCGTCGGGGGCGAGGCCGTAGAGGTCGCGGATGTGCTTCGGCTCGCCGGTGATGTCGAGGGCTTCGGGCGCGGCGAGCTGCATCTTGGCCGCCAGCTCGTAGCTCTTGATGCGCGCCTCGAGCCGCGAGTCGCCGGGGCGCCCCGCCGCGTGCGCGGCGTTCAGCCGGTTCAACAGCGAGCGCCCGTCGCGCTCGGCGCCGGCGGTGATGTAGCCCGCGCCCGCCGGCGGGTGCAGGTCGGCCACCGGGCTCTCGCGCCCGGGCCAGATGATCGTCCCCTGGTGCTCGGCGGGCAGGAAGGCGGCGCCCCAGTTCTTCGGGCCGTTCGAGGCGAAGCCGCGGTGGTCGGGCAGCACGACGAAGGTCGGCAGGTTGTCGTTCATGCCGCCGAGGCCGTAGCTCACCCAGCAGCCCATGCCGGGGAATCCGGGGCGGTCGAAGCCGGTCGCCTGCAGGTAGGTCGCCTGCGAGTGGACGCCCGTCTTGCCCACCATGTTGTGCACGAAGGCGATGTCGTCGACCACCTCGCCGAGCGGGGCGACGGTCTCGCCGAGCAGCTTCCCGCATCCCCCGTGCGGCGCGAAGTCCCAGACGGGTTTCTTCCACGGCCCGAGCCCGTTTTGGAAGGCCTCGACGTGTTCGCCGAAGTCCGACTCCTCGCCGTGCCGCTTCACCAGTTCCGGCTTGTAGTCGAACAGGTCGATGTGCGAGGCCGCGCCCGCCATGAACAGCTGCACGACCCGCTTCGCCCGCGCCGGGTGGTGCAGGCCGGCGCCCGCCTCGCCGGCGAGCATCGAGGCCAGCGCGACGCCTCCCAGGCCGCCGCCGGACTGCCAGAGGAAGTCGCGGCGGGTAAGTGGCGGGAGCGTCCCGCTCCCACAGCCGGGCGATGGGGGCGAGACGCCCCCGCCACATCGCCAATCAATCGACATAGCTGAATTCGTTCAGGTTGAAGATCAGCCGGCAGGTCGCTGGCAGCCCATGCTCGGCGGCGTATCCGCGCAGGGCGGCGAGCTCCTCCGCCTCGGGCTCTCGCGACAGAGCGATCCGCAGGGCGGCCGCCACCGGCTCGGGCTCCGCTTTGACCCGTTCCGCGAAGTGCTCGGCCATGCGGACGGTGAAGGCGTTGTTCAGCAGCGCGAGCGCCTGCAGCGCGGTGGTGGTCTCGCCGCGCCTGTCGACCAGCTGCGAGGGGTCGGCGCAGTCGAGCGTGTCCATGAAGGGCTGCGGCTGCGAGCGGACGATGAAGCGGTAGATCGAGCGCCGGTGGGTCGTCGGGTCGTCGGGGTCGGCCTTGTGATATTGATAGTGCGGCGAGTGCTCGGGGCGCTCGATCACGAAGTCCTGGAACGACGGCCCGCCCATCGTCAGGTCGAGCTTGCCGGCGGCGAGCAGGACGGTGTCGCGCACGGCTTCGGCCTCGAGCTTGCGGCGGTTGGCGCGCCAGAGGTAGCGGTTGCCGGCGTCGATCGCGGCGTTGGCGGCGTCGGCCCCGCCGGCGGTGGCGGCGCGCTTGTAGGTGTCGCTGTTGGCGATCAGGCGGTGCAGCTCCTTGATCGAGCCGCCGCCGTCGCGGAACTCGCAGGCGAGCCAGTCGAGCAGTTCGGGGTGGGTCGGCTCGGCGCCGATGCGGCCGAAGTCGTTCGGCGTCTCGACGATGCCGCGCCCGAAGTGGTACGCCCAGACGCGGTTGACGATGCTGCGCCAGGTGAGCGCGTTGTCGGGGTGGACGATCCATTCGGCGAGCGCGGCGCGGCGCTCTCCCTCGGCGTGGCCTTCCGGCAGCGCGAAGCCCCCGTCGTGTCCGGGCACGACCCCCGGCACGGTCGCCGGCGGCGCGGGCTCGCCCGGGTCGGTGACCTGGCCGCGGTTCAGGACGAAGATTTCGCGGGGGGCGCCGCCGACGTGGCCGCGGCCGATGAAGGTGCCGCTGCCGTGGTGGACGGTGCCGGCGTAGACCTTCGCGGGGGCGGGCAGCGCCGCCAGTTCCGCGCGCTTCGCCGCCAGCGCGGCGCCCAGGCGATCGCGCGTCGCCACCGCTTCCGGCGCCAGCGCCCGCAGCGCCGCATCGCGTTCGGCCCGTTTCGCCGCCAAGGCTTCGCGCCCCGCGCCGGCATCTCGTTGTAGCAGCGCGAGGATCCCCTCCGGCGCCCGCGCCGCCAGCGGCTGCGCGCCGTAGATGCCGTCGATCAGATCGGCGCGCGCCCAGCGCGGCGGGGCCTCGATCGAGTCGAGCGCCGCCACCCCCTGCACCGCGACCGGGGCGCCGCCCGAGATCACCGCCAGCTCGCCGAGCGCAAAGATCCAATCGTCGGTCAGCTCGCCGCCCTTGCGCCGCCGGCTCCACAGCTCGGTCGCCGTCACGCGCACGTAGCGCGCCGCGACCCCGCGGCCGTCGACCGCCACCGGTGCGGCGCCCGGCCGGGGGAAGTCGGCGCCGGTGTGGTCGGCCAAAATCTCGCCCTGCCCGAACTCGGGATCGTCCGAGGCCTCGACCCGGAACCGGTGCGGGAAACCGAAGTCCGCGAAGCCGTACTCGTCGGCCGCGAACAAGGCGACGGTGTCGAGCGGCACGGATCTGCCGAGGTCCACCTGCACCCACTTCACCGTGCCCCGGCTGGAGGCGACCTGGCTGTGGTAGCCGTAGCGCGGGGAGCGCCCCTCGCCGGCCGGCGCATCGCTCGCCGCCAGCGCCGCCTCGAGCGCCGTGACCTCGGCGTCGAGGGCGCGCAGGGCGTCGGTCTGCACCGCCGCGATCTGTGCTTCGGCGGCGCCCAGCTCCCCCTCCAGCGCCCGGGCCGCCGCCGCGAGGTCCGCCCGCCGCGCCGCCACCGCCGGGTCGGGGTCGTAGTCGCGGTCGGCGCGGTCGAGCGCCGCGAACACCGCCTGCAGCGAGTAGTAGTCGCGCATCGTCACCGGGTCGGCCTTGTGGTCGTGACACTGCGCACACTGCACGGTGATCGAGCAGAAGCTGTTCATCGTCGCCGCCACCATGTCGTCGCGGTCGAGGTGGCGGGCGACCTTGCCGTCGACCTTCGACTCCGGCACCTCGGCGTGGCCGATGAAGTCCCAGGGGCCGGCGGCGATGAAGCCGGTGGCGACGACGCCGTCGGCGGTGCCGGGGTAGAGCACGTCGCCGGCGAGCTGCTCGCGCACGAAGCGGGCGTAGGGTTTGTCCCCGTTGAACGCGCGCACCACGTAGTCTCGGTACGGCCAGGCGTTCGGCCGCGGCTTGTCTTTGTCGTAGCCGTGCGTCTCGCCGTAGTGGACGACGTCCAACCAGTGGCGCGCCCAGCGCTCGCCGTAGCGCGGCGAGGCGAGCAGGCGATCGACCAGTTTCGCGTAGGCCTTGCGGTCGGGGTCGCTAACAAAGCGTTGCACCTCTTCCGGCGAGGGCGGAAGGCCGCAGAGGTCGAAGGAGAGCCGGCGGATCAAAGTGCGGCGGTCCGCCTCCGGCGCGGGTTCCAGGGCGTGCTCGCGGAGCGTCGCGGCGACGAAGCGGTCGACCGGGTTGGCGGCTTCGCCCGCGGGGAGGTCGGGCTTCGCCAGCGGCCGCAGCGACCACCATCCATCACCGGCCTCGGCCCCCGGGCCGGCCCGGGCGCCGGCGAGCAGGGCCAGCGCGGCCCCGAGTGTCGCGGCGGTCACTCCGGCGGTCGATGTGGGATGGGCGTTCATAGGGGAGGGCTCGAGGGTCGAATGTCCCCCAATTCACTCCCGGAAGCACGGACAAATCACCCCGGGCGAAGGGTGGCGTGCGACGCTTGCTTCAAATCTTCGAAATGCTCACCATCGCACCATTAACGACGATTATCCGATCTCCATGAGCGCCCGCGTCCTCCTCCTCTTCGCCCTCGTCGTCATCGCTCCAACTGCGGCTCGCGCGGACTACCAGGCGGAGGTGCTGGCCGACAACCCGCTCGCCTACTGGCGGCTCGGGGACGCCGCGGCGCCCGCGGCCGACGCGTCGGGCAACGGGTTCACCGCGTCCCCTGCCATGGACACAGTCGCCTTCGCGACCCCCGGGCTGCACCTGAACGACACCGACCTCGCCGCTGCCTTCAGCGGCAACGGGCAGCTGCTCAGCCCGCCGTTCGAGAAGATGGCCGGCGGCGGTTTCTCCGTCGAGTTCTGGGTGCGGTTCAACACCGCGCCGACCGGCTTCACCAACCTGGTGGGCGACGGCGAGGCGGGCGGTGATTTCAACCTGATGGTCTACGCCCTCGCGGGCGGCGCCCTGCGCGCGCACGTGCAGACCGATGCGGGGGTCGCCGCGATCGACTCCGTCGATCCGTTCGCGGCCGGCGGGACGCACCACATCGTCTCGACCTGGGACTCGGCCAGCGGCGAACTGCTCCTCTATGTCGACGGGGCGGTCGCCGCGACGACCGTCACCGCCGGCGCCGTGCCCACCAGCGGGGCGCCGCTCAACACCGACAACCCGATCTACATCGGCCAGGACGGGCGCGAGCCCCGCGCTCCGGACGCCGTCCTCGACGAGGTCGCCATCTACGACTTCCCCCTCGCGGCCGCGCGCGTCGCCGCGCACTTCGCCACCGCGGAGGTGCCCGACCCCCCGGACCCGCCCGATCCGCCGTCCGCCACCGCCGTCCCGGTCGGCGCCTCGTCGCTGATCGGCACCCTCGACTACAGCGACACCTTCACCGTCGGCGGAGGCGCGCCGACCGCCGAGCGCCAGGCTTACCCGGCGCAGACCTTCCCGCTGCCGGGCGGGGTCGAGGTGGTGGAGTCGGCCTACGGCAACCCTTCGGCCAGCTGGCCGGCGAACGCCTGGTCGATCGCCACCGACTCGGCCGTGAACCCGGGCGGCTTCGGCTACCCGGGCGGCAGCGGCGCCGGCTCGGACACCGGCATGACCCAGCGCGGCGGCGGCGGCGACTGGAGCATCCCCTACGGCCTGCGCGACGTCTTCGTCGTCCAGACCGACTTCGTCCAGCTCGGCGACCGCGTCGACATGACGGTCGGGCCGGTGCCGGGGGACATCTTCGGCGCCGGCAACCTGTCGGTCTTCTTCCGGCGCACCGGCCACCCGAACTTCCCGGAGATCGGCATCTTCAACGGCAGCCTCGAGACCGACACCGGCCTGACCTCGGGCATCGCCGCCGAGAAGGTCTGGCAAAATTACGCCCTCCTCGTCGACCTGCCCGGCGAGACGATCGAGGTCTTCGTCAACGAGCAGAGCCGCGGGGTGATCGACCTCGGCACCATCGGCGGCGGCGCGTACGCGGGCATCGTCGACAACACCTATGTCGGCGTCGGCGGCGCCGGCAACGACCGCCTCTGGAGCGACAACTTCCAGGTCGGTGCCCCCGGCGCGCCGGCGCCGTTGGCGATCACCGCGGTGAGCTACGACCCCGCCTCGGGCGAACTCTCGCTGACCTGGAACTCGACCCCGGGCACCGAATACGTGCTCGAGTTGTCGCTGGGGCTGAACGCCTGGGCGGAGGCCGCAGACGGCATCGTCTCGGGGGGCGACAGCACCACCCACCAGATCGATCTGACGCCGATCCTCCCAGCGGGGACCCGCGACGCCCAGTTCCGCATCTCCGAGTTCGCGCCCTGACGCGGCGCAAGTTTTCGCTCGCCTCCGAGGCACGAAAACCCGCATGATCCGAACCTCCCACCGCAACAAGCAGCCATGATGAAACGCATCCTCCTCCTCACCGCCCTCGCTGGCGCCACCCAGAGCTTGGTCGGCTTCGGCCACGGTGCCGTCGTCGTCGGCAGTTCGTCGCTCATCGGCAGCCTCGACTACAGCGACACCTTCACCATCGGCGGCGGTGCGGGCAGCGCCGCCCGCCAGGGCTACCCGGCGCAGACCTTCCCGTTGCCGGCTGGGGTCGAGGTGGTGGAGACGGCCTACGGCAACCCTTCGGCCAGCTGGCCGACGAACGCCTGGTCGATCGCCACCGACTCGGCCGTGA
>JAUIGD010000662.1 GCA_030430255.1 Verrucomicrobiia bacterium
TACGACGGACTCGACGCCGGTTCCGGCGGCAGTGGCGGCGGTTCCGGCGCTACTGTCCGCTCCCTGACCAACGTCGAGCGCATCGAGGTTCTTAAAGGCCCCGCTGGCACGCTCTACGGCATCGGCGGTGCCGGTGGCATCATCAACCTCGTGGAAAAACGCCCGCAACCCGAAGCCCATGATCGGGTGCGCGCCTACATCGGTTCATGGGACACCTACGGAGCCGAATACGACTTCAATCGTCCACTCAACGAGCGCTGGAGTTTTCGCCTCATCGCCTCCACTCGCAACAGCGATGGCTACCGCGACTTCAACGAAGACCGCACCGAGCTCTACCCGTCGCTTCGCTTCGACGCCAACGAGGCGCACACCCTGCTCTTCACCGGCGCCTACATCGCCGACCGCGTGCAGGTCGATTCCATCGGTCATCCCGTGCGCATCTACGACGAACGCAGCACCACGCCCAGCGGCGTGCTCGCCGACGACGCCACCGTGGCCAACATCCCCAACGGTCCCACCGGCGGCGGCCGCGTGCAGCTCACGCCCGCCCAGCAGCAGCAACTCATCGACAGCCTCGCTCCCGGCGACGGCACCCAGCCGTATGACCTCGGCGACGTGAGCCTCATCTCTCCGCTCGCCCGCCCCACGGATGGCGAAGAGTTTCGACTCAAATTCCGGCATGACTGGTCCATCGGGCCCGACACCGCCTTCGCCCAATACGCCCAGTTCCGCTCTTATGGTTCCGACTACGTGCGCCAGACCGGAGCCTACAATTACGTCTATTGGAACCGCAACGGCAGCATCAACGCGGCCCCGCGCGCACCATTGGTCGAAAACGGCGTGCTCTACCCCTTCGCGGCCCGTCGCCAGGAATACCGCAAGGTCGATTTCCAAGAGGACACCCTGCAATACTTCGCCGAGCTGAAACATCAGATTTCCCGAGGCGAAATTACCCACGATCTGCTCGCCACCTCCTACGTCGAATGGCGTGACTACGAGACGCAAAACTGGAGCGTTTACGACGCCGACAACGCTCGCTCAGCCAACAATCCCGTTCCCTACATCTACGACATCCGCAATCCGAACTGGCCCACCGGTCGCTTTGAGGACTACGAGCAGTATCCATCCTCTGACTACACCAAGGACGTCACTTCAGTCGGCGTCGGTCTGCAGGATGTTGTCACTTTGCCTCACGATGTGACCGCCCGTTTCGCGTTCGGCTACAACCGCATCAAGCAGGACTATGACAACAACCTCGAACGCTCCGGCGACCCGCTGCCCGTGGCCTCCAGCGACGAAGGTCTCAACTACAACGCCGGCCTGACCTGGCGCGTTCAGCCGCAAACCTCCCTGTTCGTCACCGCCGCCCAAGGTCGCACCGCCTACAGCGTCACCGGCTCGGTCAGCCTGAACAACCCGCCGGACAGCGAGTCGGAAAACTTCGAAGTCGGGCTTCGCCACCAAATGCTCGACGGTCGTCTGCTCTTCTCCACCGCGTTGTTCGCCACCTCCCGCACCAACCTGCGCTACGGCAACCCGCTCTACGACGACAACCCTTCCTCTCCGACCTACAACGTCGACGTCGATCCTTACCGCTACGACGGCTACGAAGAGACCAAGGGCGCCGAGATGGACCTCAACGTCTACCTCTCCGACAGCTGGATGATCAACGCCAACGCCACCTACCAGGACCCGCGCACCCGTCGCGACCCCGGCAACGGCACCGTCACCGGCCTGCAAAAAGGGCTGTCGCGTTTCTTCGGCTCCCTTTGGGCGCAA
>JAUIGD010000248.1 GCA_030430255.1 Verrucomicrobiia bacterium
AAGGATCTCGTGCTAAAGCCGGCGCGCCGAGCCACCGGGACGTCATCGATGGCCCGCCGGGTGCGAAGCGGGCGGGCAAGGAGACGCCTCCCCGTCGATGCCCCCCTTCACCCAGTGCCATTCGACCTTGCCCGCCCTGGATCGAATGGCGCTCGGTTCAGCCAGGTTCTCGGCGGTTTGAGCCGGGAGCGGGGCCGATGCTCGCTCCCGGAGATCCTGGCTGCTACCGTTTGCAAACGCGCACCGGAGTGCCCCGCGGATTCGGGTTCGCAACCGGGGAGGCGCTGCGGTCATCCAACACGAATGGCTTCGCAGACGCGGACCGCGGTGGGAGGCCCTTCGCTTCGCTCAGGGTGACAGTGCGGGAGCGGAATGTGGGGATGGCCACCAGCCCTCCCGAGGAGTGCCGTGTCATCCTGACAAGCGTAGCGCCGGAAGGATCCCGCGCTAAATCCGGCGCGCCGAGCTACCGGAATGCCCCGGATGCCTTGACGGCTCCAAGCGAGCGGGCACACCCGTCGATGCGGATCCTTGACCAAGCGCCATCCGACCCCGCCCGAATCGCTCACCCCGCTCCGGGCTGCGGCTTGCGCAGTCCCAAACCGCCACCGCGGATGCTTGGCCAAACACCGGAGGAGGGCCGCCCCTTCCGGGGCGACCCTCCTGGTTTCTCCCTCCCGATCCGGCGGGTGGCCTCACTCGATGGTCATCTGATACTCGTTGTAGACGTCACCCCAGTTTTTGATCTTGATGGTGTATTTGGCCGTCCTGCGGGGGCGGACCGAGACGACGCAGTAGTCGGTGTCGTCCTCGTCGGAGTCGATGAGGCGGCCGCGCTCGTCGTAGATGAACAGGTCGAGGTCGGTGTCGCCGTCCCCATCGACCGTGATCCGTGTCCATTCGCCGCCCGGTAGGGTGAACTCGTAGACGTCGGTGCAGTTGGCGTTGACGCGGTCGGTGTGGACGATGCCGGCGGAGGCGGTTCCCGGGGTGGCGACCAGGGCGAAGAGCGCGGCGAGGGCGAGGCTGAGGATGGATTTGGTGTTCATGGGTCTGCGTTGTTGATGTGGATGGTGTTTTGGTTCGTTTCGGGCTGTGTGTTCAGCGCCGTCACCTCCCTTAGGGGGGAAGCGCCGGGTCGGTGTGACGCGGGGGGCGAACTTTTTTTCACCGCGCCCGCATGGGGGATCGTCTCGGCCGTCGAAGGTTCATGCAGACGTCGCCCCTCCTCCCCTTCGCCATGTTCTCGGCCGTCGCGCTCACGACGCCGTCCCTGCCCGCCCAACGGCTCCCGGCCGGCCCGGGCGATCCCGGCCGCACGCGGGCGCCCGAGGCGAGGGTGGTCGCGTTCGACGCCCAGCGGACGGGGAGGGGGACCCTGTTCCATATCGAGGCCGACGTCCCGAAGCACCACCTGGTCAGCGTCGAGACCCGCGTTGCGGGCGGCGGCTGGCAGCCTGCGGAGGACGAGGTCTTGTCGCCGGATGGCGCTGCGGAATTCCATGTCTGGTCCGAGCAGCCCGGAGCGCTCTTCCGGGTCAAGACGCGGCCCTTCCCGGACTTGGCGCTCTCGCCGGAGGGGAGCTTCCGGTTCGATGGGGCGATCCGGGACGACGTCCTCTCGCTCTATCTGCGCGGCGGGATGGGGATGCGCGTCGGGGTGCCGTCGGGGGTTGGCGAGGCGCCGATCTGGCATGACGGGGTGGCGCCGCTCACCGGGGGCGGCGCCTTCGGTGTCCTCAGCGGCGACACGGGCGCGAGCGGTGGGATCGGCGTGCTCGAGAACCTCAAGGAGCTCTACCAGCGCCCTGGGCTGTTCCTCATCGCCCCCGGTGCCGATAAGCAGACTTCGGCGAGCGCCATCTACGGCGAGAGCTTGAAGGTGCCGGTCGCTTGGGTGCGTGCGAACAAGGCGGCGAAGCGGGCGCGCTACGTCATCCAGCGCACCCCGTTCAGCGACCCCTCAGCCTACACCCCGCCGACCAACCATTCCGTGGTCGGCTGGATCGACAACCCCTGGTCCGCCGACCAGGGCGCGCAGGTCTCGTTCTGGATGGATTTCGCCAAACAGGGGATCTACGGCATCGAGCCGCCGGAGCCGTTCTTCGTCAGGCTCTACGAGGAGGATGACGACGGCAACATCGTCGGCTGGCCCTCCAACACCTTCACCTTCGTCGTGCGCGAGCCGGAGACCCAGTGGCCGCTCCCGGCTGGCGAGCTGCAGTTCAAGCTCAAGCGCATCAAGTGCTATGACACCACCTCGGGGCCGGGCAAGGACGAGATCCACTGGGTGGTCCTTCGGTTCCAGTTCTCCGACGACAAGGTATCCGTGGCGGAGGTCAGCTCAGGGATGCGTTCGTTCGGCGATGGCGACGCGCACTGGCCGCAGCATCTCCTGGCGAAGTGGAACGGCCCCGCGAACCTCCCCGCCGTCGCGGACACCTGGTATGTGTTCTGCATGCGGGAGTACGATTCGCATGTCGATCCCGTGGCGACGTTCTACCAGCACAAGCTTCAGCAGATGGCCTTCTTGGCGACGGGGGCTTGGCAGGCGGGCTGGAGCCAGGCGCAGGTGGTCAATTACGTCCGCGACCACCACGACTCGTTCGGCTGGTGGTTCAGCCACATCGGGTGTGACAAGATCGGCCACTGGGCCTTCCGGCTGAACAGCTCCATGCTGTCGCAGGCGGTCGCCAACGGCCAGAAGCGCAAATCGATCGCCATGGGCGGGAGCGGCTCCAGCTACGGGGCTTGGTTCGACTTGGATTTCTACCCCTACTGAGAACGCCCCGGCCGGCCGCTCACTCGGCCGCGGCAACCTCCTCTCTGGCGCGCTCCCGCTCGTCGGCGAGCCTGGTGAGCTTGGCGAAACGGGTCTGCATCTCCCGGCGCACCAAGGTCATCGCCCGCTCGGCGCCGCCGGCGGCATAGCGCCCCAGCTGCATCGCGCGCAGTTCGTCCGCGGCGACGACAGGGTCGTCGTCGCCCGCCCCCGGTGCGTTCACCAGGGCCATCAGTTCCGCCTCCTGTTCGCGGGTGAAGAGTTCGTAGCGGCCGACGAACACGCGCTCGACCGCCGCCGGCGCGGGTTGGATCTCGAGCGGCAGCATGGAGTCGGGGATGGCTTGTGGCAGCACGGCGAGCACGCGGGTGCCGGGCTCGGTGAACCAGAGGTCGTCCCAGGTCGCGACCATCGCCTCCGCCTCGGCGCGGGTCAGGCCCTCGGCGTCGAGCTCGTCGACCATCGCGGCGCGGATCGAGGCGGCGACTTCGGGTGTCGGCCCGGCCGGGGCAGGGAAGGCGAACGTCTGGTGGTTGATCGCCTTGCCGTCGGCGTAGTCGATGGGCAGCAGGTCGTCGAGCGCGAGCCACGCGCTCTGGCCGTCGCGGACGCGCAGGGCGAACAGCTTGGGGACCGCGTGGCCGGTGTAGTTGGCGAGCGTGTACTCGCCCGGCGTGCTGCCTTGGCGGATGTTGATGTAGAGGCTGCCGCTGTCGCCGGCGCCGCGGTAAAAGATGAAGTGGTCGATCGGCTCCGGCCGATCGGGTGAACCCGCTTCGGGTGTTTCCTCCTCGGGGTCGTAGAGCCCGTGCCCTGCGCGCGGCGGGTGGGGGTGCGCCCGGAACAACCACGCGTCCGGCACGGCGCGGGCGGCGGCGTAGTGGGCGCCGGTCGGACCGTCGGCGGCGGGGACAAAGGCGCGCTCGGGCGAGTCGGGGGGCAGCAGGGTGCCGCGCCACTGCGTCATCCCCGGGACGGCCAGCTGCGCGTGCGGGAAGATCTCCGTGATGCGCCCGCCGTTGTAGGTGGCCGCCACGCTGATGTCCATCTGCTCCCCGGGATAGAAATACAGCACCGGCGTCTCCATGCGGACGATGTCCAAGCCCTGACCGGTCCCCGATTTGCCGAAGAAGGCGCGGGCGACGAAGGGCGGCAGATCGACGAGCTTGTCCGGCGCCTGATACCAGGCGACCGGGACGCCGTCGGAGCCCTGCAGCATGGTGAAGGTGCCCCACTCGTGCACGCGGTAATCGGCGCTCTCGCCGGGGAGGCGGACGCTCGCCAGGTCGGCGACCTCCTCGCCGGCGGCGAGCGAAAACGATTGGCCGAGGTATTCGGCGTCGGCGTAGAAGACGGCGCGCAAGGTCGAACCGGGCGCGCGGCCCTCGCGGTCGCTGCGCCCGTCGAGCACTTTGAGCGAGCCGGCGCGGTCGCCCCAGCCGGGCGCCGCGAGGTCGGGGAAGGCGCCGTTGCCGGCTCTGGCGATCTGCTTGCCGAGGAGCTCGAAGCGTTCGCCGGCGAAACCGGCGTCTTCGAAGAGCACGACGCGCAGGTTCTCGCCGATGTAGGCGGAGGAGATCCGGTCGTTCCAATCGGCCCCCTCTTGCGGCGGGGCGCCTTTGGCGAAGGCGAGGTGGCCCGTGGCGAAGAGGAGCCCGGCGGTGGTCAACAGGGTAGGACGTTTCATGGCAGTTCGGTTTGGTGTTTGTTAGGAAGGTTGCGCAGGCGGCCGGTGCGTTCGGCGGACCATCCCGCTTCGGTGAGAAACTGCTCGGCGGCGGCGGGCTCGCGGGTGCGCCAGTTGGTGAAGATGTGGTCGATCGCCTCCTCGCGGGAGGTCGGGTCGGTGACGGAGTCGGCCCAGAGCAGGGCGTTCTCGGGGTCGAGGTCGGCGATCTGCCGGGCGAAGGTGGTGCGCGCGGTGTCGGTCGCGGGGCCTCGCCCCTGGGAGTCGAGCCAACCCCCGGCCGCGCGCGGGTCGCTCTGCGCCCAGACGTTGATGATCTTGACCAGGGTGTCGGGGCCGGGCGCGTGCCCGGTCCACCAGGCGGCGGCGGCGGCGGGGTCGCTCTGCATCCAGGTCATGCCCAAGCTGTCCATCAGGCGCGTGCGCTCCCAGGCGGGTTCGGCGGCGGTGACGTACCCGGCGGCGGCGCCCGGGTCGTGCCGCGCCCACTGCTCGACGAAGGCCCGCCGCGCCTGGATGCGGACGTCGTCGAATTCGATCTTGCCGATGCGCACCTCCACCGCCTCCCGCTCTTCCTCGGTCTGCACGGTGTCGAGGGCGTCGCGCAGGGCCTGGCCGCGTTCGTTGGGGTTCTGCAGCCGCATGAGGTTGGTCATCGCCCCGTCGGGGTCGGTCTCGGCGAGGCTGCGGAAGACCGTGCCGAGCACGGACTCGCTGAGCGGTGAGCGGCGGATGGAGCCCGTGCCGGTCTTGCCGCCCCAGTTGAGCACCGCGACGGGGTCGCACGCGGCCCAGGTGTTCAGCATGCCGTCGATGACATCGGCCGGGCGTTCCAGCGAGGCGTCGTGCTGCGCCCAGCGGAGCGCCGCGAGCGGGTCGCGCTCGGTCCAGTGGACCAGCAGATTCTTGGTGACCAAGGTGGAGGCCGCACGGTCCGGCAGCGCCCCGGCGAGCGCGAGCGCCTCCTCGATCTGGGCCGGTGTGAGCTGCCCCAACAGCGCCAGCGCCTCGGCCGACGCGGTGACGCCTTGGCGGCCGCCGCGCCAGAGCGCGGCGGCGTCCTCGACGATCTCGGCGACGCTCCGCCCGGATCCGGGGACCGCGGCCCGGCGCCCGCCGGCGTGGTTCGCCAAGGTGCTCGGAGGTGCGGCCGGGCTTGGTGTCGCTTCCCCATCGGTGTCCGGGACGCTGGGCGAGGCGTCCCGGGGAGCCGTCAGCTGCGAGCCGGCGACCGCGGCGGCGACCGCCACCCCGGCGAGCGCTGCCCCCGCCTTGAACCTCGCCGCCGCGCCCATCCCGGCCAGGGCGCCGACCAGCGTTCCGCCCGCATTGGCGGCGCCCGCGAGCGCGCGCCCGGCGACTCTGTCCGCCAGCGCGGCCGGCGCCGCGTGCACGGAGTTCGTCAGCATCAGCGCCGCCAATGCCCCGCCGGTGCTGGTGACGCCGCGCCGAGACAGCGCGCCCCGCAGCTTGTCGATCGCCCGGCTGACCCGCTTCTGGGCGGTGTCTTCGCCCACCCCCAGCGCTGTGCCGATCGCGCGGTAGTCCTTTGCCTCGAAGAAGCGCAGCACGATGGCGTCGCGGTCCGCCGGGGACAGGGTGTCCATGGCGGCGTCGAGGAGGGGGGCGGTGGCGGCCCAATCGGCGTCGCCTTTCTGGGGGAGGGTGGCGTCCATGGTGGCGGCCTGGTGTTCGCGGTTCCGGCGTCGGCGCTCCTTGTCGATCATCTTCGAGGCGACGAAGCCGGTGTGCCGGTGGAGCCAGCCGCCCGGCGGCATGTCGGGCGGGACGCGCCGCGCCTTGCGGGCGAAGTCGGCGAAGACGGTCTGGGTCACGTCCTCGGCGAGGGCGCGGTCGCCGTTCACGCGGCGCAGCGCGGCGGAGAACACCGGGTCGAGGTGGCGGCGCACCAGCTCTTCGAAGGCCGGCGCCGAGGCCCCCCCGACGAACTGCTGGAGCAGCTCGCGGTCCTCGGAGGAAGTCATGTCGGTAGCGTCCCGCATCGGATCGTCACAAGCCAGAACGAACTGCGCGACGCGATCCGACAACTTTCTGCGAAAAAGTCCCGCGATTTGCGTTCCCGCCCGCGGGGCGGCGCGGTAGGCTTCGCGCCATGACCCCGCCCCGCCTGCTCGCCCTCGTTCTGCTCGCCCTCGTCGGCGCGGCCGCCGACGCCGCGCCCGAGCGTCCGAACATCGTCCTCATCGTCGCCGACGACCTCGGCTACGCGGACGTCGGGTTCCAAGGTGCCGAGGACATCGCGACGCCGCACCTCGACGCGCTCGCCGCGGGCGGCGTGCGTTGCACCGACGGCTACAGTTCGCACCCCTTCTGTTCGCCGATGCGCGCCGGCTTCCTGACCGGGCGCTATCAGCAGCGCTTCGGCTACGTCTCGAACGTGCCCTACGCGCCGCAGAACGATTTCATCGGGCTGGCGAAGAGGGAGACGACGGTCGCCCAGCGGCTCCAGGGGCGCGGCTACGTCACCGCCGCGATCGGCAAGTGGCACCTCGGTGCCTCGCATTCCTACCACCCCTTGCGGCGCGGCTTCGACCACCACTACGGCTTCCTCGGCGGCGGCCACGACTACTTCGAGGTCGACCTCTCCAAGCCGGTGCACGAGGGCTACAAAGACGCGCTGCAACGCGACGGGCAGCCGGAGGGTCTGGACGGGTATCTGACCGACCGGCTGAGCGATGCGGCGGTCGAGTTCATCGACGCGCGCGCCGGCGGCGAGCGGCCCTTCTTCCTCTACCTCGCCTACAACGCCCCGCACACGCCGCTGCAGGCGCCGGACGAATGGTTGGCCAAGTGTGCGCACATCGACGATCCGAAGCGGAGGACGTACGCGGCCATGGTGGCGGCGATGGACGCGGGCATCGGCCGCGTGCTGGGGCAGCTCGAGGAGAGCGGCGTGCGCGAGCGGACCCTGGTGGCCTTCCTCAGCGACAACGGCGGCCCGGAGAAGTCGAACGCCTCCGACAACGGGCCGCTGCGGGGGCAGAAGGGCGACGTCTTCGAGGGCGGCGTGCGGGTGCCGCTCGTGGTCTCGATGCCGGCGGTGTTGAAGGCGGGCGAGACCTACCGCGAGCCGGTGAACTCGATCGACATCAGCTGCACCGCGCTGGCGCTGGCCGGGGTGCCGATCGAGGGCCGGCCGGAGTTCGACGGGGTCAATCTGATCCCCTTCTTCAAAGGGGAACGGGCGGGGCCGCCACACCGGGAGCTGTTCTGGCGCAAGGGCGATGGCGAGGGCTGGGCGGTGCGCTCGGGGAAGTGGAAGCTGCTGCAGATGAAGGGCTTCGACCCGGCGCTGTTCGACCTCTCGGGCGATGTCGGCGAAGCGGAGAACATCGCCAAGGCACACCCGGACGTGGTCTCGGAACTGCTCGCCGCCTACTCGGCCTGGGACGCGGACAACATGGAGATGCAGTTCCCCAGCTACCGCGAGTACCACGAGGAACTGGGCGAAGTTTACCGGGAGATGATCGGGCGGTAGGCAGTTACCCCCCAGATGCCGTCCGGTTGCGGGCGGCCGCCGGATCTGCCAATTTCCGACTGCCATGAGCGACCCGTCCTGCCCTAGTTTCCGCCAGGCCGCCTTCGCGCGGCGCGACCTGCTGCGCGTCGGCGGCGCGGGCTTGCTGGGGATGACGATGCCCGGCCTGCTGCGCGGCGCGGAGGCGACGCGGGCGAAGATCGCGCCGCGGGCGAAGTCGGTGATCTTCCTCTTCCAGTGGGGCGGGCCGAGCCAGATCGACATCCTCGACATGAAGCCGGACGCGGAGAAGGAATACCGCTCGCCACACGGCCAAATCCGCACCAGCTGCCCGGACATCGAGATCTGCGAGCACCTGCCGCGCATGGCGAAGCACATGGACAAGTGCACCGTGATCCGCACGGTCCACCACACCATGAACAACCACAACTCGGCGGGCTACTACGCGCTCTCGGGGCACCGCCCGCCGACCGACGACCAGCGCCTGCGCGACCTGCCCGACCTCTACCCCGCCTATGGTTCGGTGGTCAGCAAGCTGGCGCCGAACGCCGACGCGAGCATCCCCACCTTCGTCTCCTACCCGCACGTGATCGCCGACGGCTCGCGCACGCCGGGCCAGCACGCGAGTTTTTTGGGCAAACAGCACGACCCGCTGTTCATCCCGCGCGACCCGAACGGGGCCGACTTCCGCCTGCCGGAGCTGAGCCTCCCCGCGGGTCTCACGCTGGAGCGCGTCATGGCGCGGCGCGGCCTGCAGGGGATCGTCGACGCGCAGTCGCGGATGCTGGAGTATTCCGCGGAGGCGCGCGGGCTCGACGACTACTACCAATCGGCGCTCGCCATGCTCGAGTCGCCGCGGGTCCGGCAGGCCTTCGACCTCTCGCGCGAGCCGGACTGGCTGCGCGAGAAGTACGGACGCACGACCTACGGCCAGGGCTGCCTGCTGTCGCGCCGGCTCGCCGAGGCGGGGGTGAAGTTCACCACCTGCTATTTCTCGGCGAGCATCGGCGGGCGGAAGATCGGCGACGGCGGCTGGGACACGCACGGCTTCGACAACACGCGCATGTACCCGATCGTCGAGGGCTACCACCTGCCGATCACCGACCAGACGCTGCCGACGCTCATCGAGGACCTCGACCAGCGCGGCATGCTCGACGACACGCTCGTCGTGTGGATGGGCGAGTTCGGGCGGACGCCGAAGATCAACAAGAACGCCAGCCGCGACCACTGGCCGAAGTGTTACAGCGTCTTGTTAGCGGGCGGCGGCGTCAAGCGCGGCTTCGTCTACGGGAAGTCCGACAAGCACGCCGCCGAACCGGCCGAGGACGCGGTGACGCCGGAAGACCTGGCGGCGACGATCTACCACCTGATGGGCATCGACCCGAGGGCGATGATCCACGACACGCAGGACCGGCCGCTCATGATCTCCAGCGGCGAGCCGGTGCTGGAGGTGGTGGCATAGGGCGGATCGATCCAGGCTAACCCGAACCGATCACCAAGCTCCGGGCTGTGGCTCG
>JAUIGD010000663.1 GCA_030430255.1 Verrucomicrobiia bacterium
GTAGGGGCCGACGGCGATGGCGATGGTGAGGGGATGAGCGGCGATGGCGGGTGCGTTTTCCAGCCCGACACGGCTCTCGATCTGGGGCAGGACGACGAGGTGATCCTCGACGGTGGCGCGCCAGGTGTCGTAGTTCACGTCATCGACCCAGAGGTTGCCCGGTCCCCCGGGACGACGGCGGCCGCGGGGCTTGAGATGGACGGCTTCCTCGATGGTCCGCATGGTGTCGAGCGTCTCGACGTAGGGCACCAGCAGGCCGCAGGGGCCGAGGTCCATGGCGAGGCGCAGCGGGGTGAACTCGGCGGCGGCGGGGCGGATGAGGACGGGAAAGTGCTCGCGCCGACCGATGGCGCAGGCGTCGGCGACGGCGCGGTGATCGTGGGTGAGGTGCTCGAGATCGATGATGAGGTAGTCGAGTCCGGCCCGCATGGCCAGCTCGACCAGCCCGGGCCAGAAATGGAAGGTGGCCAGGGCGCCGGTGACGATGGTGTCGGGGCGGTGAATCTTTTCGCGGAGACGGCGGGCGGCTTCCATGGGAACGGGGTTCGGCGAGATTGACGACTTGCCGTCGGTGTAGCGTACGCGGGGGAGTAAAGTCGCGAATTTTCGCGAGAAATGTGCACCGGTGCGATTGGGATCGACGGAAGGAAGAGTATGCGATGAAATGATGGCTCTCGCCGGTTTTCTTCGCCGCAATCGAACTTCTCATGATCCGCGCGTCGTTCATCGCATTGCTAATCGTCGGCCCCGTCGCGGGGCTGGGGGACGAGGAATTCTTCCGCCACGACTCCCGACGTTGGGAGCGGTCGGCCGAGGCGACGCTCCACACCGACCTGGCCGAGGTCGAGCCGGCCTCGGCGGTGATCACCGGGAAGCGGCAGAAGGGAAAGTGGAAGGCGATCCCTTTCGCCACGGCGGACTTTTCCGGGACGGCGCTGTCGATCTATCATGCCACGAATCCGGAGCCGGTGCGGCTGGCGCTGCCCGAGCGGGGGCCGCACGCGATCTACCTGGGACTGGCGACGACGTCGGGCGGCTTCGGCACGGGCGAGAACGGATTGAAGGCCCGGCTCGACGACGAAGCGGTCTTCAGGCGGCTCGCCAATCACCTGCCGCTCCTCGCGAACCGGCGCGCGGTGATCGAAGACTGCTACCTGGGGGTGGCGAACCTGACGGGGCAGTCTCTGGAGATCGCCCCGCTGCGCGACCGCCCGGCGACGCTCTGCTACGTGAGGACCGTTCCCCTGAGCGAAGCGGAGTTTGCGGAGGCGCGGGCGCCTTCCGAGAAACGGACCGCCATCGCGACCTTTGACGGGCACAGCTGGATCTGGCCCTTCCGACCGGTCACCGCGGCGCAGCTGGCGGAGGAGTTCCGCGGGTTCGAGGGCGGCGACTTCGGCCGGTGGTGGTTCCAGGTGACCGGTGCCGACCTGGTGAACTATCCCAGCGAGTTCGGCACCTATCCCGGCGAGGGCACGGACGATTTTCCGAGCGACGACTACGCGGGCTACACCGAGTCACTCGAGGCGCTCTTCGATGCGGGGGTGAATCCGCTGCAGGTCGCCCGCGACGCGGCCCGCGAGCAGGGGGCGGAATTCCACGTCATCCTGCGGCCCGGTGGCTGGGTGGGATCGATGCCCTACGAGGAGACCTTCAACAGTCGTTTCTACTACGCGCATCCCGAATGGCGCTGCATCGACAAGGACGGGACGCCGACTTTCTACCTCAGCTACGCGGTGCCGGAGGTGCGGGCGCAGATCCTGAACATTCTCC
>JAUIGD010000249.1 GCA_030430255.1 Verrucomicrobiia bacterium
GGCGACCCGTGCCCGTGCGGGCGGGCCGCCCGCGCCGTCCGGTCGGCGCAACGGCGGGGCCGCGGCCGCGGCGATCGGCGGGGGACCGCTGCCCCCGGGCGCCGTCACCGCATCTCGACCGTCGCGCCGGGGCGGATCAGGCCCGAGAGGCGCACGGCGTCCCAGTTCGCCAAGCGCACGCAGCCGGCGCTGCGCGAGCGGCCGATCGTGTGCGGGTAGGCGGTGCCGTGCAGGCCGATCCCCGCTTTGCTGAGGCCGGCCCAGAAGATGCCCACCGGCGAGTTCGGCCCCGGGGGGAGCTGGTAGTAGGTGTCGCTGCGCTGGCCGGTGTCGAGCATCGACCGGTCCCAGCGGAACTCCGGCGTGGTGACCATGTTGCGCATCGTCCACGAGCCGCGGTGGATGAACTTCTCCTGGCCCGGCGTCACGGGGAAGGTGGCGATCAAGTCCTCGCCCTCCCAGATCGCGACCAGTTTCTGGCTGGTGTCGACGATCGCCAGCCGCTTGCTGAGCGCCTCGTCCTCCTCGAACTTCTGGTGTTTCTCGATGTCCTCGATGCGGAAGGGCGTGACGTTGGGCACCTTGATCTCGGCCCCGGCGCGCACCGCCGACCACTTGACCTCCGGGTTGATCCTCGCCAGGAAGCGCTCGTCGGTGTGGTAGCGCTCGGCGATGAACTCCTCGATGCTGCGGTAGGCGAGGTAGGGCACCTCCGCCTGCTGCGACGGCTCGCTGGGGATGTTGGCGATGAACTCGAAGGCCGACTCCTCGACGGTGTAGGTGGTGTAGAGCTCCTTCACCTTCTCCTCGGAGTCGTTGACGACCTTGTAGTAGTTGTCGTGCTGGAGGCCGTGCTTGAAGTTGAAGTGGGCGACCGCCTTGCGCGTGAACTGGCCGATGGCGCCGTCGATCTTGCCCGGGCCGAACATCTCCTCGTCGAGGAAGATCTGCAGGCGGATGATGGTCTCGCGGTCCTCCTTGTCCGGCTCAGGGAGCACGCGGCGGCTCTTCAACAGCTTGGCGTCGACGGCAGGCGCGAGCAGCAGGGCGGACAGGAGGCCGACGCCGATCGCGGGGGCGCCGAGGATCCGAAGGGCGGTGTTGGGCATGGCGGGTCTTGTGTGGTGGGGCGCCGGGGCGCCGTGCGCAAAGGTACGGTCCGGCGGGGAATTCGCAAGCGGGCGCCGCGCGGGACCCCAGAACCGCTTCCCCGGTCGCGCTCGGCGTGGTAGACTCCCGCCGATGAAACCCATTCCCTCAGCCGCCGCGATCATCGCGGTCCTGGCCGGCATCGCCCCCACCCTCCCCGCCGCCGAGCCGGTCGCGGACTTCTCCCTCATCGACGACAACCCGGCCTCGCCTCGCCACGGGCAGGCGGTCTCGCCGCGCGACTACCAGCACCAGGTCTCGGCCTACTATTTCGGTGACCCCGGATGAAGCTACTGCCGCGCCCAGTTCGGGCGCATGCAGGTACTCGCCGACGACCTCGAAGACGAGCCGACCGGCTACCGGATCGAGCTGCTCGGCATCAACTTCTTCCGCGACTCGCCGGGGAGCAACGTGTTGATGACCGCCGGCCGGTCGCTGCCCTGGCTGCAGGACACCTTCGCGGAGAACGCCCAGGCCGCCTGGTCCGCCGCCTATCGCGACGTCATCATCCTCGGGCCCGAGAACGAGCATCTGGAAACCTTCAACCTCACCGCCCACGACCTCCAGGTCGGCACCGAGTACGAAGCGTTCAAAGCCCTGCTCAAACGCGAGGCGAAGTTCCGCGACTCCGACATCGACACGCTCGGCGACGACTGGGAGCAGCGCCATCTGGGCGGCACCGGCGCCGGCGGGGGCGGCGGGGACAATGACGGCGACGGCGCGGGCGACTACGAGGAGTTCGCCTTCGGCTCGCTCCCCGGGGATGGGGCATCGCGCCCGGCCACGACGCCGCAGGTGCAGACGCTCGTCGATGGCGATTACTTCGCGGTGACCTTCCGGCGCAGGCTCGGGACCGCCGGGGGTTTGATCTACATGATCGAGGTCGCCGACGGTTCGGGCGGGTGGACGGGGTACGACGCCTCGTCCATCGAGAGGATCCGTGTGAACCCCTACGACGGTTCGGGCACGGTCATCGTCACCTGCCGCCTCCCCGATGCGGTCTCCGCCACAGCGCCGCAACGCCTCGTCCGCGTGCGCGCGCTGAGCCCGGTGCCGTAGCGGGGACGACCTCCGCACCATCGATACCACCCAACACCGACCCAACACGCCGCCAGCCTCCATGCACCCGCAATCCCTCACCGCCGTCTTGCTCGGCTTCGCCGCCCTCGCCACCCCTTCCCCCGCCGAGCCGACGATCAAGGCAGCCGGCATCCGCGTGATCCGCGAGACCTACGAACCCGAGAAGGGCGACGGTGATTCCTTCGGCAACATGTCCTCGTTCGCCACCTTCAACACCTTCGGCACGGGCACCGATCTCGCGCTGTTGGTCTTGCCCGGGGAGGGGGCGTTGATCGATCTGAACCTCGACGACTCCGAACTGACCGCGTTCGAGGACGACAAGGGGACGGACTTGCTCACGGAGACGGAGGGATTCGACGGCGACGGGTTCGCGAGCTTCCCCAGCGTCGAGGAGAGCGGCGCCGCCGCGATGGTGGAGATCGAGGCCAGCGGGCTGCCCGCTGCAGGCGCCACTTCGCTGTCCGCCGAAGGCGTGCTGGTGATCGGCACCGCCAGCGAGAAGAAGGCGGAGCGCTCCGCGGCGTTCGAGCTCGCCGAGGGGACGGAAATCGAGGTGGGGGGCATCGCGTTGAAGGTCGAGGGCGTCGGTGAGCCGAGCTTCGGCGACCACGCGCTGGAGCTGGAGTTCGAGACGCGGGACCGCGCCATCGAGCGCGTCGCCTCGGTGAGGTTCTTCGACGCCGCCGGGGCGGAGATCGAGTCGAGCGGCGCCGGCAGCAGCCGCATGGGCTTCAACAACAAGTTCACCTACGGGCGCAGCTACTCGCTGGCGAAGAAGCCGGCTGGCAAGATCACCGTCGAGTTCGAGCTGTGGGCCGACTACGTCGAGCACAAAGTCCCGTTCTCCGTCACCGCCGGCTTGGGCGGCTGAGCCGGGGCGGCTCGGGGGTCTTGCAAAGCGGGCGCGATCTTGTAATCGCAGCGGCGGCGGCGCCGGGATAGGTTCCCGACATGCCTGCCAAACTCTTCTTCATCCTCCGTTGTTCGATCATGCTGGCGGTGATCGCGCTGGCTGCGGTCGGGACGATCTACGTGCTCGATGTGTTCAGCGACGCCGCGTTGCAAAGGGCCTTGGGCAAGGTGTTCGCCCTGCTCGGCATCTACACCGGCAGCGCCCTGTCGCTGACCGTGCTCGCCGACATCGGCCGCCGCCGCGGGGTCGAGAACCCAGCCGCACAGCGGCGCGCTAGAGCCTGAAGCGTGACATCGGCGTCCCGCCGGGGTCCGTCCCGGCGGCGTCCCGCCGCGAGGGCATCTCCGCCGCCATGGGAGCGGGACGCTCCCGCCACGTCGCCGCCCCACCGGAGGGCAAACGTCCCCGTTTGCCGCGCGCCTCAAAGGAAACTGGCGATCGCCCCGAGCGACTTCTTGTCCGCCGCCGCTGCCGGGTAGGTGGCGCCCTCGGCCGGGTAGCCGACCACCAGCAACAGGAAGGGCTTCTCGTTCGGCGGGCGCTCACAGATGCGGTTGAGGAATCCCATCGGGCTCGGCGTGTGGGTCAGGCTCGCCAGCCCGCAGCGGTGCAGGGCGGCGATCAACATCCCCGTCGCGATCCCGACCGACTCCTTGGCATAGTAGTTCGGCGTCCGCCCGCCCCCGGTCGCGGCCGGCCGGTCGGGCTGGACGAAGATCGCCACCAGCGCCGGCGCCGCCTCGAGGAAGGGCTTGTCCGGGTCGGTGCCCAGCGGCGCGAGCGCCTCGAGCCATTCGCCGCTGGCCCGCTTCTGATAGAACTGCCGCTCCTCCGCCTCGGCCGCGGCCCGGATCTCGCGCCTCCGCTCCGGGTCGCGCACGACGGCGAAATGCCAGGGCTGGAGGTTCGCCCCGTTCGGCGCGGTGCCGGCGACCCGCAGGCAGTCCTCGAGCACGCCGTCCGGGATCGGCCGCGAGGAGAACGCGCGCACCGTGCGCCGGCGGCGCGCCTCGGCGAGGCACCCCGCCGCGCGCTCTCGCATCGCCGCGGGCGGCAGCTCCTCGAACCCGAGCAGCCGGTGCCCGGGCGGCATCGGCGCGTCCCCGCTCACCGCGCCCCCGCCGCGTCCCAGGCGGGCTCCAGTTCGAACTCGCCCTCGCGGTAGTACGGCAGCCAGGCGATGCCGCAGGCCTCGACGGCGATGTTCTTCTTCAAGGTCTTGATGCGGACCCGCTCCAGCTCCTCCGTCATCGGGTCGACCGCCGAGCGCGCCTCGTCGATCTCCGCCTTCAGCTCCAGCTCCATCTCGGCGATCTTCGCCTCGACCGCCTCGACTTTCTCCTCGGCGTTCTTGACGTCGCGCCGCTCCTTCATCAGCCGCGAGGCCGAACTGCCGCCGCTGCGCACGCGCGACATCGACACGCCGCGCCGCCGCCCGCCCAACAGAGCGCCCAGGATGCTCGAGCCGATGTTGATCGCCCCCTGCATCTTCGCCGCCCCGGCCTGCGCCTTCTGTTCCTCGAGGTGCTCCACCGCGCGCCCGAGCTGCCCCTCGAGCTTCTCGATCTTGCCCGCGTACTTCTCGCGCAGGGCGGCGACGCGCCGGTCGCGCTCCTCGCGGGCGGCGTCGATCAGGCGCACGCGGAAGTCGCGCTCGCTCTCGCCCGGCCGCGAGCACTTGCCGATGGCGTTGGACTGGAACACGTCGAAGGCGCCCTCGCGGTAGAGGCCGTCGCGGTAGTCGTCGCCCCAGTCCTCGAAGTTCTTCTCCTCCAGAGCGATGCCCGGCAGCTCGGCGAAGCGCCCCGGGACCGGCGGGTCGGCGACCAGGGCGCGCGCCGTCTCGGGGGACAGCCGCACCGCTTGGTCGAAGTCCACCTCGCGGTCTCCGCCGCCGATCTTCACCACCTCGGTCCGGTGGTGGTTGCCCTCGAGGTCGAGCTTGGGCTCGGAGATGTAGATCTGCGCCGAACGCAAGACCGCCGGCAGATAGATCAGTTCGGCGGACGCGCCGCGCGCGTCGGCGAGCGGCAGGAAGAACTGCTTGATCGAGGCCGGCACCAGCGGGCGCCCCCCGTCCGGCGCCTTCCCGGGTGCCGGCGCGGCCTTGGCTCCGCCCCGCTCCGGCGCCGGCGCCGGGGCGGCCGGACCGGCGGCGGGTGCGGGCGCCTCGGCGGGTTCCGCCCGCGCCGCGTCGGGCGTCGCCTCCCGCCGCGCGGCCTTGGCGGCGTCCCGTCTGGGCCTCATCAGCTTGCGGATCTGGCCGCGCGTCAGCGGCCCGCGCAGGTAGCTCATCACCCAGCGCACGTGGAAGGTGGTCGGGCCGTCGCCGTGGACGTTGTTGACGAGGAACACGCGGCTGCCCAGCCCCGCCAGCAGCTCCTCCATCGCGCCGCGGTCGAAGCCGCCCTCCCCCGTCGCCGCCGCGCCCTCGAGCCCGTCCAGCACGCGCATCTTGTCGCGCTCCGTCTGCAGCCGCCCGAGGAACCAGGTGCCGATGTTCGACAGCGCCTTGTAGTCGAGGTCGACCGGGTTCTGGGTCGCCAACAAAACCCCCAAGCCGAACGCGCGCGCCTGCTTGAGCATCGTCATCATCGGCTTCTTGCTCGGCGGATTCGCCGTCGGCGGCAGGTAGCCGTAGATCTCGTCCATGTAGAGCAGCGCCCGCAGCGACGAGGTGCCGCTCTGCGCGCGCATCCAACCCAGCGTGCTGTTGAGCAGCAGGGAGACGAAGAACATCCGCTCCGTATCGCTGAGGTGGGCGATGGAGAAGATCGATACCCGCGGCCGGCCGTCGGGCGCGCGCAGCATGTTTTTGATGTCGAGCGGCTCGCCCTCCAGCCAGGTCGCGAAGCCCGGCGAGGCGAGCAGGTTGTTCAACGCCAGGGCCAGCTTGGCACGGTCTTTCTCCGGGTAGAAGGTCTCCAGGCCGAGCACCCCGACCTTGTCGAAGGGCGGCTGCTGGATGTCGAGGATCAGCCGCTCGATGCTGAGGTTCTCCTCGTCCCGCCAGCGGTGCGCGAGGATGTTGGACATCAGGATGTGCTCGTGGCTCTGCAGCGGGTCGGCCTCGATCCCCATCAGCGAGAGCAGGCCGGTGACGGTGCCCTCGATCTGGTCGGCGAAGGCCTCGGCGTCGTCGATGACCTCGAAGGGCGGGGCGTCGAGCGAGCCGAGGATGGACACCGGCAGGCCGGCGTTGCTGCCGGGGGTGAAGATGTTGACATCGACGCACTCGCGCAGCTTGCGCACGCGGTCGGCGTCCTGGCCCCACTTCGCCAGGCCGGACTGCCAGAGCTCGGCCTGACCCGCGGCGTACTCGTCGGGCGTCTTGCCCTTCTTGATCGCGTCGTCCTCGTTGATCCACGGGCGGAAATCCTCGCCGCGGAACTCGGGGAAGGTGAGCATGAGGTTGGCGATGTCGCCCTTCGGGTCGATCACCAGCGCCGGGATGCCGTCGATGGCCGCCTCCTCCAACAGAGCCATGCACAAGCCGGTCTTGCCCGAGCCGGTCATGCCCAACACCACCCCGTGGGTCACGAGATCCTTCGAGTCGTAGAGCATGAGCTCTTCCTCGAGTTCACCGGCTTTCAAATCATAGCCGCGGCCGAGGTAGAAGCTGCCCAGTTTTTCGTAGTCGTCGGTGTGGATTTCCATCGTTTCGGTACTCCGGGGGGGAGGGTTGATCTGCGGGGGCTACCTCAACGAGATGGGCGCGAAAGGCAAATGGGGGACGGGTGGATTGGTGAATCCGGCGGCGACGCGGCAGAGCTCTCCAAGCCCCGAGCCGAACCGGCGCAACGGTCTATCCGCGACGTGGCATCGGCGTCCCGCCGATGTCCGTGCCGAGGGCGTCCCGCCCTCGTGCCTGCGTGGCCCGGATCGATCACCGCATCCGCAGGCGAAGCGCAGCCCGGCGCTTGGCGAGCGATTCGGGTTGGGAGCCACGGCGTTCCTGCCGGCGGTCATACTCGCGCTGAGTCCCGCGAACGGCGGTCATCGCGGCGGCGGCGCGGGGCGGTTGGTTTGCCTCTGGCCGGAGGGGTGGCTGGGAGCGCATTGGATCAGACACGGCGGAGACGGAGCTCCGCGCTCCAGCGGGGTGGGTCGCGGCCTCGGCGTCCCGCCGATGCGGTCCGGGGGCGAGCAGGATGCTCGCGCTCCGGCGGGCGGGCGCGGAGGCGGGACGCCGATGTCACGGGCCACCAAACTATCCACAAACCCTAACAAAACAATTTCGGCGTGCAGCGCCGCGCGGCTTTGCCCATACTCGCCGCCCATTTTCCTGACATGCGCCCGACGACGTCCCTCTGCTCCGCCTTGTTCGCCACCGCCCTGATCGCCCCCGCCGGCGCGGCCGTGGTGGAGGTCGATTACGCGCTCACCGCGGGCAGCGCGGCGATCGACCCCTTCACTTTGCCCAACCCGCAGGGCGGCGAAGACCTCACCGTGACACCGGGTTTGACCATCGACTCCGGCTCCTTCGTGGCGCGCTTTCAAAGCGACGAGCTCGGCGTGGTCGGCGACGGCGATGCGGGGATCTTCGACTTCACCTTCGCGGGCGAGCTGGACATCGCCATCTCCACCGAGATCACCATCGGCATCTTCCCGGTCACGGTGACCGCCAACCTCGTCGGCCCGGTGACCGGCACCCAGGTCGCGCCGTCCTCGGGCTCTCTGGTGGCGACCACCGCCTACGCCGAGACGGGGCCCGGCCTCTACGACATCGTCGCCGGCCCGCTCGGCTGCACCGACAACGCCTTCGGCGCCGTGTGCAGCCTCATCGAGACCGGGCTCGGCGTCACCTTCCCGATCACCCAAGTGGCGGGCGACGACTCGCCGCTGCCGTTCACCGGCGGTACCTTCGACAACCTCAACGCCGGGCCCTCGTCGGCGGGCACCGCCCTCGATTTCTCCGTGCCGGTCGACGACACCACCAGCTTCGGCGCGACGGTCGACTTTGACTGGGCCGAGACCGGGCGCCGCTTGGTCGCCGTGCCCGAGCCGTCGGCTTCCATCTGGTTGCTAGGGGCCGCGCTCACTTGCGCCCTGCGGCGGCGGCGCCGCTGAGCGACGCGAGCGATGGGCAAGGTCCTCGTCATCCGCGGCGGCGCGCTGGGCGACTTCGTCCTCACCCTGCCCTCGATCGCCCTGCTGCGGGCCGACCTGCCGGACCCGCGCGTGGAGGTGCTCGGCTACAAGCCCTACGCCGAGCTGGCGATCGCCGCCGGCCTGGCGGACGCCGCGCGCTCGATCGAGCACGGGCCGCTGGCGGGCTTCTTCGCGCCGGGGACGGAGCTCGACCCGGAATGGTCGGCGTACTTCGCGGGCTTCGACCTGGTGGTCAGCCACCTGCACGACCCGGAGGGCCACTTCATCGCGAACCTGGAGCGCGCTGGCGTCCGCGACCCGGTGCAGGCGCTGGCCAAAGTCGATCCCGCCACCGGCGAACACGCGGCGCGCCAACTGGCGCGGGCGCTGGAGGGAATCGGCCTGTTCCTCGACGACCCCGCACCCTCGCTGCGCTTCGCGGGCGCGAACTTCGAGACCGAACTCGAGGCCGCGCGCGGCCGGGTCGCGATCCACCCCGGCAGCGGCGGCGCGATGAAGAACTGGCACCTCGAACGCTGGATCCAGCTCGGCGCCGAACTCGGTGTGCCGCTGTTGCTCGTCACCGGCGAAGCCGAGGAGACCAAGCGCGAGGCGGTCGCGCGCGCCTGGGCCACGGCGGGCATCGACGTCCTGCACGCCGACTCCTGGCCGCTCACGCGCCTCGCCGCCGCGCTGTCCGGCTGCCGCGCGTTCCTCGGCCACGACAGCGGCGTCTCCCACCTCGCCGCCGCCGCCGGTTGCCCCTGCACCCTGCTCTTCGGCCCGACCGACCCGGCCGTCTGGGCGCCCGCCAACCCGGGGGTGCAGGTGGTCCAGAGCCCGACCGAAGCCATCGCCGACATCCCCTACGACGAGGTCCTCAAAGCCGCGCGGGCCGCCCTTTGAACCCGAACTCGATGCTAGCCCGGATCGATCACCACATCCGCAGGCGAGGCGCCGCCATTCGTTGATGCCGAGTAGGCGGCGGCAGGGATCGGCGAAGCGGCTGGGTGGACACCCTGCCCGAGCCGTTCCCAACGGCAACACCCTCAGCATTAACGAGGGCAAGCCGCAGCCCGGAGCTTGGTGATCGATCCGGGCTAGCGCACCCCTGAAAAACAGCTATCTATCGCGATGCCAGAAGCCGACAACTCCCAAGCGCTCTCCACCGAGCGTTTCA
>JAUIGD010000664.1 GCA_030430255.1 Verrucomicrobiia bacterium
TCCTCTGGGACACCACCGACGGCGCGATCACGAACCTCCCCGCGCTCCCCGGCGCCGCCGGCGAGCTCAGCCTCAGCGGCGGCACCGGCCAACGCGTCGCCCTCGCCCGCGGCCTCGTCGCCGGCGTCGTCGAAGTCCTCCTCCTCGACGAACCGACGGGCAGTTGGGAACCCGCGACCGCGACCCTGCCCGAGGAACTCGCCGCCGAGTTGAAGCTCGTCCCGCTCGCCGCCGGCTCCGCCCACAGCTACCTGCTCGCCTGGGCCAACGGCGGCAGCGTCTCGCTGCTCAACTACGCCTACCTCGACGCCGACGGCGAGGCCGCCACCTTCCCGGCGATCGCCGAGGGCGCGCCCGACGGCGACTTCCGCGACATCGTCATCTTCCCGCGCGGCGGCGAGGACGCCATCCTCGCCGCCGACCCCGACGGTGGCAGCGCCCGGCAAGCCGTCGTGAGCCACGACGCCGAACTCGTCGAGGCCCGCCTCCTCAACCCCCGATTCTCGGAGATCAGCGGCTTCAGCGCCGACGTCCTCGGCATCCCCGGCAAGACCTACCGCATCCTCCGCAGCTCCGACCTCCAGACCTGGCTAGAGACCGGCCAGACCCCAGCCGGCGAAACCTTCACCGACCCCGGCGCCACCCAAGAACCCCACAACAGCTACCGGGCCGAGGAGTGACGCGGCGGAGGTTTCCATCGCGATCGGTTCAGTAGCCGCAAGAGGGGCAACGCGATAGGGTCATCCTGCCTCCAGCTGGAGGGCGGAGCTCCGCCTCCGCCGTGACCGACCCAATTTCCCGCCCGCAAGCCCACCCGCGTAAAGGGCAACCCAAAAAGTGCCCCCACTCCGCACCCCGCGCGATGGGAGCGGGACGCTCTCGCCACATCGTCACTCCACCGGACGCCCAGCGCCGGAGGGCACGCGTCCCCGCGTGCCGCCATCGCGCCAACGCCCCACCGACGCCCCCGAGAGCCGCGTGCGACGTGGCATCGGCGTCTCGCCGATGTCCGTGCCAGCGGCGTCTCGCCGCTGTGCCAGGCGCTTCCGACAAGGGGCCGAGGAGTCACGTAGCGCAAGCATCCCTGCTTGCAGCCTCAGCCACGCATGGTCGGGGAGCAAAGCTGCTCGTGCGGCCGTTCCGCATCAGCCCGGCGCCAATCATGTGGAGGCCACGTTTCTGCCCTCCGGCAACAGGGTCGAAACCCCCGTTGTTGCGAGCGATCCGTGCACTTCGCTGAAAGGCTCAGGTCCGGCACGTCCCCCCCGGCGAGACACTGAGTGACGAGACAATGAGTGCCGAGACAATGAGTGCCGAGACAATGAGTGCAGGACAATGAGTGCCAGGCACTATTCTGAGAGCCCCAGGTCAGGGCACAGCCCTCCTCCGCACAGCCGCTGCATTGATCTCCGCGGCCAAACCACAGGGCTTATCCCTCCTTCGTCAGGCTCTGCGGATTGGCTTCGCATCGGGTTGCGCTTGCGCGCATGCAGTCGCTGTGTTGAGCCAGCTCATCCCACCGTGTCACCGTGTCGGCCTGGTATGAGGTTCTTGTTCATCGGCTCACGGATTTATCCCTACGGGTTCTGCGGTCTGGCTTCGCCTTCTCGGGTGCGCTTCGCGCCATGCAGTCGCCTAGCCCGGATCGATCACCACATCCGCAGGCGAGGCGCCGCCGATCGTTGATGCTGAGTAGGCGGCGGCAGGGATCGGCGAAGCGGCTGGGTAGACACCCTGCCCGAGCCGTTCCCAACGGCAACA
>JAUIGD010000250.1 GCA_030430255.1 Verrucomicrobiia bacterium
GGACCAGCGCAAGATGGAGGAATACCTCGACTCCATCCGCGCCCTCGAGAGGCGGGTCGAGCGCACCAGCCAGTGGACGCACCAGCCGCTGCCGGACGTCGATACCAAGGGGTTGAACCTCGAGGTCTCGCACAAGGAGCCAGAGGAGTACACGCGCTGCATGTACGACCTGCTCTACCTGGCCTTCCGGACCGACTCCACGCGTTTCGCGACCCTGATGCTGGAGAGCGAACATTCCAGCGGCAGCGAGATGTGGAACTACGCGAACTACGTGCTCGGTTACAAGGGGGCGACCCACGACATCGCCCACAAGCGCCCGACCGAATCCGGACGGTGGGACCACTGGCGTGCCAAGCAGCACGCCTACTTCCTCGAGCGGCTGAAGAACACCCCCGAAGGGGACAGCAACATGCTCGACCGGACCGTCGTCGTCTGGGGCTCCGCCCACCCGCACGCCTCGCACAGCACCAAGAACTACCCGATCCAGGTGGCGGGCGGGAATGCGCTCGGCTTCAAGCACGGCAACCTGCACCACTTCGAGGGCGCGAAGAAGGTGCCGCTGGCGAACCTGTTCGTGTCGATGCTGGACGCCGTCGGTGCGCCGGTCGAACAGTTCGCGGACAGCACGGGGCCGATGAGCGGGCTGAGGGATGCGTAGGAGCGGTCGCCGCCACCTCCGGCTGCGGGCTGCCGCGGGTTGCGGTTGGGGAACGCGTGCTCCCGACGGCGGATGAAGGGCGCGCAATACGACATCGCCGTGGTCGGCGGCGGCCACAACGGACTGGTCGCGGCCTGCTACCTCGCGCGGGCCGGGCGGTCGGTGGTGGTGTTGGAACGAAACGCCGAGATCGGCGGGGCGACGCGGTCGAAGGCGCTGTTCGACGGCGTCGAGGCCCGGCTGTCGGTCTACTCCTACCTGGTCAGCCTGTTCCCCCAAAAGATCGTCGATGACCTCGGGCTGCGGGTCGAGTTCCGGTCGCGCCCGACCGCGTCCTGGACCCCGGCCATCGGTGCCGACGGCGCCCGGCGCGAACTGTTGCTGCGCAACGGCGATCCGGCCGGGAACCGGGAGGCCTTCCGTCGCCTCACCGGTGGCGAGGCCGACTACCGCGGCTACCAGCGCCTCAACGCGATGGCCGCGCAGCTCGCGTCGGCCGCCTGGCCGAGCCTGACGCAGCCGCTGGTCTCGCGCGGTGAAATGGAACGGCGCCTGGGCGCCGAGGGGCGGGAGGCGTGGCGGTCGCTGGTGGAGGAACCGCTGGGCGAAGCCATCGAGGCCTCGATCGGCGACGACCTCGTGCGCGGCCTGGTGTTCACCGATGCGCGGATCGGGATCCCCACGCACCCGCACGACGCTTCGTTGATTCAGAACCGGTGTTTCCTCTACCACCTGATCGGCGGCGGCACGGGCGAGTGGCGTGTCCCGGTCGGCGGAATGGGCGCCCTGGTCGACGAACTCGTCCGGGTCGCGCTGGCAACGGGGCGGGTGACCTTCGTCACCCACGCGAGGGCGACCGCGATCCACCCCGGCCGCCGCGCTGCGAATGTGAGCGTCGAGACCGATCGGGGCGAGATCGAGATCGAAGCCGGCACGGTCCTCTGCAACGCCTCCGCCGACGTGCTCGCCCGGCTCCTCGGCGAGGAGGGGAACGCGGGCGAAGGTGTCGAGGGGACTGCGTTCAAGGTCAACATGCTGCTCGAGCGCCTGCCGAAACTCCGCTCGTCGCGGGTTGCGGCCACCGAGGCCTTCGCCGGCACGGTGCACATCGATGAGGGCTACGAGCAGATGCGGGACGCCTATCAGCAGGGCATGGCGGGGCAGCTCCCGGAGATCCCGCCCGGCGAGATCTACTGCCACACCTTGACCGACCCTTCGATCCTCGGCAGCGCGCTTCGCCAACGCGGTTTTCACACGCTGACCCTGTTCGGTTTGGACATGCCCTACCGGCTGTTCGAGGGCGGCAATGAGGCCGCCCGCGCCGAGGTGCTGGAGCGCTATCTGGCCGGGATCGACCGTCACCTCGAGGAGCCCATCGCCTCCTGCCTGGCGACCGACGCCGCCGGCGCCCCGTGCATCGAAGCGATGAGCGCCGTCGATCTCGAGCGGGAACTCGCGCTCCCCAAGGGCAACATATTCCACGGGGACCTCAGTTGGCCCTTCGCCGAGTCGGCGGAGGAGGAGGGGACTTGGGGGGTCGAGACCCCGCACCCGAACATCTTGATGTGCGGCTCATCCGCGCGCCGCGGCGGGGCGGTGAGCGGCATCCCCGGGCACAACGCGGCGATGGAGGTGCTCGGGATGGCGTAGCGGTGACTTTCAGTCGCCGATCTCGCCGCGCTGCGGCACATGAATCCACCGCAGCGCGGTGGTGGGAGCGACGCCGCGACGGAATGAACGTCCTGCCAAGTTCGGTCGCCACCCCACTGCCGGCACTGTGGTGTGGTCAAAGTCGAATGGCGCTTGGTTAATGAAAGGGATCGACGGGTGGCAGCGTCTCGGTGCCCGCTGGCTTGGGGCCGTCAAGGCCTCCGGGGCGTCCCCGGGGCTCGACCCGCGGGTTCCATGGCGGGGTCCTTCCGGCGCTCCGCTTGTCCGGATGACACACCGGCTTCCCCGCGGGGGTAGTGACCCGCCGCACGCCCCACATTCCACTCCTGGGCTGTCACCCTGAGCAACGCGAAGGGCCTCTCACCGCGGTCCGCGTCTCCGGAGCCCTCCGTGTTGAACGATCCCACCGCCTCCCCGGTTGGGAACCCGGCTCCGAAGGGCTGTACCGCCCACGGCGAAAACGGCGGCACCCACGAGGATCGCCCGGAGCGAGCATCGGTTCCGTTCTCCACCCCAACCGCCGAGAACCCGGCTTGACCCAGCGCCACTCGGTCCAAGTCGGGCTAGCCCGAATCGCTCACCAAGCTCCGGGCTGCGGTTTGCGCTCGTTGATGCTGAGGGTGTTGCCGTTGGGAACGGCTCGGGCAGGGTGTCTACCCAGCCGCTTCGCCGATCCCTGCCGCCGCCGACTCAGCATCAACGATCGGCGCCTCGCCTGCGGATTTGGTGATCGATCCGGGCTAGGCGCATCCAAGGCCTTGCCCTAGGCTAGGAGCCTGTCGGACTTCCCCGTTCCGGCGCGAATCGTTTTACAATTTGCCCAAATCGCCCCGCTGTCTCGTCGCTGATCTCGATCAGCTCCTCATCATCGTGACCATTTGGATCGAAATTCTAAAACGTTCGGGCTCGAAAGTCCTAAGTCCGACAGTCTCCTAGCCTGCGATTTCAAGCCGACCGATGCCCGCAAAGAAGACCCTCCTCCGCGTTGCCTCCATCGCCTGGTTCCACCTGATCGCATGGCACTCGAGCGCGCAGACGGAGCTGCTGTCGATCGAGTTCAACCAGGACGACATGGGCGGCTTCGCCCTCTGGCCGAGCGCCTTCAGCGGCACGAGTTCGTCGGCGAACTTCGCGACCGATCCAGCGTTGAGTTCGGGCACGACGACGGTCACGCTGACGACGAGCACCACCTTCGGCCTGCCGGCCAACCGCAATGGCAGCACCGACGGCACCCCGCCCGGCTACAGCTTCCAGCGGCTGTATGAAGACTTGTTGATCGCCACTTCGCCGACCGGGTTGCTCACCATCGATGTCGGTGGCTTGAATCCGGGCCACGCGTACGAGTTCACGCTCTACGCCTGGGACCCCGGCGCGGGCGACACCTCGGACAAAGTATGGACGGTGACCGGCGGCGATGGCCAACCGGCGAGCGCCGCGGTGAATTTCCAAAGTCCGCTGGTCGACAACGGGTCGTTCGCGCTGGTGTTCGAGATCACCGCGACCGCCGCTGGCACCTTCCAGTTGCGCAACACCGCCGGACTTCCGCAGTCGGCGATCAACGGCTTCAAGCTGGCGGCCAGCGCGGTCGATCCCGACGCCCCGCCGACGATCACCTCCGGGCCCAGCGGCACCTGGGATGGCGGTGAGGAGTTCGCGATCGAGGTGGTCGCGACCGGTGCCGGGCCGCTCAGCTATCAGTGGTTCCTCGATGGCCAGCCCATCGCGGGCGCGACCTCGGCCACCCTCACCCTGGACGCGGCGGGGTGGGATCGGGACGGCGGGTACAGCGTGCGGGTGAGCAACGCCAACGGCTCGGTGGACTCGGATCCGGCCGACATCACCATCGACATCCCAAAGTTCCCGACCCGCGAGGAGTTGACCTACGAGCCCATCGGGCCGTCGTCGCGACGCGGCGGGATCGCGATCTCGGAGATCCTCTACCATCCCGCGCAGCGGACCGACGGGCGCGAGATCGAGTTCGTCGAGCTGTTCAATTCGCTCCCCTGGGCGGAGGATGTCTCCGGCTGGCAGCTGGGCGGCGATATCGAGTTCACGTTTCCCGCCGGATCTGCGGTGCCGGCGCAGGGCTACCTGGTGGTCGCGCGGGTGCCGGCCGACGTGGAGGCGGAGTTCGGGATCGGCGATGTGGCCGGTCCTTGGCTGAACAACCTGCCCAACGACGGCGGGCGGGTGCGCCTGCGCAAACCCTCCGGCGCGATCGTGCAGCAGGTCGATTACGACGACCGCGGGCATTGGCCGGCGGCCGCGGACGGCGCGGGACATTCGCTGGTGCTGGCGCGCCCGTCCTACGGCGAGCGCGACGTGCGCGCTTGGGCGGCGAGCCACAGTATCGGCGGCTCTCCCGGCGCGCCGGATCCCGTCCCGGGCGCCGATCTCGATCAGGTCTTCGTCTCGCAGGTGCTGAGCAATTCCGACCCGCCGCTGGAGGACTCCATCGAGCTGCGCAACGCCGCGCCGACGCCGGTGGATGTTTCGAACTGCACCCTCAGCGACGCGCGCGACGAGCTCGGCCGGTTCGCAATCCCGGCATCGACCTCGATCCCCGGTGGCGGCACCCTGCGCTTCACCGAGAGCGAGCTGGGCTTCGCCCTCGACTCGACCGGCGACGCCGTCTACCTGACCGACGCCTCCGGGACGCGGGTGCTCGATGCGGTGCTGCTGCCGGCGGCGGCGACGGACGTCCCGTTCGCACGGTCGCGGGCCGATGCGCCGCTGCGGGCGATGGCGACGCCGGCGGTGGTGATCAACGAGATCCTGTTTCACGCGCCGAGCCACGATGGCGCCGATGAGTGGATCGAACTGCACAACCCGGGCGCCGACGCTGTGAGCCTCGACGGCTGGGCCTTCACGGACGGCATCGACTTTGTTTTCCCGCCGGGCTCGCAGATCGCGCCGGGTGGGTATCTGGTGATCGCCGCGGACCGGTCGCGGGCTCTGGCCAACCACCCTTCGCTCGATCCGGCGCTGGTGTTGGGGGACTATGGGGGGGATCTGTCCAACGGCGGCGAGCGCGTGGCCCTGTCGCGGCCAGACGGCGGCGTGCTCGTGGTCGAGGACGCGGTCGAGTTCGTCGAGGCCGACCGCTGGCACCGCTTCTCGGACGGGCGCGGTGCGAGCCTCGAGCGGCGCGACCCGCGCGGCGACTCGCTGGCGGCATCGAACTGGGCGGATAGCGACGAGTCGGCCAAGGCGCCGTGGACGACCATCGAATTCACCGGCACGCTGGCACACGGCAACAGCAACGCGCCGGCCAGCCAGGTGCAGATGTTCCTGCTCGGGCCCGGCGAGGCGCTGGTGGACGCGGTCGAGGTGATCCCCGAGGGCGGCTCGAACGTCTTGCCCAACGGCACCTTCGAGTCCGGCGTGAACGGTTGGTTCTTCCAGGGCAACCAGCGCCGCTCGGGCCTCGAGGTCGGCGATGCCTTCGAGGGCTCGAACGCGCTGCGGATCGTTTCGACCAAGCGCGGCGATACCGGTCCGAACCGCGCCCGCGCGCCGCTGGAGCAGACCTTGAGCGCCGGTTCGCGGGCGACCCTGCGGGCGAGGGTGCGTTGGTTGGCGGGGCATCCGGAGTTCCTGATGCGGCTGAGGGGCAACTGGCTCGAGGCCGCCGGGCGGCTCGAGTTGCCCACGGACCTCGGCACGCCCGGGGCGGTGAACAGCCGTGCGCTCGCCAACCTCGGCCCCGACATCGACGCGGTGACCCATCGCCCCGTGTTGCCGGCGGCGGGCGAGCCGACCAGCGTCTATGCGCAGGTCGCGGATCCGGACGGGGTGGGGGACGTGACCCTGCGCTACCGGATCGACCCCGCGGCGGGCATGCTCGACGTGCCGATGACCGACGATGGCTCCGGGGCCGACCTGACGGCCGGCGACGGCATCTTTTCGGCATCCATCCCCGGGCAGTCTGCCGGCGCGCTGGTCGCCTTCGAGGTGCTCGCGGCAGACGCGGGAGCGGCGCCGGCGACTTCGGCCTTCCCGCCGGGCGGCGAGTGTTTGGTCCGCTTCGGAGACCCGGCGGGCGGGCCGAGTTTCGCCAGCTACCGGATGTGGATCACGGCGGCTTCACTCAACGACTGGGATTCGCAGCCGTTCCGCAGCAACGACCCGTTCCCGATCACCTTCGTCTACAACGGCACCCGGCCGTTCTACGGCGCCGGCGCCTACTACGGCGGCAACAAGGATTCGAACGGCCACCCGCTGAGCGGCACCGTCTCCTACGATGTCGCGCTGCCGCCGGGCGAACGTTTCCTCGGTGCCGACAAGCTCACCCTCGATCATCCGGTGCGCGACCCCACCAACCAGCGCGAGCAGCTCATGCACTGGTTCCTCGACCAGCTGCGGCTCCCGACCCTGCACCGCCGCGACATCTACCTCTACATGAACGGCGTGCGCCGCACCACGAGCGGCAGCAACCGCGGGAGGATCTTCCACGACGCCGAGCAGCCCGACGGCGTGCTGGTGGAGTCGCACTTCCCGGGCGACCGGGGCGAGCTGTTCAAGACCGCCAACGACAACGAGACCACCGACGCCGGCGCCCGCATCCTGCCCTTCGTTCGCAACATCATCGACGTGTTCGAGGCGGACGGCGAGATCCGCGCGGCGCGCTACCGTTGGACGACCGGAGCACGCTCCCGCGGCAGCCGCACCCGCCTCGATGACTCCAGCATCATCGACCTGATGGTGCGCGCCGACCACACCGGGCCGGACTACCGAGAGCGGCTCTCGGAGATCATCGACATGGACAACTGGATGCGCACCTGGGCGATGATGGACCTCGCTTCCTATTGGGATTCGTTCGGGAACACCAACTACAAGAACACCTACCTCTACAAGCCGGAGGAAGCGGGCTGGGTGTTGTTCCTGTGGGACCTCGATGTCGGGCTCGGGGTCGATAGCAGGGACCCGCCGGACCAGGCGCTGTTCCCTTCCAACGTCGACGCCAACCTCAAGCGCATGTATGAGACGCCGGCCTTCGTCCGGTCCTACTGGCGGGCGATGGACGAGGCGCTCGGGAGCTTCTACTCGAGCGCGGGCGTGACGCCGCTGCTGGAGGCGAAGCGCGCGGCGTACACGGCGGCCGGGTTGGGCTTCGACTCGCCGTTCGTCGCCGGTGCCGACGCGCTGTCGATCACCGACTTCATCGACACCCGCGCCGCCTTCATCCGACCGCAACTCGAAGCGGTCAACCGGCCCTTCGTCCTGCAGTCGCCGGCGGACGGGAGCTCGGGCGGGCAGCAGCGGATCCAGTTGTCCGGGACGGCGCCGGTGGCGGCTGCCGGCATCGAAGTCAACGGCATCCCGCTCGCGCTGGATTGGGCGACGGTCGGGGATTGGAGCGCGCCGTTCACGCTGCGCCCCGGGGAGAACGCGCTGACCGTGCGGGCGCTGGGCAGGGATGGCGCGGAGATCGCCAGCGAAACCCTGAGCGTGACCTACACCGGGGGCGGCGGCTGGCCGGGGATCGTGATCAATGAGTTCATGGCTTCCAACGGGAGCGCGCTCGCCGATCCCGCCGACGGCGATTTCGACGACTGGATCGAACTGCACAACCCGGCCGGCGCGGCGGCGGATCTCTCTGGCTGGTTCATCAGCGACGATCCCGACGAGCCCTTCAAGTTCGCAATCCCCCAAGGCTTCGTGGTTCCCGCAGGCGGCTACCTGCTCGTCTGGGCGGATGATGAGGCGGCGCAGAACGAATTGGCGGCGCGCCCGGACCTGCACGTCGGGTTCAAGCTCGATGCCGACGGCGAGAGCGTCCTGCTCTCAGCGCCCGACGGCACACTCATCGACCGGGTCGACTTCGGCCGCCAGTCGCAGGACAAAACGATGGGCGTCTCCGCCGGTGGCGCGATGGTCGCGCTCGCCCGCCCGAGCCCGGGCGGGCTCAACGCCGAGTCCGCGGCCAACCCGACCCCGACCTTCGCGGTCCAGGGTGCGAACTTGACCTTCACTGTGACCGCCGAACCCGGCTTTCGCTACGAGGCCGAATGGAGCGTCGATCTGGTCCACTGGCAGCCGCTCGGCGAGGGCAAAGTGGCGACGGGCGAGACCATCGATTTCACCGATGGGTTCTCGGCGAGCCCGCGTTTCTATCGGTTCCGCCGGACGCCGTAGTCACTTCTCCTTCACCGGCCCGATCGTCCCGCCTTCGATGAACTCCGACCGGGTGAGGGTCTGGGTCAGGTCGCGTTTGCCGAGACCTACGTGTTTTGCCCATCGCACGGCTCGCCGAACGACCGGCGCGGAGTCCCAGGCGATGTGGGCGATGGAGGGGTGGCACCACTCGAAGGCGGCGTCGGCGTCGGTGCAGACCATCGAGACGTCTTCGGGAACCCTCAGTCCGCGGCCGTTCAGATGTTGCAGAGCCGCGATGAAGAGCGGCGCCTCATCGACAACCAAAGCCGTCGGGGGCGTCTTGGCGAAGAGGGAGTCGACGCACTGGTGGAAGCCGCCCACGCTCTCCTCCCAAGCCGGCAAGTTGAACGGTCCCGTATGGACGCCGACCGCACGGAGCTCAGAGAGGAACGCTTGCTCGGTCAACCCCGGGGTGGGGAGGCGCCGCGCCGTGCGGGCGATCAGCACGATCCGCCGGTGGCCGAGTTCCAACAGTCGCCGGGTGGCAGCCGCATAGCTCGACGGCTTGTCCGGCCCCGCCCCTGCGACCGCCAAGCCCTCCCTTCGCCCGAAGAGCGCGAACGTGGGCTCCTCACGAGCGGCGAACCACTCCAATACCGGACGGGAGGCGCCACAGACGACCCAAGCGTCCGATCTCGCCCCCTCAAGGTGGTTCGCGATGCGCCGGACTTCCATCCGCAGTTCACTGAGCGATTTCGTAGGGCTCCAGAAATCGATACCCCAAACCGAGGTTCGTTCCGAGCTTCCCTTTGTTCGAGACAAATCCCCGGAAATCACCGAAGAACTCGGGCTCTCGAACATCGAGTATTCCAACGTCGTGCAGGCGTTCTTGATCTGCTACGCGTCGATGTACATCGTCTGGGGCTTGTTCATCGACCGCTGGGGGACGCGTCTGGCGCTG
>JAUIGD010000251.1 GCA_030430255.1 Verrucomicrobiia bacterium
CGAAGAGACGTTCAAACTGACTAACAAAGCCACTACTACGATTGGGATGCGGACACGGCATCCGCCCCAACTATACCTATTATGGAAAAGTACAAGAATTACTTTCGCTCTTTCCCTAAAGGCATTGCAGCTAGCCCGGATCGCTCACCAAGCTCCGGGCTGCGGCTTGCCCTCGTTGACGCTGAGGGCGTTGGCGTGGTGACCGGCTCGGGCAGGGTGTTCACCCAGCCGCTTCGCCGATCCCTGCCGCCGCCTACTCAGCATCAACGATCGGCGGCGCCTCGCCTACGGATGTGGTGATCGATCCGGGCCAGGGTCTCCTTGAGCGAGCATCGATCCCCAATTTCCGACTCCATCCGCCGAAGACGAGGGCGTGTTTAGAAACGAATGGTGAGTGCCCCAGCGAGAGGTTTCTCGCCCCGCCTTGCCTGCGGCAAAACCTCTCGCCGAGCGGCGACCCGATCCCGGCGGAGCCGCCGCTTCTTCCTCGTTCAACGATTTGCGCCGCGAGGCGTTTTCAATCACGCCTTAAGGTTTGAAAGGCTTTACTCGGTCGAACCGCTCCGGGAGCCCGAGGTCGGCCCGCTTCTCCTGCATCCGTTCGAGCAGGCGCTTGGCGACGTGGCGGTGGCCGATCTCGTTGGGGTGGAAGTCGTTCTCGCTGATCTTGATCGCGTCCGGGTCGAGGCCGCCGTAGGCGCCGTCGAGGATCAGCGTCTCGAACCCGGCGGCGCGGACGGTCGGGGCGTTGATCTCGGCTGCCTCGAGGACGCGCTTGGTGCGCACCAATGGGTAGTAGACCCAAACGGCCCTGATGCCGCGCTCGTCGCAGAGCTGCTTCATCTCGCCGTAGGCGAACTCCATCAGATCCCGGGTGTGCGGCTGCAGCGCCCGGATGATGTCGTCTTTCGGGTCGCCCTCGCCGACGCCGAGCCGGGCGGCGAGGTCCTCGAGGTAGGGGTAGGTCAGCTCGTGCCCCTTGTGGATCAGCTCGGCGAGCTTGTGGACGTTGCGCGTCTCCTCGCCGGGGTGGCAGAAGATGTAGAATGCGTCTGGGCGGAAATCGAGGATCTCGAGTTCCAGCTTCGCCAAGCGCTGCAGGGTGCAGGTGTCCGCTTGCGCGAAGTTGAGGATCTCGATCCATGGGTCGGTGCCGGCGTTGCAATGCGCCTCGAGCAGGCTCTCGAAGTTCTTCCCGGGATCGACGCCGCGGCCGAGGGTGTACGAGGCGCCGGCGATGGCGATCCGGTAGACGCCCTCGGTCTTGCGCTTGCTGTAGAACTTGTCCGCCATCCCCCAGCGGTTCGAATTCCACTTGGCGCCGAAGATGTTGTCCCGCTGGAGGTTGGGCGTGTAGCGGAGCTCGCGGATGTCTTCCGGCACCTCCTCCTTCAAGGTCCCCTCCCCCTCGCCGTCCTCGCCCCGCGACAACAGCCCCTGGTAGTAGCTCCCCTCCTTCTGCAGCTGGTCGCGCAGGTTGGGCTCGTCCGAGGCCACCATCTCGATCACCTCGCCGGCCTTGCCGCGGAAGCCGATCAGGGAGTGGTACTGCCAGACGCAGCCCAGCAGGACCAGCGGCGCGATCGTCGACACGATCGACCTCGGCAGGCCCGGGCGCTCGGGGAGGAGGTCGAAGCCGCGGTGCTTGAGGTATTGGCCGAGCGTCCCGAGCCCGACCGCGGCGACGAACAGCCCGATCGGGAGGGCGATGTCCGCCGTCTCGAAGCTGCGCGATTGTTTCATGACGCCCCACCAGTTGGCCAGCGTGTGGCTCGACCACAGCGACCAGAGCAGGCAGAGGAAGACGAACATCGCCGCCGTCCGCAGGCTGAGGGCCGCGGCGGCACGGAGGTTCCACCCGTGCGCGGGAAGCTTCCGCTTGCGCCGTTCGGCGAGGAAATTGTCGATCACCACGAGGGCGCCGAGGATGCCCCAGAACCAGTAGTCGGTCTCGTGGATGGTGAAGTCACCGCGCAGCCAGAAGAACTGGTAAGAGTGCAAGACCGTGGTGGCGGCGAAGACGATGATCGTCGCCACCGCCACCTTGGCGGCGTTGTTCCATCCCGTCCGGCGCAGCGCCGAGTAGGAGGGGAAGAAGAACAGCTTCGCCATGAAGTCCTTCCAGTAGATGTTGATGCGCCGCCAGTAGTCGCTGAAGCCGGAGGCGAAAAAGTAGAGCCGGTGCGTCTCGGGCAGCTCGAATCCGAACAGCCGCAGCGACCCCGAGATCAGATGGAACAGGCCCGAGACGCGCAGGTAGATGAGGTAGCCGTACAGGCAATACTGCAGGACGCCGCCGAGATCGACCACGTGGCTGGAGGGCAGGTTGTAGTAGTGGTAGACCGCCCGGTAGAGCACGAGGTGGACGACGCCTCGGGCGATCCAGAGGGCCCCGAGCTGGGCGGTCTCGAAGGCCGGCCGGCTGTAGTAGCAGCGCAGGTAGGTGCGGTAGTCGAGGGTCGGGAAGAAGGGGAAGAGGGGCGCCGGCAGCAGGAAGAAATAGCCGATCCGCTGCCACACCGATGTCGCCCCCGGCTTGTCTTGGCGGATGTCGTAGAGGTAGATCGCCAGCCGGAACATGAAGATGGCGCCGAGGATCGGCAGCGCCGCGACCAGGAAGCGGCCGCCCTCGATGGTCCCAGCGCGCACCAGGGCGAAGGCGCCGGCGATCACCACCACCGCGGCGACACGCCAGATGTAGGGCAGGGGCAGGTGACAGGCGGCGAGGATCAGCAGCCCGGCGGCGATGAGGATCCCGCCCGCGGTCGGGCCGAGCAGCGCGAGGGCGATGGCGAAGGTCGCGGACACCATCAGCGGCATGCGCAGCCTCAGCGGTGCGAACGCGTTGACGAGGAACAACGGGACGGCCGCGTAGAGCCATGAGATGCCACCGAGCACGCCGACCTCGCCGGTGGGGGCGAGGTTCACCAAGTCGAGCACCCACACCGCGAGGGCGAGTTCAAAGGCGACGAGCAGCGCCTGCCCGGCGCGCATCCTGCTGTTCTTCTCGGCTTCTTCGAGGTCTCCCATCATCGGTGGAGGCATCGTGGAACAGCAGCGAATTCGGGCAAGGAGATTCTCGGTCGAGCTAACACTTGGCAGCGCGGCGCCCCCCGGCTAGGGTCGCCGCCGATGACAGCCGACGAGATCAAACCGAAGATCAAAGCCTACCTCCTCGCCGAGTTCCTGCCCGGCGCGGGCGAGGACGACCTCGCCGACGACACGCCGCTGATGTCGGGGGGGATCCTCGACTCCATCTCGACGACGCGCCTCGTCGCCCACCTCGAGGGCGAGTACGGCGTGCAGTTCGCGGCACACGAGATGGGCGCGGACTACCTCGACACGCTCGACGCCATCGCCGAGCTGGTCGCCTCGAAAGCCTCCTGAACGTGTCGGGGCAAGCGAAAGACGCCGCGGCGGGACGGTCGCTCTCCGATTTGCTCGACGCCTCCGCGGCGCGGTTCCCCGGGCGGCCCGCGGTGTTCGATCCCGCGGCCGGCGGCGAGGTGAGCTACGCCGAGCTCGCGGCGCGGGCCGAGGCGCTCGCGGCCGCGCTCGCCGCCGCCGGCGTCGGCGCGGGCGACCGCGTGGGGCTCTGCTTGCCCAAGTCGATCGACTCGGTGGCCGGCGTGTTCGCAATCCTCAAGCTCGGCGCCGCCTACGTGCCGGTCGATGCCGGCGCCCCGGCCGAGCGCAACGCGTTCATCTTCGACGACTGCGGGGTCGCGGCTGTGGTCGGGCCGGGAGGCGAGGTCGAGGCGCGGGCGCCGTCGCCGCGGGTTCCGTCGCCGGAGGGGCTGGCCTACATCCTCTACACCTCGGGTTCCACCGGCCAACCGAAGGGCGTGATGCTGACCCATGCGAACGCCCTGAGCTTCGTCGACTGGTGTTCGGAGACCTTTTCGCCGACCGAGGGGGACCGCTTCTCCTCGCACGCGCCGTTCCACTTTGACCTGTCGGTGCTCGACCTCTACGTGCCGGTCAAACACGGGGCGGCGATCGTGTTGATCGGCGAGGCGCTGGGCAAGAATGCGCGCGAACTGGCGCCGGTGATCGCCGATTACGGCATCACGATGTGGTATTCGACGCCGACGGTGTTGCGCCTGTTGACCGAGTTCGGCGCGCTCGGCGAGCACGACCTGTCGAAGCTGCGGGTCGTGAACTTCGCGGGCGAGGTGTTCCCCGTGAAGCACCTGCGGGCGCTGCGCGAGCTGCTCCCCGGCCGCCGCTTCTTCAATCTCTACGGCCCCACCGAAACCAACGTCTGCACCGCGCACGAGATCCCCGCCGAGATCCCGGCCGGGCGCGAGAAGCCGTACCCGATCGGCGCCCCCTGCTCGAACGTCGAGGCGCGGATCGAGGAGGGCGAACTGTTGATCGCCGGCGGGCCGGTGATGCTCGGCTACTGGAACCTCCCGGAGCGGACCGGGGCGGCTTTCCTGGAGGCGGATGGCAAGCGCTGGTACCGCACCGGCGACGTCGTCGAAGACCTCGGCGGCGGCGTGCTCGACTACGTCGGGCGGCGCGACCGGATGGTGAAGCGGCGCGGTTTCCGGGTCGAGCTGGGCGAGGTCGAGGCGGGGCTCTACAAGCACCCGGCGGTGGTCGAGGCGGCGGCGGTCGCCGTCCCCGACCCCGATTCGGGCGTCCATATCCGCGCCTTCGTCGTAACGGGGGAGGACGCCGGGGGCAAGAGGCCGAACGTCGTCACCATGAAGCTGTTCTGCAACAAGGCGATGCTCGGCTACATGGTGCCCGACAGCTTCGCCTTCCTCGACGCGCTGCCCAAGACCTCGACCGACAAGACCGACTACCAAACCCTGGCCGCGATCGCGCGCGGCGATTGAAGCGATGAATTTCGACCACACCGACCAGCAGAAAGCTCTCCGCGAAGAGGTGATCGAGTTTTGCCGGAGCTCCGGCATCAACGACGGAGTCGACGAGCGCGACCGCGCGGGCGAGTTCCCGCGCGCGCTGTTCGAGGAGATCGGCGAGGGCTTGCGCCTGCAGGGCTTGACGGTGCCCGAGGAGTACGGCGGGCGGGGGCTCGACCCGCTGACCGCGATCGTCGGGCTCGAGGCCTTCGGCTACGCCTGCGAGGACTCGGGCTTGGTGTTCGCGGTGTGCGCGCACCTGTTGGCGACCTCGGTTCCGGTCAACGAGTTCGGCACCGACGAGCAGAAGCGCGCGGTGTTGCCCGACCTCTGCCGCGGCAAGAAGGTCGGCGTGAACTCCATGACCGAACCCGGCGCCGGGTCGGACGTCGGGTCGGTGGCGATGACGGCGGTGCGCGACGGCGACGATTACGTCCTCAACGGGACGAAGACCCTGGTCACCAACGGCCCGGCTGGGGACGTCGGCTCGGTGTTCGCGGTCACCGCGCCGGAGGCGGGCTTGCAGAGCCGGCTGACCGGCTTCCTCATCGATCTCGACACGCCGGGGATCACGCGCGGGCCGCAGTTCGACCTGCTCGGCAAGCGCACGACGCCGGTCGGCGAGCTGGAGTTCAAGGACGTGCGCCTGCCGGCCTCGGCGGTCTTGGGCGGGCGCGAGGGGATCGGCTTCGCGGTGTTCAACCACGCGATGAACTGGGAGCGCATCGGCCTGTTCGCGGCCCACGTGGGCACCATGCAGCGCCTGACCGAGTCGGCGGTCGCCCGCGCCCGGACGCGGCGGCAATTCGGGCAGCCGATCGGCAAGAACCAGGCCGTGGCGCACACCATCGTCGACATGAAGGTGCGGCTCGAGACCGCCCGCCTGCTGACCTACAAGGCGGCCTCGCGGCTCGACAAGGCGCGCGACGTGGCGATGGACGCCTCGATGACGAAGTACTACGTCGGCGAGTCGCTGGTCGCGACCGCGCGCGACCACCTGCAGATCTTCGGCGGGGCGGGCTTCCTGAACGAGACCGGCGCCGCGCGACCGCTGCGCGACTCGATCGGCGCGACGCTGTACTCCGGGACTTCGGAGATCCAGAAGAACATCATCGCGGCCTGGCTGGGGCTTTGATCGCCCTTCAGCTTTCCGGCAGCCGGAGGGCGAGGGTCCCCGCTTGCCGCGGGGCGAGGGAGGGGGGCTCTCACCCGCCGCGTTCCGCGGTCGCTGCCCGCCGGCGGAGGAAACGGCATCGGGCGGCGCCAGCGATTCAAAACGGATTGCCGTTTGACGGATCTCGATTGTTGATTGTTGAAAGGGGGCATCGAGAACTGGGCACCCGCACCCGGATCCATCCATCGACCCATCAACGAATCCACCAACATGAAACTCGGAGTCATCGGCTGCGGCAAAATGGGATCGGCGCTCGTCAAAGGGGCGGTCGCCGCGGGTGCGGTTTCGCCCGACGAGATTTGGCTCCACGATGCGTATGCGCCCTCGGCTGAAGCGCTGTCCGAGGAGATCGGCGCGCAGTTGGCCGGCTCCAACGGGGCGGTGGTGCAGAACGCGGAGACGGTGCTGCTCTGTACGAAGCCGCACGACCTGCTGGACATGATCCGCCTGCTGCCCGTGCTCGACGCGCGCCACCTATTCATCTCCATCGCCGCCGGCGTGACGCTTGCCGACCTCGAGGAAGCGCTGGGAGACGAGGTGCGGGCGATCCGCGTCATGCCGAACACGCCTGCCCTCGTCGGCAGGGGCGCCGCCGCCTTCGCGCGCGGGACGCGCGCGAGCGACTCCGACGCAGCCTTTGTGGAGACGCTGCTCGGTGCGGTGGGGAGCGTCGTCGAGGTTCCCGAAAGACTGATGGATGCGGTGACGGGTCTCAGCGGTAGCGGGCCGGCCTTCGTCTACACCGTGATCGAGGCGCTGGCCGACGGCGGCGTTCTGGTAGGGCTGCCGAGGGACAAGGCCTTGCAATTGGCCGCCCAGACCGTCTCGGGGGCGGCGGAGATGGTCCTGCGAACGGGCACCCACCCGGCAGCGTTGCGCGACCAAGTCACCAGCCCCGGGGGCACGACGATCGCCGGCCTGGCGGAGATCGAGGCCGGCGCCCTGCGCGCCGCCCTGATCGAGGCTGTGCGGGCGGCCGCCGAACGGGCGGCGGAACTGGGCGAGGCGTAATGTTTCGCGGGGGAAGTGTGTCAAAATCTTCATTTTGGCAGTTTCCACTTCCCCTCTCTGCCTCTGATTGGTATCTGTCCCCCCGAATTGCGTGGGGAGGTCTCTTCCAGCGCTGTTTTTAAAACCCTTAAACCCCTATTTCATGATAGCGCGACCTTGGCGGGTTACCGCCGCTCTCTCGTTGTGCCTTGGTGTCCCCTTTGCGGCGCAAGGCGAAACCTTGGACTCCCTTGCCGAATACGGCAACGCGGCGACTCCTCCTTCTGACCCGAACCCCAACCCCGCGGGCAACCTCCATGGTGCGGACTTCTCCAATTCCGCCACCAATGAGTACTACATCACCGCCGCGGGCACGGACATCTGGGGCACCTCGGACAACGGCTCGTTCATCTACGATGCTGACCAGACCCAGTCCGGCGACTTCAGCGCCGTCGTGCGCTCGGTCTCCATCGCCGCCGATACGGCCGAGATTCTCTCGGGCGAGTGGGGGCGCACGGGGCTGATGGCACGGGTCGACCCCTTCGCTGCCAACTCCGCAACGGTTGCTCATGTCCGCAAATCGGGCAGTGGCAACGGACATACGCTGCTTCAGTGGCGCCCCAGCGCCGGTGCTGACACGACGCGTAACAACTTTGGCAACGGGGACTACGGCTACCACGGGAACTCGAGTGACAACCAAGCGAACGGATCCGTCCGCGACACCCCGATCTGGCTCGGTCTCCATCGCTACAACGGCGACTGGTTCACGACTTGGGCGCCCGACGTTGGCGGGTTGCCCGGGGAGTGGAGCGATCATCGCACGCTGCCCTCCGTCGCCGATCTGGCCGGCGACGTCTACGTCGGCCTCTGTCACCAATCCCACGGGAACGACGACGCCCACAACAGCGGCGGCAACACCGCGCACTTCCAAGAGTTCGCCGTGACCGGCTTCGACGCCGACCTCGGCTTTTTCCCGACCACCTACAATTGCAGCGTCGATTTCGCGGGCACCAATGTGACCTTCAGCGCCTCGCGCGACGAACTCGGCGCCACCGACACCGACGTCGACTACGTCGTGACCTACATCGGCGCCGACGCTTATCAGCCCGGGTTGCAGGCCGACATTTACGTCGGCTCGTCGAATCCCGGTAGTCTCGCGGGAGTCAACGATCTGATCGCCGTCACGCCGCCCACTGGCACCGCGATCATCGCCAACCCCCATTGGTCCGAGCCCGGGCGCGGCTTTGGTTATCCCGCCGAGTTCAACGCCGCGACCGGCGCCTTTACCGGCAATGAGGAAAACTTCACCGTCAATCACACCGGCGAGATCTATATCCCCCCGCCGGGAGAACGCGCCAACCCGGGCAGCGGTACCGTGTTGTTCAAGGATGGTGTCGATGATTTCGCGTACCTCGAGGTCGATGGTGTCGCGCTCATCAACGACAACACTTGGACTGGTTCGGATGGCTCCGAGAACGGCGGAAGTCCGATTGCGTCGCTCGACGTTTCCGATCCGAAATACGACGATGGCGAATGGGTCTCGTTCCGCTTTGCCGTTGGCGAGGGCGGTGGTGGCGACTCGGGCATCCTCTGGTGGGACGCTTACGACACCGACGCCAATTTTCCCGCCGATCCCGCCACCCCGGCCAACAACAACGACCTGATCCCCGACGCCAACTTCCGCTACTTCGGGCCGGCGCCGAGCGCCACCTTCGGCGGCACCGGCTCCCCTGAGGATCTGGTGCTCGACCCGCTCGACCCCACCCACATCGCCATCGAGGTGGTGCTGGATGGGATGCTGATCAAGACGGTGCCCGTGCTGCCGTCGATCGCCACCGCCGAGTTTACCGACTACCGCGAGACGACGATCACCCTCGCCGACGTCGGCACCGGAGGGACTTCCGATGTCGATCTCTCCACGGTGCAGGTGTTTTACACGGGGAATGTGATTCCCTCCGAGGACGGCAGCGGCTTGGTGGTCAACGCCGTGGTGGATCAGAACGTCACCGCCAACCTCACCCTGAGCAAAGACGGCATCACCACCACCATTGTCGATCCGTGGACGGGTAGCCACCCGGAGCCCCATGGCATCCACGTCTACCGCATCACCGGCACGACGACGGTCGAGACCGGTGGGCAAGACTTCGAACTGATCGCCAACGTCCGTGCGTTCCCGCTGCTGGAAGAACTTCAGACCCCGGCCGGTCCGGCGCCGAACGCGTTCACGACCGGTTGGGATGTCCAGGAGTTCAACGTGATCCCTGTCTTGGGCGCCGGCCTCGGCGGCGGGGCGCAGATGTTCCGCGACGCGCAGTACGTCGTCCGCAACGCGGAGGCTCCGGACTTC
>JAUIGD010000665.1 GCA_030430255.1 Verrucomicrobiia bacterium
TCCTGGGCGGGGATGTTGCCCAGGCGCTGGAGGTAAGCGATGAGAGCGACGACCTGGCTGTTGGGAACGACGTCACAGCTCTCGCCGGGTTCGCCGCCTTCCGGGCAGACCGTCACGCCACCTTCGTCCCGGAGCCGCTCGATGATCGCATCGTGCTGCGCTTGGGCGTCCGCCGTCGCGTTCTGAATCTGCTCGGGGGTGTAGGGGGCACCGACGGCCCGGAGGGCACGCATCTTCTCTTCGGTGGCGCTGTAGTCGAGGGCGTTGCCGAAGAGGGCGGTGTAGGTCGGCATGATGGAGCCGGGAGCGATCTCCCGGGGATCCCGCATGTGCCGGAAGTGCCAGGTGTCGTTGTACTTGCCACCGACCCGCGCCAAGTCCGGACCGATGCGCCGACTGCCCCACTGGAAGGGGTGGTCGAAGATCGAGTCGTCCGGGGTGGACGGGGCGCCGTAGCGAGCCGTTTCCCAGGTGAAGGGACGGATCATCTGGGAGTGGCAGGTGTAGCAACCCTCGGCGACGTAGATGTCCCGGCCTTCGACCTCGAGGGCCGTGTAGGGGACGTTTTGCGTCGAGGCGAGCTGCTCCGGCGTCGCGAGAACGCTGGGCACGATCTCGGCGATGCCGCCGACGAGGACCGCGAGGGTCGTCAGCACGGTGAAGACCATGGCGCGACCTTCGATGAGGTGGTGCCAGGTGGGCTTGCCGCTCTTCTTGGAGAGCTGGAGCAGGAGCACCGTCGCGAAACCGATGGCGAAGGCCACGGCGACGAAGATGGTGCTGGCGACGGCGTTGGCGACGGCGACAAGGCTGAGCACCGCCATGACGAGCGTCGAGGCCAAAACCGCGGGGGCGAAGATGAGTTGCGTCCAGGGGACACCGTCGTCTTCGAGCTCGCGAACGGGGACTTCGTCCTCGCTGTTGACGGCCTTGCCGGAGGCGGCCGTCTTGATGAGGTTCCAGGTCATCAGGATGAAGCCGGCGAGGTACATCGTGCCGCCGATGAGGCGCATCCAGTACATGGGCTTGATGGCGATGAGGGTCTCAACGAAGTTCGGGTACATGAGACCGCCGCCTTCGTTCTCGGCGCGCCACATGAGGCCCTGGGTCACACCGGCGACCCACATGGAGACGACGTAGAGCACGATGCCCACGGTGCCGATCCAGAAGTGGAAGTTCGCCGCGCTCCGGCTGTGGAGCTTGGTCCCGTAGAGCTTCGGGATGAGGTAGTAGAACATGCCGGCGGCCATGAAGCCGTTCCAGCCGAGGGCGCCGTTGTGAACGTGCGCGATGATCCAGTCGGTGTAGTGACCGAGGCCGGAGACGACCTTGATGGAGAGAAGGGGTCCCTCGAAGGTCGCCATACCGTAGGCGGTGACACCGACGGCGAAGAACTTCAGGACCGGGTCTTCCCGGAGACGGTCCCAGGCACCGCGAAGGGTGAGAAGGCCGTTGAGCATGCCACCCCAGCTCGGCGCCCACAGCATGAGCGAGAAGAGCATGCCGAGGGTCTGGGCCCAGTCGGGAAGGGCGGTGTAGAGCAGGTGGTGAGGACCGGCCCAGATGTAGATGAAGACCAACGACCAGAAGTGGATGATCGAGAGCCGGTAGGAGAACACCGGGCGCTCGGCCGCCTTCGGGAGGAAGTAGTACATGATGCCGAGGATCGGCGTCGTCAGGAAGAAGGCGACGGCGTTGTGGCCGTACCACCACTGGACGAGGGCGTCCTGGACGCCGCCGAAGACCGAGTAGCT
>JAUIGD010000252.1 GCA_030430255.1 Verrucomicrobiia bacterium
CGAACGTTCCATCGAATCGTTAGGCGACAGCCTGTTCGAACTCGCCATCGAGACGGCGAGCGGCCGGTTCACCCCCGCCGCCACCCGCCTCGGCCAAGACGACTTCCTCCCCTGGAAACGCGGCGTCTCGCTGTGAGCCCTCACCGGAGCGCGAGCATCCTGCTCGCCCCGCACGCATGCGGAGGGCACGCGTCCAGCCAGTACACCCAGGCACACCATCGAGCGCCGGGGGCAAACTCACTGCTCCCGAAGCGATGGGAGCGAGACGCTCCCGCCACAGCAGGCGGGAGGCTCGCGCACCGCCCCCACGCCGTCTCACCGCCATTTGTCACCCGCAACCGGCTCCGCTCACATCAAAATCATGAATCTCGCTCGCCCCTTCATTCTTCGTAGGCAGACGATGCCTTTAGCCTTCAGCTACGGATCTACGGATTGTAGCTGTCGTAGTATACCAAGCCACTCTGCACCTCTACACCAAAGTGGTGATCGGACCCGCGGTGGAAGAACACCGTATCCTGAGAGAGTCCGAATTGAGCACAGACCTTACTCCTGAGGCGGGGCAGAACCCTATCTAACATTGTGCGATCCTCACATTCCGCCAGCTCAGCCCGGATCCACCTGGCCAGGCCGGCTGCGGTACTGAGATCGGTCTGGAATAGATAGACGTCGAAGTACTCGGGATCGTCGTTACGCTCCTCGCGTGACCAAATAATGTCGCCTACCACATTGAACTAGATTTGCCCCGAAGGTGAGCGGTTCGGGAGAGAAAACCCGAAAGTGCCACACTTGATCTGATATTCATGCAGTGTGCCGTAGGGAGCCTGGAACGGATAGGGTTCAGCGAGCGGGTTGGCAGACGTGCCCAGCTCCACGACCGATCCAGCCGGAATGAGAAATGGGGTGGAATCGCGATAACGGTTCCTCATGGCCAAGGCATCAAGATCGGCATCCGCACCAAACTCCACGATGATCTCGGGCGCCGTTGGCTCTCCGTGGTATCCACGTAAGATTCTGGCTTTGGATATCTCCCCCGCGTCGAAAGGCACTACGTCTCTTATCTCAGCCAAGTTGACCGAATCTTTGGAGATCAGCTGATCTCCCGACGGGGTGCGCAGCAGAATCGCATGCGAAAGCTCCGCTTCTGTCCAACGCGGGGCGAGCTTCTCGGGTTCCGGGGAACGTGAACAGGACACGGTGGAGAGCAGTGTCAATCCCAGCGCCGCGCTCAGTTTTCGTAATCGGACATCCACTCGTTATCACGTTAGCGTCCTCTCAAACTGCCGCAAACAGAACTACCAAAGAAGCGGCTAGGCTGAGCGCAGAATGGGCAGAGCTACACCCCCACCGGAGCGCGGGCATCTTGCTCGCCCCGCACGCATGCGGAGGGCACGCGTCCCCGCGTGCCGCCAGTACGCCCAGGCACACCATCGAGCGCCAGGGGCAAATCCCACGTCCCCCCCGCGATGGGAGCGGGACGCTCCCGCCACAGCGAGCGAGACGCTCGCGCTCCGGTGCCGCTCACGCCCCCGGATACAGCCGCCCCAGCGCCCCCTCCACCACCTCGCGCACGCCGGCGTCGCCCGTCGCCAACTCCTCCACCAGCGCGGCCCACTCCTCCGGCGTCTCACCGTCCTCCCACGCGCCGCGCCCACGCCCGAAATGCGCCACCGCCAGATAGGTCAAGGCGGCAAACTTCAACTGCTCGCGCAGGTGCGCCTCGGTCCAGCCGACCGTGTTGTCCTTGCCGCGCGCGAGGTTCAATCCCTTGGCGAGGAAGTACGAAGCCGCCCCGCCGCCGATCCCGCCCAACACCGCCCCGCCGCCGAAGGTCAGCCCGCCGTGGGCGATGTCCGCCAGCACCCCCCCCGACGCGCCCGCCGCCATGCCGCCGAGCGCCGACCAGATGGACTCGTTCGCCCGCTCGGGAACCGAGTAGCTCCCCTCGCCCAACTCCGCCATCCGCCGCGCGCTCTCGCCCTCGAGCCCGTGCAGCTCGATCAGCCGGTCGGTCGCCGCTTTGACCCGCGCCGCGAGCCGCTTGGCCAACGCCTCCCGCGCCGCCGCCATCTCGCGCTTGATCTCCCCTCGACCGATGCCGATCCGCTGCAGCGCCGTCTGCTCGGAAACGGGCTCGGAATCGTCGCCGGACTCGGTGAGCATCCGGTCTAACAACCCGATCGACTCTTCGAACACCGCCCGGTTCGCCGCTTCCCAGGCGGCGCTCAGCTCCGCCGCCAAGGGCCGCAGCTCCTCCCCGGCCACTCTCGCGACCGCGCGGAACAGCTCACCCTCCTGCACCCAGCAGCGCGTGAAGGCGTCGAGCCCGAGCACGTCGCGCACGGCGGCGAATCCCCGCATGTGTCCGCGCCAAGCCTCCAGCTCGGGATCCCGCGCCCCCGCGCCCCGCGCCGGACCCGTCTGGTTCAGCAGCACGAGCACCGGCTTGCCGATCCACTGTAAGACCTCCATCTCCAGATCCACGTAGCCCGCCGAACCGGGGTCCTCCGCGGCGTTGACGAGGTAGAGCACGATGTCCGCCTCCTCGCGCACGTTGCGCACCGCTTGTTGCGAGCACCACAGGGGGCGGTCGGCGAAGCGGTCCCACAGTTGTTCGCGGAGCCAGGCGAAGGGCTTGTCGCTCGCCCTCAGCCGCTTCACCAGCCGCGCCGTGTCGCCGAACCCCGGCGTGTCCCACAGCCGCAACACCCCCCCGTCCGCCCCGATCAAGTCATACGCCGCGCTCTCGTCGGTCACGTGGGGGCGGTCGCCGGCATCGCCCACGTCGCGGCGCAACAGGGTCCGCGCCAGCGTCGTCTTGCCGACGTTGGTGTGCGAGATCAGGCTGAGCGTCAGGACTTCGGCCATCGCGGATCAATCGCCCTCCGGCCCGCCGCTGTCGATCACCAAGTCCGCTCCGGCCGCCGCGGCCAGCCCCCGCCAGGCCTCCTCGCGCTCGCCGAAGCGCCCCGCACCGAAGCGGTCGGCATAGCCCCTGGCGTCGAGCCATAACAATAGCTCGCCTTCACCGACCGCGCCCCGCACCGCCCTCAACAACCGCCCCTGCGACTCCTCCTCCGGCGTCGCGGCGAACGAGCCCAGCACCGTCACCAACTCGCTGCCACCGAGGTCGTCGCCGCGGTCGGCGAACTCGTCCTCCTCGCCGTAGCCCACCGGCTCGAGGAACTCCAGCCACGGCGTTCCGGGCAGGCGCTCGTGCAGGGCCGCGCGCAGGGCGTCGCGCTCGCGCGGGTCCGGGTCGATCCGGTGCGGCAACACCCGCACCACGCTGCGCACGCCCCGCTTCTCGGCCAGCAGCTTGTCGAAGTAGCGCGGCGCCTCCGCGCGGACCGCCGCCCCGACCTCGCGCGCCAGACGCCGCGATCGGCGCACGGCGAGGGCGGCGAGCACCAGCCTCGGCACCGCGACGACCACCGCCGCCGAGATCGCGAAGCGGTGGATCCAAGGGGCCGCCCCCTCCCCGCCGGGCGCCCGCAACGCCTCCATCCCCGCCGCATCCGGCAAGCCCAAACCCGGGAGCCAGACCGCCGGTGCCAGCGCGGCGGACAACACCGCCCGCACCCCGGCACCATCCAGAAAGGTGCTCTCCCAGCTCGCGCGGTAGTCTTTGACCAACCCCTGCCAATACATCGCCGCCACCGCCCCGACCGCCAAGGCCGCAGCGCCGAGATGGAGCCACGCCTTGGCGCCCGCGACGCGGCCGGGGCCGGCGACCCTCGCCCAACGGGCGCCGAAGCCGCCCGCCCCCTCTCGCCCCACCCCCGCCAACCAACGCGCGACCGGGCCTCCGCCGCCACCCCGACGCCCGATCACGGCGACCGCGACGAGCAGGAGATAGGAGGCGATGTTCCAGGCCATCACCCCGAGCAGCGGGAACGCCAGCAGGCTCACCGTCCCGGCCGGCCCCAGCTCCTTCGTCAGGAAACCCGCCAGCAGCATCACCAGCACCAAGACCGGCCCCGAGCGACGGAGCATCGATCCCGAAGCCGGCGGCTCCGCATCCACCCCGGCCGCGATGACCTCCGCCCGCCGCGCGACGAATGCCGCCTCGCCCGCCGTGAACCCCTCGTCCGCGCAGGGGCAGCCCGGCTCGGGCGCCGACTGCGCGGCCTTGCGCCGCAGTTCGGCACCGACGGCACCGCCCCCCTCCTCGAGGGAGGCGACCCAAAGGACCAAGCGCGCGGAATCGAGATCCATCGACCGCTGCTACTTCTTGACGATGCGCCCCGCCCCCCTGCGCGCGACGTAGGTCAACAGGGCCACCGACCCCAACACCGCACCACCCATCGGCGCCAGTGTGTCCAAGATGTTCATCAGCACCGCGATCGATCCTCCCCCGACGAGACCGCCCGCCGACCCGATCGTCACCATTTTGACCAGCCCGGAACCGGATTTGTCGGTCGCCCAACCGGCCAACCAGCCGGCCGCAGCGCCGATGAGGGCGAAGAGGAACCAATTCATGCCGCCACCCTATACCCGCGCCGCGCCGCGCGCCAGCGGGTCACACGGGCCACTGTGGGGAACGCCGCCGCCGGGCGCCTCAAGCTCAAAGATCGACCACCACCCTCAGAAAGCGGCGCCCGCCAGCGACCGGCACCGAATCCTCGACCACCCAGCCCGTACCGTCGCGGAAGCGAGCGACTTCCGCCGCGGCATCGACCCACGTTAGCAGGTCGTTGGAAACCTCGACCCGCAGCGGGGCGCCCTCGATCGGCGCCCCGTCAAATCGCAGCCGCATCACTGGCGCGCCCCCCGCCCCGACGGCCACCCCGCAGGTCGGCAACACGCCCTCGAGCGCGGACACCGGCGAGGTCCCAAACACCAACTCCAATGCGTTCGGGACGCCGTCGCCGTCCGGATCCGCATCCCAACCGGCTCCGGGCGCCCCCGCCGAGCCGAAATGCTCCGCCTGCCAACTCTCCGCCGACTGGCGGAAGCCCGTCGCGACGCTGATCGACGCGCTCAACATGTGGTAGCCCGCCCCATCGGCGCCGACCGAACCCACCACGCTTTGCCCGGCACTGCCGACCGTCCAGTCGACCGGGGCGGCACCGGCGCCCCCCCACACCCAACCCGGGTCGGTCACCAAGATCCACTCCAACCCCGCCCCCTCACGCGCATCGAATCCCCAGATGTAGCCACGTAGCCCGCTCTCGATCGCGTCGCCCGCCACCGAGCCGGTGGCGAAGTGGAACTGGTCGCTGTACGCCGCGCTCCCCGCCGGTAGCCAGCGCTCCCCCCACTGCGCCACATTCCCTTCGTTCGGCTCGAAACCCGGCTCGAACGCCCCGACCTCAAAGGTGAAGCCGCTCATCGGCCGCCAATCGCTCGTGTAGTTGACCGCCAAGCGCGTCGTCCCCCAGTTCACCTGCGCCCCCGAAGCGCGATGCAGTCCCAGTAGCAGGCTGAAGATCACCAGGGCGCGGACAAGGCTCACCGTTCTCATCTAAGTCAATTTTCGCAGTTCAGTTTCTCTTGGACGCGAAAATTATAATTTCTTGGTCACATATTGCAAGTATGGTTTTTATATTTTGCGAATTTAATCGTCACTACTGCGGTTCCTCGCAATTTTGATCGAAACGGCGCCAAGAGCGCGCATCGGGCGGGTCCTAGCGCGGATCGATCACCACATTCGCAGGCGAGGCGCTGCCATTCGTTGACGCTGAGTAGGCGGCGGCAGGGATCGGCGCTGCGGCTGGGTGAACACCCTGCCCGAGCCGGTCACTACGCCAACACCCTCAGCGTCAACGAGGGCGAGCCGCAGCCCGGAGCTTTCTGATCGATTCGGGCTAGCCCACCGCCATCCCGAGAGAGCCTGCGATCCGAGGTCGGCTACGCCGCTTCTGCGGTGTAGATCGACGCAATTCCCCCACTGAGCGCCTTCGCCTGCCCTCCGACATACCCGCACGACTCGATCAGTGCCACCATCTGGGCTCCTGAGGGGAATCCCTCGATCGTCCCGCCCAAATACTCGTACGCCTCCCGCTTTCCAGTGATCGCCCCGGCCACCCGGGGCAAAACCTTATGGAGGTACAGCCGGTAGGCGCCGCGCAGAGGACGGAAGCGCGGCAGAGAGAAATCCAGCACCAGCAACAGCCCACCCGGGCGGGTCACCCGCCGCATCTCCCGCAGGGCCGCCGCCCAATCCACCATGTTGCGAAGGCCGAAAGCCACCGTCACCACGTCGAATTCGCCAGCGGTGAACGGCAGCGCCAACGCATCCGCTTCCACCACGCTCCGCAATCCTCGCTGCTGCGCCACCTCCAGCATCGGCGCACAGAAATCCGTGCCCACCACCTCCGCCGCGGGACAGCGCCGCGCGAGTTCCAGGGCCAGATCGCCCGTCCCCGTCGCCACGTCCAGAATCCGTTCCGGTGCCCGCGCCGCCACGATCCGCCCGACTTTGCGGCGCCACAAGACATCGATCCCAGCGCTCAAAACATGGTTCGTCACCACGTAGCGATCCGCGATCTCCGCGAACGCATTCTTCACATAATCAGGGTCTTGCATCGATCAGAACCATGGCGAAGACGGCGGGCCCGCACCGGCTGGCCGAGCCGCTCGCCACCATCGTCTCCCCACCTCTACGCGCACGCGTCCAAACCCGAGCGAACTTTTTCGGAGAAACCGCGAAACGTTCTCGCGCCGTTTGCATATTCTCCCATGAGCCCTGCTAGCGCCCCTGGTTTTCGTAAACGGAGGGGAGGAGGGAGAACGAAACCAGAACGATTGTATGGGTGGGGGCGCTCCGCAAGGAGCGCCCCATCTGCTTTCTCCGAATCGAGGGCGCGCATCCCCAGCCCGGATCGATCGAGCGTCTGATCGTCAATTCGCGGGTAAGGCACAGGCGAGCTGGGCAGATCGACGGCAGGGCGGCGGGGATCGCACCGTGTGCGGAGGGTCGCGGCGCCCCGAACGGTAGCCGGTAGAATATCGCGTCGCCCTGAACGGCATCGAGCTCCGCCTTGCCTCGGTTCCACGGCGAATCAGGCGTGCTCACGAGAGGACTCGAACCTCCACGGGGTTGCCCCCACTAGATCCTGAATCTAGCGCGTCTACCAATTCCGCCACATGAGCGTTTCGCTTGATTTCAACGGGTTCCACCCGTCGAACGCCGATGCGAGCCGCTCGCAACACCCGGGAACCCCGCGCCTGAGCCTCGAAGGCACATCGGACGCGGTCGAACCACAAGCATCGGGCGAGTCGAACATCAACGGAACCCGGATTTAAGCCCCTCTCGGGCGCCCGCGCAAGGCAGAAAGGGAGCCGCCCCACTCAATTCGGTGACGGGAAACCGGATACGGCCCCCCGCGGCGATCGCTCGCCACCCACCCGGCCCTCACCCGGCACACTCCGCGCACAGCGTGCTCCCGGGCAGCACCTCCAAGCGCTCGAAGGCGATCTCGCCCCCGCAGCCGAGGCAGGTGCCAAAGTCCGGCCGCAGCAGGTTCGCCAGCGCGTTGTGGAGCTGCGTCTGCTCCTCGCGCAGCCGCGCCAGCGCCGCCTCGTTGACGCTCTTGTCCTGCATCGCCTCCAAGCGCGTCAGCCGCCCGAGCCCCTTGTCCGGCGCGATCGGCTTCGTCGCCTCCTCCAGATCCGCGATGCGCATCGACACCTCCACCTGGCGGTCGAGGATCCGCTCGCGCAGCGCCGACTTCTGCTCTTCGGTCATCGCCACCGCTAACAAAACCAACGCCGCGCGTCAATCTCCCCCCCTTGATCGCCCGCCCTCCAAGGGCGAAACTCGCGGCGTCCCTGTCGCGCCACCTGCGGCGGCGAAGATGATGCTCCCCTGGTTCAAAGACGAACGATTCCCGCTCTACCTCGCCCCGATGGCGGGGGTGACCGACCGCGTCTTCCGCTCGATCTGCAAAGAGCTCGGCGCCGACGTCATGGTCACCGAGTTCGTCTCCTCGGAGGGCATCATCCGCCGCGACGACCGCACGCGGAAATACACCGAGTTCGACGACGCCCAGCGCCCGGTCGGCGTCCAGCTCTTCGGCGCCGACGGCGAGCGCATGGCCGAGGCCGCCCGCAAGATCATCGACTGGAAGCGCCCCGACTTCATCGACCTCAACTTCGGCTGCCCCGTGAACAAGGTGGTGTCGAAGAACGGCGGCTCCTCGCTCCTCCGCGATTGCCCGGTGCTGGCGAAAGTCGCCTCCGCCGTCGTCGATGGCGTCGGCGGCCAAGTCCCCGTTACGGGCAAGATCCGCACCGGCTGGGACAGCGCCACCGTCAACGCCGTCGAAGTCTCCAAACTTTTGCAGGACTGCGGGATCGCGGCGATCACCGTCCACGGCCGCACCCGCGCCCAACGCTACGGCGGCGAGGCCGACTGGGAGGTCATCGACGCCTGCGCCCGCGCCGTCGCGATCCCCGTGATCGGCAACGGCGACCTCGCCACCGGCGCCGACATCGAGCGCCGCCGCCGCGAGACCGCCGTCTCCGGCCTCATGATCGGCCGCGCCGCCATGCAGAACCCATGGGTCTTCCGCGACGCCAAGCACTACCTCGCCACCGGCGAGCAGCCCGACCCCGCCCCGGTTGAGGAGCGCTGGGCGCTGGTGCGTCGGCACTGCGTCGAGGCGGTCGCCTGGGGGCGCTACGGCGACGAGCGCCAGACCATGATGGCCATGCGCTCCCGGCTCATGGCCTACTCGAAGGGCATGCCGGGCGGCAAACGCCTGCGCGCCGCCCTCTGCCAGATCGAATCCATCGCCGGCCTCGATGAGCTCGCCGCCGAGTACATGGAGTTCCATCGGCAACACAATTCATAAAAAATGAACTTGAGTATTTTGTTTCATATTTTATGATTCATAAAACAAAAGTTCATTTTGTCTGCATCAAAATCAGCAATCCCGAAGACGATCTTAATGGGGGACGTCGAGGGGAGCCAGAAGCTCGACCCCCTTCAGGTTCAACACCTTCTCGCCGAGGCGGTAGCCGAGATGAACAGGTCCTACGCATCCGGCTCCAAGATCAGCGAGCTCGGGGGCGCGGGCGGTATCCTCTCTCCGCTGACGGTCACGCTCGGGGATGAGTTCCAGGGCGTCCTCTCGGATTTGGCCGTCGCAGTTTCGGTCTTGTTCGCCTTCGAGGAACACCGGCTCCGCCTTCACGTCGGCGAACACGTAGCCCTGGCTGCCGTAGACCTCCTTGACGGGGGCCCCAGCCTTCCTTAAGAGCCCTTCCATCTCCGCTATGCGATCCTGCACCAGGCTAAACATGTCGGCATCGGACATCGGGGTGCGGAACACCAGGGCCCGGGCCTCAATGTGATGCACGATGCTCATGACCTTTAGGATCATGCAGCTTAGGAGCT
>JAUIGD010000004.1 GCA_030430255.1 Verrucomicrobiia bacterium
CCCGACGCCCCCCAAGCCCCCACCCCCGCACCTCCGGACATCGCCACGCTCCGCTCAGCCACCTTCGAACTCACCCCCGGAGCGACCTCCACCCACATCGAGGCCGAGTTCGCTGCCACCAACCACAGCGGCGAATGGCAAACCGTCCCGCTGTTCGGCGGCGCCGCACAAACCCGTGCGGTCGATCCACCCGACGCCCAGCTGACCCGCCACGCCGGCGGGATCGCCCTGTTGTTGCCCCCCGGCGGATCGACGACCCTGCGACTGCAACTGATCGCCCCGCCGGTCAGCCGCGAGGGCTTCGACCTCGATATCGCACCCTCGGTCATCTCGGCGATCTCCATCCACGGGGACGAGCGGGCAACGGTCGAGGTCGCTGGGGCGATCGCCTCCGCTTCGGGGATCTATCAAATCCCCGCCGACACCACGCAGCTGAAGATCCGGCTCGCGGACCCGGCCGGGGCCCGCACCGCGACCGGGGCCCGGCCCAGCGCGTGGTCGTTCTCCGGCGAGGCCGCGGTCACCTTGCAGGACTCCCGGCTCGCCTTCGACGCCCGCCTCCACCTGCACGCGGACGGCGGCGCCACCGACACCGCGCAGATCCTGCTCCCGCACTCGGCACGCATCGCCGAGATCGCCAGCGAGGGGCTAGAGAGCTGGACACCAGAGCCGTCGGAAGCCGGCCGCCTCGTGGCGCTGAGCTGGGGGGCTCCCGCCCAGTTCGACCGCGAGATCGAGCTGCGCTGGAGCGTCCCCCAACCGCCCCTCGCCGGGGAGTGGCCGCTCGTGCCCCCGACTGTTTCCCCGGCGCCCGACGAGGGCGGCAGCCCCGAAGGGTTCCTGTTCGTCCTCGAGGAGATCGAGGGCCTGGAGCTCCGTGGCGCCGGCGGCGCCCCCTTGCCCGAGCCCCAACACCTGCACGGCTGGATCGCGGAACGCTTCGGAGCCTCCCCTTACCAGACCGTCCGTTCGACCGGCGAACCCGCGACCCTCGCCGCCCGCTGGCTGCCCCGGGCGCCGACCGCCGACGCGACCATCGCCGGTGCACGCTACACGCAAACCTTGGTCGGCGACGGCTCCCTCCTCACCAGCACCACGCTCACCGTCGAGCACCGGAGCCCGGCAAAGATCGACCTCACCATCCCCCTCGAGGCCGAACTCCTCAGCTGCCGGGTCGGCGAGCGCGCCTCCCGCCCCGTCCAACGCGAATCCGGCACCCTCGAGTTTTCGCTCCCTGCCGACGGCTCAGGAGACACCGAGATCGCGTTCTGCTACGCGAGCCAACTCACCCCGCTCGACCCCGTCTCCGGCCAGGTGTCCATCACCCTCCCCCAGAGCACCGTCTTCGTCCGCGAGATCCAATGGGAACTTACCATCCCGACCGTCTACGAGGTCAGCGCCGCCCAGGGCAACATCGAGATCCTGCCCGGCAACGCACCGCTCCGCTTCCGCAAGCAACTCGTCCGCGGCGCCCAGCCCGCTGTCGAACTCTACTACAAGCGCCGCGATTGACCCACCCTCCGCACCGCACCGCCCCCCGCCAAACTCGAACACACCGCTCCCATGCCCGTCCGTCACCTCATCGCCATCGCCGCTATCTTCGCCTGCACCGCCGTTGGCTGGTTTCTCCTCGGCGGCGCCCTCGCCGTCCGAACCAGCGAGGCCAACCGCCAACTCGCCCCCGCCCTCGAAGGCAACTGGGGACCGCCGCTCGCCCAGAGCCACCCCTCCGTCCATTACACCGCACCCGGCGCGGCCGACGCGAAGCGGCAGATCGCCCCGGCCGCCAGCGAGGTCCGGGTCGCGCTCAGCTACCAACCCAAACGCAAAGGCCTGCTGCGCTACCGCACCTACACCGCCGACTTCTCTGCCGACTACGAGATCGCGAACCCCGCCCCCATCGAACAAACCCTATTCTTCGAGTTCACCCTCCCAGACCCCGGACTCCGCTACGATGGGTTCGAGTTGGCGGTTGCCGGCGCGGCGACCGGGCGCACGCCCGAGCGCGGGGTCGTCCGCGAAGCCCTGCGCCTCGGCGCCGGTGAGACGGTCACCGTCGCCGTCCGCTACCGGGCCGGCGGCTTGGCCACTTGGCGCTACCGCTTCGAAGGCGCCCACCGCATCGCCAACTTCTCGTTGGCGATGGCCACCGACTTCGCGGACTACGACATCCCCCACGGCGCCGCCTCTCCCGCGGAGATCACCCCCGCCGGCGGCGGCGACGGGCTCGGGCTGCGCTGGCGATACGATGGCGTCATCAACGCCGGCGACATCGGCATGGCGATGCCGAAGATCCTCAACCCCGGCCCCGTGGCCGCACGGATCACCTTCTTCGCACCGGTGTCGCTGCTGTTCTTCTTCACCGTCTTGACCCTCGTCGGCGCCGTCCGCGGCGACGCCCTCCACCCGATGCAGTTCTTCTTCATCGCCGCGGGCTGCTTCGCCTTCCAGCTCCTGTTCGCCTATCTCGTCGATCTCGTTCCGGCCGCAGCCGCGTTCGCCATCGCCGCCGCGGTGTCTCTGGCGCTGGTCGGCAGCTACCTCTGGCGGGCGAAGAGCGCTCGGCTCGCCCGCGTCGCCCTCGTCGCCCAGTTCGCCTACATGGTCCTCTTCAGCGCCAGCTTCTTCTTCGACGGCCTCACCGGCATCACCGTCACCGTCGGCGCCATCGCCACCCTCGGCATCCTCATGGCCCTCACCGCGCGGGTCGACTGGGCCGAGGTGTTCAAGCCGAAGCCCCCGTCGAACACCCCACAACCCGGCGGCGCCCCGCTCGCGACCGATCCATCTTGACCTCGCGACGGAGCGCAACCCACGCGACAAGCCCGCCGGCGGCGGATAGAGTCCCCCGACCATCCGTGACCCAGAAACCGCACATCCTGGTCGTCGAGGACGAACCCACCATCCTCGACAACCTCCTCTACTCCCTGGAGACCGAGGGCTTCGAACCGCACGGCTGCAGCACCGGAGCCGAGGCCCTCGCCCTCCTCGAGACACGGCCGGACGTCGCCCTCGCCGTGCTCGACATCGGCCTCCCCGACACCACCGGCTTCGAACTCTGCAAAGCGGTCCGCGCGACCCGGGCGCTCCCTCTCATCTTCCTCACCGCACGGGCCTCGGAACTCGACCGCGTGCTCGGCCTCGAACTCGGCGCCGACGACTACGTGGTGAAGCCGTTCAGCCCGCGCGAACTCTGCGCCCGCGTCAAAGCGGTCCTCCGCCGCTGCGGCGACAAGGCCCCCGCGGGACCGGCTCCTCCGGAAACCTCCCCGCCGCCCCCGCCGCTGGCCATCGATGCGCTCCGCAAACGCGCCAGCTACTTCGGGACGCCCCTGGCGCTCTCGTCCACCGAATATAAGATCCTCGCCGCGCTCGCCCGACAGCCGGGACGCGTCTTCTCGCGCGCCCAGCTGATGGAGGCTGCCTGGGAGGAGCCCGAAGCTGCCATGGAACGAACCGTCGACACCCACATCAAGAGCATCCGCTCCAAACTCGAATCCGCCCACCCGGGCGCCGACCCGCTCATCACCCACCGCGGCCTCGGCTATTCGCTGCGCGAAGATTGGCCCTGATGCGCCCGCCCCGCTTCACCACCGGCGCGCGGATCGCACTCGCCCTCATCACCCTCTTCGCCTGCGCCTTCTACTACCTCTTCAACAAGCTGCAGGAGAGCGTCGAACGGCAATACCTCGAAGCCGTCGAAGAGCCGATGGTCGACGCCGCCCACCTGTTCGCCTCGGTCGCCGAACTCCACCTCGACGCCGGCGGCGGAATCGACGCCGCCCCGCTGCGGGACGCCTTCTCCGCAGCCCACGGGCGCCGCTTCGAAGCGCAGATCTGGGACCTCCTCAAGACCCGCGTGGGCATGCACCTCTACCTCACCGACGCCGAGGGGACCGTGCTGTTCAACTCCGACGCCGGCACCGACGAGGGGGCGGACTACTCGTGGCGCAGGGATGTCTCGCTCACCTTGAAAGGCGGCTACGGCGCGCGTTCGACCCGCACCGACGAGGCCGATGACGACTCTTCTGTGATGTTCGTCGCCGCGCCCATCCGGCACCGCGGCGAGATCGTCGGCGTCGCCTCGGTGTCGAAACCGCAGGCCGCGGTCTTCGCGTTCCGCGACGACACCGAGAGGCGGATCGACCTGCTCCTCCGCGGCGCCCTCGCCACCTGCTTGCTCGGCGCGACCTTCATCGTCGGCTGGTTCCTCCGCCCCGTCCGCAAGCTCACCACCTACGCCCGCGCCATCCGCCGAGGCCACCGCGTCCCTGTCCCAAAGCTCGCTTCCGGCGAGATGCGCACCCTCGCCGCCGCCTTCGAGGAGATGCGCGACACGCTCGAAGGCCGCAACTACATCGAGACCTACGTGTCCTCGCTCACCCATGAGATGAAGAGCCCGCTATCAGGCATCCGCGGCGCTGCGGAGCTGCTCGCGGAGGACGGGCTCCCGCCGGGGCGGCGGGCGAAGTTCCTCGCCAACATCCGCGCCGAGTCCGACCGGCTCGGTCACATCATCGACCGCCTCCTCGCCCTCTCCGAACTCGAGGCGAAGAAGTCCATCGACGCCAGCGGCCCCGTCGATCTGGCCGAACTGCTGCAACGGGTCGCCGCCGATCACGCGGCCGCCCTCGAGGCGAAAGACCTCCACCTGCAAATCGATACCGCCGCCGGGTCGAGCATCGAGGCCGACGCCTTCCTGCTCGAGATGGCGGCAGCCAACCTGCTGCAGAACGCCATCGATTTCTCACCGCGCGGCGGCCGCATCGACATCGCCACCCAACGCGCCGGGAGCTCCCTGAAGCTGCACTTCGACGACCGCGGCCCGGGCGTGCCCGACTACGCCCGCGAGCGCGCCTTCGATCGGTTCTTCTCGCTCGTCCACCCCGACACCGGCCGCAAGAGCAGCGGCCTCGGCCTCTGTTTCGTCCGTGAGGCCGCCGAGCTACACGGCGGCAGCGCAGCCCTCGAGCCCCGCCCCGGCGGCGGCACCCGCGCCACCCTCACCCTCCCCCTCTGAGTGGGCTCCGCCCCCCGGGAAGTCACCCTGCCCGAGCCGTTCCCTGCCGCCGCCTGCTCCGCGTCAACAAATGGCGGCACCTCGCCTGCGGAGGTGGTGATCGGTTCGGGCTAGCACGAGTGGCACCAGTTGAAGAGGACGTGCCGGAGGCACGAGAGAGGGTAGCGCGGGGTGGAGCGCCAGCGGAACTCCGGGAGGAGGGTCAGCGTCGCGCTCCGCCCCGGCAGGGGCGGGAGAAGCTCTCTACCGCAATTCGATGCACTACCTCAAACAGGTGCCATTCGGGCTAACACCCCATCACCCCACCACCAGCGAGCCTTCCCGGTAATCGACCCACTTGTCCCGCAGCCCCTGCTGGGTCTGTGGCGACATGCAGAGGGTCGCTTCGCCGACGGCGAACAGGCATTCGTCGGGCAGCCTGGCGCGGGGCGCGGAACCGAGCCGCGCCCACTGCTGCCCAGCCCGCTCGCCGCTGGCACAACCGATGTATTCCAAGGTGGTGACCCGGTCCTCCCCGGCGTCGCGCTCGGCGAGGTGCGCGAGGAACCCGTCCAGCAGGATCGTGCCGCAGCGGAGTCGGAGCATCGTCGCGCTAGGGGGCGGCCGGACCGGGGACGTCCGGGGTCGGGCGCTCAAGAATGTCGATCCAGATCGCCATGGAGATGAGGGGTGGATCCATTCCGACCTCGCCCCCGGAACCGTCTATCGTCCGGCGTCGGGTGGTGCCTTCGCGTTGCTAGAATTCCAGCTTCAGCCCCAAGCCTGGCGTGAGCTTGTCGAAGTCGAAGCCCTCGAGGTCATCGGCGTGGTGGAGGTAACCGACCCCGGCGCGGAAGGTGGCCGCACCGCCGAGGGAATACTCGAGCCCGAGCGACGCCTGCGCCCGCCAGAAGTCGCGGTCGATGCCGCCGAAGTCGTCGTAGCTCCGGAACGCCAACCCCGCCCCGGTCTTCAAGGTGAGGCGGTCGGCGAGGGCGTGCGCCAGCCCCGCCTCGACCGAGAAGGTGAAGGCGTCGTGATCGGAGGGGTCGGCCCAGCCGTGCGCGGCACCTGCGGCGACCTGGGCCGCCGTGGCGGCGCCTAGCTCGAAGGTCTGCGTCGCCCGCAAGCCGAGTTCATGGGTCGCCAGCGCGACCTCATCGAAACCGTCGCTGAAGCCCCACCCGGAGGCGTAGACGACCGAGAGCGGCAAGGCCTTGCCCGCGAACCCGGTCAGTTCCGCCCCGACGCCGAGGAACTCGCTGTCCAGTTGGCTGAATGTCTCCCAGCGTTGGAAACCGATCTCGGCGCGCGGCTTGAGCATCAGCTCGCCGAGCGGCAGTTCGGCCAGGGCTTTGGCGCTGGCACCCGCCCCCCAGTCGTCGAGTTCGGACCCGTCGTTGAAGGCGTTGGTGTCATGGCCGGTGGCGAAGTCGAGTTCGAACCGATAGGGGCGCTCGGGCGCCGCCCCATCTTTGAGGAAGGTGCGGGCAGCCTCGGCGGCATTGGGCGTGCCGAACTCCGGCGCGGCGCGGAGGTCGAGCTGGTTCGCCAGCGGATCGAGACTCAATTCTTGGGCGGGAGCGCAGACGGCGAGCGCGAGCGAACTCGCTGCGGCGGCGAGGGCGGTGGACCGGAGATTTGCCTGCATGGTGTCGGGAGGGATCGCCCGCGAAGAGGTACGACCATCGCGGGGGTGGTTTTGTTCAATATTCGCCCGCGCCTCTCGCAGACATCCTCAGACTAAGGCGTGCCGAATGCCCGTGGCGAGCGCGAAATGCGGCGCCCGCCACGGCCGGTGGCGGGAGCGCGCAGCGGTCGCCGGCGGGATGCCGATGCCGATGCCGATGCGCTTGGTCAGCCTCGGCGCCGGTCGCGCTGCGGCGGGTTGACCACCTGCTCCTGCGCTTCCGCCGACAGGCCGCTGGTGGAGAGCCACTCCGCCGCGGCGGCGCTGTCGCGGCGGAACCACTCCTGACCGGCGCGGGTGAGTGTCTCGGTGCGCATCGCATCCGACTGGATCGTCTCCGCCCAGGCGATCGCCGACTGCGGGTCGCGCGCCGCGATGGTGCGGCTCAGCCCGCGCACCGCATGGTCTTTGGCCGCCGAATCTGGCATGTCGACGAGGTGTTGGCTGGCCGCCATGGCGTCGCGCTGCGCCCACTCCCGGAACGCCGAATAGGTGCCCTCGTTGCGCCCCGCGCCCTGCGGCAGCGTCTCGAGCCAAGCGACCGAGGCCTTCGGATCGCGCTCGGCCCATTCGTCGCCGACCTCCTCGATGACTCGCGCGCCCCACGAGGCGTCGGCAAATTGCGCCGCCCAAGCGGACGCCGCCTCCGGATCGCTGTTCACAAAGCGGCCCGCGACGGTGTCGAGCGCCGACCCTTTCAGATCGCCGTCGGGCAGGTTCTCGGCCCAGGCGATGCCGCCGTCGAGCCCCTCCTTGCGAATCTGCTCAGAGGCGATCGTGTAGAGGTAACGCCCCGCTTCGCGGTTGCCCGCCTCGGCGAGCTGGAAGGTGTAGTCGGTGGCGAGACCGATGTCGTAGTCGGCGAGCCCGCCGATCAAGCTGTTCATCAACCGCGCCCGCTGCTCGGCGCCGCCGTCGGCATCGGGGATCGAATCCACGAAGGCCATCGCCGCGGTCGGGTCCTTGCTCGCCCATCCCGTGAGGGTGGAATCTTGGAACCGCTGCAGCCGGTCGCCCTCGAGGTTCTCCGCCGCATACGCCATCGCCCCGGCGCCGTCGACGCCCCCCCAGGCGTAGAGGAACAGACGCCACTGATCGCCGCTGGGCTGCCCATCGCGCATCGCCTGCAACATCGTCTGCGCGTTCTCGGGGGTGATGCCTTCGAGCAATTTGGTGAAGGCGAGCGAGCGCCGCAAGGGGTTGGGATCGCTGAAAGCGTCGGCGGAAATGGCGGCGATCTGCGAGTCGCTGAGTGCGACCGCCCCCCCGTTCGCGGTCGCCGATCCCGGTCCGTCCGCCCCGGCGGCCACCGGCGCGCCGGCCCGATCGGATCCGGCGCCCAAGACGCTGGCGGCCCCGGCTCCCGCGCCCCCGTCCGCGGCGCGCCCCGCTTGCGACGAGCCGGCCGCCGAATCCGAGGGATCGCCTTTGCCCAGGCCACCGAGGACGAAGGCACCGGTCGCGGCGAGCGCCCAAGCACCGTGGATCACGTGTTCTTTCTGCATAGCCATCGGGAAGATATTCCCTCCGAAGGTCAAATTTTACTGCTTTGGAGACGATTTCACCCCCGTCGTCATCTCACCATCATCCTACCCTGAATCGGTGACCGGGGTCCGGCTCACCGCTGGCCCCGTCGACGCTGAGGGCGTCCGCGTCGGGCGCGCGTCCGGGGGGGGAATCCTCCGAGCCGGTGGTTCATCGATCCCTGCCGCCGCCGGATCAGCGTCAACGATAGGCGGCATCTCGCCTGCGGATGCGGTGATCGATCGGGGGGCGATTCTCGCAACGATCTGGTCGGGCGCATGAGGCGCGCAAGCGAGGTCGCGGCGGGGCCTCACCGCCCCGCCAGGGCCGCCAGCCGGGCGGCGAACTCGCGGGCGAACCCGCCGAGGCTGACCTCGCGGGAGACGAGCGCGAGCATCGCGCCCAGCGCCAGCAGGTTCACCAGATAGATGACGACCAGCGAAAAGAACGTGCCGTTCTGCTGCAGGTCGGGTTGTCCACGGCGGATCATCAATGCGGTGAAGGTGAAATGGAAGCACCAGGTGGCACCGACCGCCATGTAGAGCACCCACGACCAGCTGAATCCGACCTGATCCCAGAACAGCTCGCGCGGATGGTACTCGGCCAGGTCGACAAACAGCCCGATCACGCCGAAGCAGGCCAAGGCCACCAGCGAGTAGAACGGCACCAGGTAGGGTGACAGCGAGATGAAGGTGTTGTTGCGGTTGCTGACGATGTGCCCACCCTCGGGCGCGACGTGGAACTCGCTGATGCGCCCACCGCAGAGGAGCACCGCGGCGGCGTGGGTCAGTTCGTGCCCGAGCACGTAGAGATAGAAGGGGCGCGGCAGGCCGAAGAAGGCGACCAGCCAGAGCGCGGCCCCGACCGCGAAAAACCACAGTGGCGCCGAGCTGAGGAACCCGCCGGCAGAACCGGAGGAAGCCTCGCCGAAAGCGCCGAGAAACGCGCCGGTGACCGCGTAGCAGGCGGGCAGCAAGGCGACGCCGAGCAGCGCTTTGAGCGCCAGCTTCAAGCGGCCGCCGACGGCGGTGTGCGGCGGGCGCCCACCGTCGCTCGCACGCCGCCGGGAGCCTTTCGCCGGGTTCCGTCTGGCCGCCATCGCACGTGCGGCGCGTCGCTCAGACGCGGCTGACGTACTTCTTCGTCCGGCTGTCGATCTTCAGCCGGTCGCCGGGCTTGATGAACAGGGGCACCTGAACCTCGAGGCCGGTCTCGAGCGTCGCCGCCTTGGTCGGGTTGTTGGCGGTGTCGCCCTTGATCCCCTCGGAGCTCTCGGTCACCTCCAACTCGACCTGTGGCGGCAGCTCGATCGTCATCGGGCTGCCCTCGATGAACAACACCTCGACGGCGAGGTTCTCGATGAGGAGGTCGGTGACGTCGGCGACCATGTCCTTGTCGAGCTCGATGGTCTCGTAGGTCTCCGGGTTCATGAATGCGTAGCTGTTGCCGTCGGTGTAGCTGTACTCCAGCTTCTGCCGGTCGGCGCTGACGGTGTCCACCTTGTCCGCCGAGGCGAAGCGGATGGTCTTGGTCTTGCCCGAGTTGAGCGAGCGGCAGTTGGCGAGGATGATGGCGTTGCCCTTGCCGGGCGTGCGGTGGTCGATGTCCAGGACGAGGAGCTTCTCGCCGTTGTATTGGAAACACTGACCTTTCTTGAGCTGGGTTGCGACGACTGCCATGGATGGGGTTCGGTTGCTGGTTTACGGGCGGCGGGATAGTGGCGGTGAGCTCAAGGCGTGTCAAGCGGAGCGGGGGCGCCATCGCGGGATGCCGACCTCGCCTCGCGCACGAGCAAGACCAGCAAGCCCACCAGGCAGGCCGAGCCGAGCAGCAGCCCGCCGCCCGTGCTCACCCTGTAGACCGCGGCCATGAACAGCGACTCGGGAGGCGGCTCGGCCCGCACGCCGCCCATGTGCATGGCGACCGAGCGGGCCATCCCCAGCAGGAATGCGGCGGCGGCGAACTCGAACGCCGCTGGGCAAAGCACCGCGAGCAGCGATTTCAATAAGGGCTGGCGGGCCACGGCGGCACAGGCGCGGGAGAGGATCCACACCCGCCATACGGCGACGATGCAGAGCAGCGCGACATTGATCTTCGCGGCGGCCAGCGGCGTGGCCGCCCAGCGCTCGACGGGGATCGCGTAGAGCCAGGCACAGGGGGCGGTCATCCACACCAGGCCGAGGAACGAGAGCAGGGCCGAGCCCGGGCGCCCGGGGAAGGCGCGCATGTACTTCAGGGCCGGGCCGACGCTGAACCCGAGCACGACGGAAGCGGTGAAGGTCGACGCGAGCAGCGGCCCCCAGAACCAGTCCCAGGCCAGCAGGCCGTCGGGGTTGTCCCAGTTGCGCGCCAGGCCGGCGGTCGCGACAAGCACCAGCCCCAGCAGCGGGGTGAACCGCCAACGGGCCAGCGCCTCGGCCGCCCGCGGCGAACCCGCCAGGTAGCGGAGCGGGATTAGAGGATCCATCCGTTTGCTCGCGGGACTGCAGAGGGGGGCGGGCGCCCGATCGACCACCCCTACGGCGACTCCAGCTTCCCGACGAAGGGGGGGCGGTCGAAGATGCACTCCCCTCCCCCGGCGCGCGGGTCCGCCGTCCGCTCCAGTTCAGCCATCAGGCGCGCGCGCAGTCCGGCTTTGATCTCGGCGTAAGCGGGATCGTCGGCGAGGTTGTGCATCTGGTCCGGGTCCGCTCGGCGATCGTAGAGCTCTTCTCCGGGGCGCTTGCCGATCGCGATCTCGTAGAACTTCGCCCATTCGGGGTCGTTGCGGTGAGCCACGATCCACGCCTTGGTCGGGCTGGCGTCGATGTCGCCGGCGGTGGCGAAGGTGTTGTTCTCCAGCTTGTCCAGCGGCGGCGCCGAGTCGGGCGTGATGTGGTACGGGTCACCCATCGGGTAGCGGTCGGGTTTGAAGTTGACGATGTACAGGTGCTCCGCCGTGCGGATCGCGCGTTGCGGATAGCCGACGCCCCCCGGCCGCACCTGCGCCACATGGCGCTCGCGCCCGGTCACCACCCACGAGCGCCCGGGGTCGACCAGGCCGGACTTCCCGGAGTCGATCACCGGCACCAAACTGCGCCCGGTCATCACCTCGGGGACCGCGACGCCGCCGGCCTCAAGGAAGGTGGGCGCGAGGTCGGTGATGTTGACGAAGTCCTCCACCACCCGCCCCGGCTCCCCCTTGCCCGGCCAGCGCACGGCCAGCGGCACGGCGGTGCCGAAGTCGTAGAGGTTGCACTTTCCGTTCGGGAAACCCGGCGCACCGTGGTCGCCGCTGACGACCACGACGGTGTTGTCGAGTTCGCCCGCGGCCTCGAGCGCCTCCAGCAGCACGCCCAGCCCGGCATCGAAGGCCTGCACCTCACCGAGGTAGTCGGCGAAGTCCTCGCGCACGGCGTGCACGTCGGGCAGGAAGGCCGGCATCTTGCCCTCCAGTTCGTCCGGGTCGATCCCCCACAGCGCCTTGCCCGAGCCCTTGATCCACTTGCGGTGGACGTTGGTGGGGCCGAACCAATAGCAAAACGGTGCCGACCCATCGCGGTCGGCGAGGAAGGCGTCGAAATTCCCCCCCACCTGCGCGAGCAGCTCCGCCTTCGCCTCGGCGATCGATCTCCCGCCCTTCACCAGTGCGGTGGCGCGCTGCGAGAAGCCGTTGAACCCCCCGCCCGCCTTCTCGTAGGCGAAGCGCCCGGCCCCGTAGGGGGCGTCGCGCGGCGTGCCGGGCGTCCACACCTTGTAGGTCTCGCCGATGTGGTAGCCAGCATCGTTCAGGAGCAAAGGGTAGCTGGGGATCGCGTCGTCCCAGACCGCCCCCTGCAGGATCGCGCCCCTGCCCGTGCGCCAGAAATACTGGCCCGAGAGCAACGAGCTGCGGCAGGGTGTGCAGGAGGGCGCCGTGACATGGCAGTTCAAGAACAGCACCCCCTCGCGCGCCACGCGGTCGAAGTTCGGCGTCTTCACCGCATCGTTGACCGAGCCCGGCCCCTCGGCCACGGCGTAGGCGGAGGCGTAGCGCCCCCAGTCGTCGGCGAACGCGAACAGGATGTTCGGCCGATCGGCGGCAAAACTGAAACCGCTGGCGAGCAGCAGGGCGGAGAGCACAGAGACCGATTTCATGCCCCGAGACTACCCGGTTCGCGACCGCAGCTCAAGGGTCGCGCACCCCACCGAACCCCAAGTCCTAGCCCGGATCGATCACCACATCCGCAGGCGAGGCGCCGCCAGTCGTTGAGGCTGAGTAGGCGGCGGCAGGGATCGGCGAAGCGGCTGGGTAGACACCCTGCCCGAGCTGGTCACCACGCCAACACCCTCAGCGTCAACGAGGGCGAGCCACAGCCCGGAGCTTGGTGATCGATTCGGGCTAGGCGCCGCTCCGGCGACGCCGCCCTTGCGCTGCCGCCCCGGCTGCCTCAGGATCCCCCCAATCCGATGCGCCAGCTACCCGCCTTCGCCCTCGCCGCCACCTTCGCCCTCTCACCGCCCGCGCTCCCCCGCGCGGACGGCGACTCCAGCCGCTCCGACGACCCGGTCAAAGTGACGCCGGAGGGCGAGAAGGCGATCCGCGGCGCCCTCGCCTACCTCGCGGCGAAGCAGTCTCCCTCTGGCGCCTGGGCCGGTGAGACCGGCGAGGAACAGCGCTATCCAGTCGCCATGACCGCCTGCGCCCTGATGGCCTTCGCCGCCTCCGGCCACCTGCCCGGCGAAGGCGAGTATGGCAAAAATGTCGCCGCCGGCGTCCGCTACCTCCTCTCCGAGGTGGACGCCAACGGCCTGATCGGCGAGTCGAACTCCGGCCAGTACATGTACTTCCACGGGCTCGCCACCATCGCCCTCGCCGAGATCCACGGCCAGACCTCCGACGGGACGCTGCGCACGAAGTTGGAGAAGATGGTCAAAGTCATCACCAGCGCCCAGAACCCGGAGGGCGGCTGGCGCTACCGCCCCATTTCCCAGGACGCCGACATCTCGGTCACCGTGCTCTCCGTCGTCGCCCTGCGCGCCGCCAAGAACGGCGGCCTCGCCGTGCCACAGAAGACGATCGACGACGCGGTCGCCTACGTCCGCCGATGCTACAACGAGCGCGACGGCGGCTTCGGCTACCAACCCGGGCAGGGCTCCGGCTTCGCCCGCACCGCCGCCGCCATCTACTCGCTCCAAGTCTGCGGCGAGTACGACGACCCGAAGGTCGCCACCGGCTCCCGCTACCTGAACGACCACTTCAAGCCCGGCGACCGCTGGTTCACCTACGGCAACTTCTACGCCGCCCCCGCCCAGTACATGATCGGCGGCCAGACCTGGGCCGACTGGTACGGCAAAGTGGCGCCGGCCCTGCTCGAGAAGAGCCAGGCCGACGCCGCCGGCAACACCTACTGGGAACGCGACCTCGACGGCTCCAGCCCGGGCCCGGTCTACTCGACGGCCGTCTACGCGATGATCCTCGCGATGCCCTACCACTACCTGCCGCTGTATCAGCGTTAGGCTAAGTCCGGCGCCGGCGGCCCGCGCCGCCCCCCGATCCTCCGCAGCCGCCGCATGGCCCACCACCGCAAGCCCGGACCCCCAGCGAAGACGGATGGGGGAACCTCCACCGAGGCGGAGATCGCCGCGTTGAAGGAGCAACTCCCCGCCGAGGGAGACTGGCGGACGACCGACGCGCAGGAGATCGCGCGGCGCCGCTTGCGCGCCCTGCAGAACCCACCGGCGATCCGCAACCTCGAACCCGCCCGCCGCATCCACTCCGACTTCGAGGTGACCTCGCCGGAGACCGGACGCACCTACCGGGTGGAGCTGCTCGACCTGAAGGAGGGGCTGTTCTATTCGACCTCACCCGACTTCGCGACCGCCGCGCTGGGCACTTGCAAACACACCGAGAGCGTCCTCTACCACCTGCGCGAACGGTTCCCGAAACTCTACCGGGCGGCCGCCACTTTCGGCGCCGACCGGCCGGCCTTGATCGTGCGCGACGGCGACCTGTTCCTGCTCGGCACCGACCGGATCGCGCTGCCTCGCAAACTGCGGCTCTGCGTGGAGGCCGGCGGCGCCCGCAAGGAGAGCTGCCCCTGCGAGAGATTGGTCGAGGTGGCCGGATCCTTCCGCGACGAGGGGGTCCGGATCTCTGCGCAGGTGCCGATCTGGATGGAGGAGCGCCGGAGGGAAGCGGAGCGCGGCTGGCTGCGGCGCGAATACGAACAGAAAGTCCACTCGGGGGAATTTCCCCAGCACGAGACCACGTTGCCGCTGTTCCCCTACCAGCGCGCCGGGATGCTGCACCTCGCGTTCAAGGAACGCGCCATGGTGGCGGACGAGATGGGGCTCGGGAAAACCGTGCAAGGCATCGCCGCGGCGGCCCTGCTCCACCGCATGGGCAAGGCATCGCGCTGCCTGATCGTCTGCCCGGCTTCCCTGAAGGCCGAGTGGCAGGAACAGATCGCCAAGTTCACGCCGCTCGGATGCGAGGTCGTCTACGGACCGCGCTCGGCGCGGGTGCGCGCCTACGGGGGACCGTCCGCCTTCTTCACCATCGTCAACTACGAGCAGGTGCGCTCCGACTCGCTCGACATCAACGCCGGCCTGCGCCCCGACATCGTGATCCTCGACGAGGCGCAGCGCATCAAGAACTGGGCCTCGCAGACCGCGCGGGCGATCAAGCGCCTCGACAGCCGCTACGCCTTCGTGCTCACCGGCACACCGATCGAGAACCGCATCGACGAACTCTACTCGATCGTCGAGTTCCTCGACCCGTCGATCTTCGGCGCCCTGTTCCGCTTCAACCGCGAATACTACCAGCTCGACGAGCGCGGGCGGCCGGAGGGCTACCGCAACCTCGACCAGCTGCGGGCCAAGGTGGCCCCGGTCCTGCTGCGCCGCCGCAAGGCGGAGGTGGAGACCGAACTGCCCGACCGCAGCGACGAGAACCGCTTCGTCGAACTGACCGAGGGGCAGAAGGCCGACTACGCCTCCTGCCAGGACGCCGTGCGCGTCCTGATCCACAAGGCGCGCAAGCGGCCGCTGCGCCGCGAGGAGCACCAGCGCTTGATGGGGCATCTGGGCATGATGCGGATGCTCTGCGACTCCCAGTTCATCCTCGACAGAGAGACCCGCATCTCGCCGAAGCTCGACGAGCTGAAAGCCGTCTTCGAGACCGCCCTCGCCGACGCCGACACCAAGGTCATCGTGTTCTCCGAATGGGTCGGGATGCTGGAGCTGATCCGCGACCACCTCGAGCGCAGGAAGGTCGGCTACGCCTGGCACACCGGCAGCGTGCCGCAGAAGAAACGCCGCGCGGAGATCACCGCCTTCAAGGAGGACCCGGGCTGCCGCGTCTTCCTCTGCACCGAATCCGGCGGCGCCGGCCTCAACCTGCAGAACGCCTCGCTGGTCGTGAACGTCGACCTGCCGTGGAACCCGGCGAAGCTCGAACAACGCATCGCCCGCGCCTGGCGCAAAGGCCAACGGCGGCCGGTCCAGGTGATCAACCTCATCGCCCAGGGCACCATCGAGCACGGCATGTTGGAGACGCTCGCCCACAAACAGGGCCTCGCCGATGGCGTGCTGGACGGCCTCGGGGAGCTCGACGCCATCCCGCTGAAGCGCGGCGGCCAGTCGTTCCTCAGCCGCCTCGAGCAAACTTTGGAGATCGGCCGCAGCTTCGCCAAGAAGACCGAGCAGCGACGCGCCGCGGCCGCCGACCCCGCGGCGGCGCTGGGGCGCGGGCTCAAGCGCGCGCTGGGTGACAACCTGCGCCGCTGCGAGGAGCACTTCCCCCCGGGCGCCGCCGGCGGCAAGCTCTACCTCGTGGTGGACGACCTCAACCCCTCGACCCACCGCGCCCTGCGCGAGCAGCTGGCCAAAACCCACCCCGACCTGGCGGGCGACGCCGCGTGGGTCGAAGAGAATGTCATTTTGTTAGATACAGTGAGCCACGGCGCGTTGGAACAGATGCGGCGGGCCGGCCTGGTGCGGACCGCGGTGCGGGCGAAACGCGACCTGCTGGCGCCCGGCGCGGCAGCGGACGGCCCGCGCTTGAGCGAGGAGCAGGCGGCCCGGCTCGCGGCGCTGCGCGCCGAGAAGGCGCAGCGGATGGAGGCGGCCGGGTTGCTGATCGCCGGCGGGCTGCACGGCTTCGCCGCCGAACACCTCAGCGCCGCCCTGCTCGCGGAAGCCGGGGCGGCGGCGGTCGAGTCGCTCGCGGAGCACATCCCGGAGTCGCTCGCAGAAATCGACAAAGCCTCGCTCCCCGAAGGCTTGCGCCGCTTCACCGCCGGCGCGGAGGGCAACGACGCGATCGAGGCGCTGCATGCCGCTCTGGCGGGCAGATGAGGCCCACCGCCGCTGAGCGAAGCGACCTGCTCCACGCGGTGATCTTTACATCGATATCATCGATCATTTGATTCAAAGAATCGATTTTGATCGGCGCTACTCAATCGCTACTCTTGCCGCTATGAAGAAACTCGCTTTGCTGATCGCTGTCCCCGCCGCCTTGGTCGCCGCCCTCGTGACCTCGTCCGCGAAGCGCACCTACCACGGAGATTACCTGACGATCCACGAGGTCACCGCCCGGGAGGACGGCACGATCCAAATCGCCTTCTCCACCCTCATCGAAACCATGTGGTTCTGCCCCGGCGCTGACGCGGTGGAGACCCCCGACGGGATCGTGATCCGCTTCTTGAGGGTCGGCTTCAAAGAGAGGCCTGAGGTCGATTACCCCGCTACCGCCGCCGAGATCGACGGCAGGATCGCGCAGACCATCACGCTGCCAGCGGGAACGCGAGCGGTGTTCTACCAGAACGGAGACGAACGGCAAGAACTGCTCCCCGCGAAGGAATAATCCAGATCCGCCGGGCGCGCGGGCGGGATCCGGCGCGGTAGGTCGCACGGCTCCGGATCGGAGAGGGCTGGTCGTTCACGCCCTTGCTTGAACAACCACAGCCGCGAGGTTACCAACTTCTTCGCTCAAGGGAACGGCGGCAGTTCCGCCTCCAGCTTGTCGACGAAGGTCAAATCGAGACCCCGTTCGGCCCAGTATGCCTTGAGGCCACGCTCGATCGACGCCGGTTCACGACCGTCCCACAGAGCGGAGGTGTCCGGCAGCACTTGCCGGTAGCGACCCGGAGGCCCAGGACCGGGCACCCGCTCGAACTCCGGCTCGGCGGCGAGGTATTCCGCCAGCTCCGTGCGGCCGCGGCGCGCGAGCTCGAGCTGGTAGTGCGTCAGCAACAACCCGGCGGCGTACTTCGCATACGAGGTCTCCGGGTTCATCCGGTTGTCAGCCGCCCAAGCCGTGTGGCCGAAATTCAATACCGCCGCCACCCGCGGCATCGTCGCGGCACGCCCCCGCGGCCCGAGCCAACACGCTTGAAATTGCGCCGCGATGGAGCGCGGGTCGTCGTCGAATCGGTAGCGGCCCGGGGCGAACTGACAGGCGGAGAAATACTCGGCGAGCCCCTCGCTCAACCATAACGGCAGCGAGCCGACACGCTCGCCCATCGCCTGGTGGACGAGTTCGTGGACGAGCAGCCGGTAGCGCTGCCTCGGCTCCAGGTTTGACCGCGGGCCGCGCGCTTCGAGCAGCCGCTCCATGCTGACGAGCACCCGGCCGTCGCGCGCGCTGTAGTAGCCGATCGATCCCTCCGGGCCACCCCCGGCCCGATATTGTGCATGCGTGCCATAGAGGTGCACGAGATGCATCGACCTCCAACCCGCAGGCAGCCCGCGGCCGCGCCCCCGCGGGGGCCGATGCCCTTCCACCGGCGTCAACTGGACCGGAAACCGCTCCAGCACCGCCGTCACCCCCTCGGCCGTCGTGGCGATCCCGGCCAAGCGCCCGTGGCCGAGCGGCTCGGCGGACAGAAACACGTAGTGCTCGGTCTGGTAGGCATGCCCCTCAGCCCACAGGGCCTCCTTCCACTCCGCCGCAGGTTGGTCGAACTGGGTAGGCCAGACCGGCGCGGGCGCCGCCATCGCGCAATCGATGCAAAACGCGGCGACGACGGCGTTGACGGCGGCACTGGGAGAGAACGTCACCCGATCAACAAAGGGCGGGCTGGGGAATTGTCGAGCATATCCCCAGCGGGCAAAACACCCGCCCCCGGTTCTCGCACTCCCCCGCGCACCCGGCGACAGGAAAGTAGCCGCCCAGGGCACCACCACCCGACCATCGCCGCCCCGCCAAACTCAGCCCCTTCAATCCGGGCTAAAACTCCGCCCGCAACAGCCGCTCCACCTCCTCCATCGGCAGGAAGTGTCCGACCAGCGGCTGCGAGAGGTCGTCTTGACTCTGCTGCCAAGTCGCGAGCACCCCCTCGTCAGTGACCAGCGTCGATACGTACCGGCTGCAGCCCGTCCCGCGCGGCGACGTGAACAACGGGGCGTCGAGCGACAGTCGCTGCAGCGCCGGGAAGGCATCATCGCGACCGAACGCCAGCCCGCCGATCTCTTCGCAGGAGTAGCCGCGCGGGCGCTTCACCGCCGCCGGGTTCTCGTCCAGCGCGCGCAGGCATTCGGCGCCGTCATAGAAGTAGAGCGAGACACGCGGGGCGACGGCGAGCCGGCCGAGCGGCGGCACGGGGAGGCGGTCGGTGACCCGGGTCGCGGCGACATCCCACACCGGGCCGCGAGGGAGCAGTTCGAATGTCTCGATCTCGAAACTGGAGCCCGCACCCGCCGACGGGGCGGCGAGGCCGGTGTTCGAACTCGCCCAGCTGAACGGGTGGCTGCAAAAGATCAACGCGCTGCCCCCCGCCACTCTGGGGTGGTCGATCGCCACCGGATCCTTCACATGTAGGGTCGCGCCTTCGTCGCTGCCGACGCAAGGCCGCACCGGCGCCGCTTTGAGATCCTCGATCGTCGGCGCGGTGACCAGATCGATATCCCACCAGCCCGTCCCGGGTTTCTGGAAGTCGCGCAGCGGAGCGGGGAACGCCCGCGCCTTCTCTGTGGAGACAAACAGCTCGGCGCCCGCGGGTCCCAGACGCAGGGAGGCGCCCTCGATGGACACCACCTCGATGCCATCGCGGGCGAGTTCCGCCTTTGACCACGAACACGCCTTCTCCCACGGGCCCAACGGCGAACCCGCGCGGAACAATGCCAGCTCCAAGCCGCGCTCCCCAGCCCCGGTCCCGGTGCGCGAGTCGCCGTGGTTGCGGTAGCGCCCACACAGCCAATAGCTGCCGTCGACATCGCGGACGACATCGCCGCCGCCGAACCAGAAGCCCTCGCCGCGCTGCTGCGGCTCCACCAGCACGCGGGCTTGGTCTTGATCGACGAGCGCCGCGGCGAAGCGGGTCAGGATGGGGGCGAGATCGGTCATGGCGGTTACTTCTGCATCTCCTCCAGGATGGCGGGAACGATGTCGCCCAACGCGTTGACGACGCGGAAGTCGGCCTCGCAGCTCGCGGCGCCGACCAGTTCGATGAGCGGGGTCCAGAAGCGCCCCAGCCCAGAATCCTCGCGGTCGAAGATCACCACCGGCTTGCCGCGCATGGAGGGGTGGTTCTCCGACTTGAGCAGCAGCAGGGCGAACAGCTCCTGCACCGTGCCCGCGCCGCCGGGGAAGATGACGAAGGAGTCGGAACGCTCGATCATCACCTCCATCCGGGTGTAGATGTCGGGGCGCAGCCAAAACGAGCTGAGACCATCGGGGAGCCCCTCCAGCTCGATGATGTGGGGGACGTTCGACCCGCCCGTCCAACCGCCAGCATCCACCGAACCCCGCACCACCGCGCCCATCACCCCGGTCCGCCCCGCTCCGGACACGCAGCCGAGATTCGCGGCCGCGAGTTCGGCGCCCAGCGTGTAGCCGTCCGCGAGATAGGCCTCATCCTCGATGCTCGCCGAGCAGAACACGCAGACGTTGCCGACGTGACCGCCCGGCAGCGGCGCCTCGAAACTCTCCAACCTCGCCGGCATCGGCGCATCGTGTTCCGGGTGGTGGCGACCGGCGTCCGGCAGCCCCTCCTCGCGCACCCGGATCAGCGACTCCACCACCGCTTCCGGCTGCGAGGCCACGAGCAGAAACTCGCGGTGATCCTGCTTGATCGTGCCCATGCGGTTCAGGTGGTCGAGCAGGCCGAGGAACGGCCCCCACGAGCCATCGCCGTTGAGAAGCACCGTCGGCTTCCCCTTGAGGTTGGCGTCGAGCGTCTGGTAACCGACGAACACCGACACCGCCTTGAACAGCTCCTCCAAAGTCGCGCCCGGCGTGAAGACGAAGGCGTCGCTGGCGATGATCGTCCGCTCGACGTTCGACAGGGTGATGTTCTGGTCGCCATTGGCGTTCTCGATGTCCCATCCGCCGGCGAAAAGCAGGTAGAGCAGGCGGGCACGGGCTTCGCGGGTGGGGTCGTCGGGACCGGCGACGCGGCCGGATATACGGACTCGGGGCATGGTGGGGTCGGGGATTCTCATCGCGCCACTTGGCGCGAGCCGCGACTTTCCCGCCCTTCCGGGGCCGGATCAAGTGGCAGCTGGGGAACCGCCAATGCCCCCGATCAGACGAGCCCCCCGACCCGACCCACGGGAGTGCCAAGCAGTGCGGAGCATCCCACCCCACGAATGACTCCATTCCCCTTCCGCCTCAGGGCGCGGGCACCTCGACCGGAGAGCCGCGCGGGCGGCCCGCGGCGGCCAGGCCGCCCCACTCCGCGCCGGGAAGATCCTGCGGGGGACGGTCGCCGGAGCCGACGACCGCATCGAGGAAGGCCTCGCTGCCGAGCGCGACACCGCGGGTGAAATGGCGCAGCCGGCAGCGTAGCGCCTCCGCCACGGTGAGCTTGCCGCCGCGCGCGAACACCTTGTCGATCTGGGCCTGCGTGAATCCCCGCTGGCGTTTCGTCGGGCCCTCGGGCGTGGCGCCACCCTCCCGGTGTTCCCCGACGCCGAACAGCAGCAGGCGGTAGCGCTTCGCATGCCGCGCCCAAGCGCGCGCCAGATGCGCCGTTTGCTCCCCCTCGCCACCAGCACCGAGGCAGGCTGCGATCCCGCGCCGCGCCGCTTTGCCCCCGACCACCGCCGCCGCGTAGCTGCACCAACGGTAATCCTTCGGGTCATCGCAGAGACCAGCGCGGACGGGGTTGAGGTCGATGTACGCCGCCACCGCGAGCAGGGCCGAGGGGCCGTCCGGCGACAGCCCCCCTGCGCCCTCCACGCGGGTCGCCCGGTAGCGCTCCTCCCACAGCGGCCCGCGCCGCCCGTGGCGCTTGTTGAACCACAGCGAGAACTTGTGTTTGAACTCCTTCATGAAGGCGGAGAGGTCGAAGAGCCGCGCCCGCACCGACTCCGCGAGCTTCGCCACGGCGTGCTCGGAGCCGTTGGAGCGCCACATCTCCACGTCGGCTAGGAGCTTGCGCGTGTAGGCCTCGGAGTTCAGGCGCTCCAGCCGCCCGAGGAACTCGTCCTCGCCCCAGCCCTCCAGTGCCGCCTCCTTGTCGGGGACGCGCAGCAGGAGGTGGAAGTGGTTGCCCATGAAGCAGTAGGCCAGACACTCGAGGCCCGAGAACCGGAGCTGCCGCTCCAGCAGGCGGAGCAGGAACTCGCGCTCCTCGTCACCGAGGACGATGCGGCGCTCGATGATCCGCGAGACGACATGGTAGCAGTGCGCCTCGCCGGGATCGCCGAGGATCTGGTAGCGGTGGACTCTCATCAGGGGAACATGATACACACCTCGCCCTCTTTTACAAGTACCTGGCACTATTAATAGAGCATGGGCGCAGTGAGAAACTCACCCTTCGCTTCAACCTCGGTTTCGGTTAACCTCTGTCACCCCTTCCCCATGAAGCTTCCCTCTGCTCTGCTTCTCGCGGCCCTTGCGGCGTCGCTCGGTGCCACGGCCACGGCCGGGACGACGGTTCACTTTGGGACGGTATCGTCCTTCTCCGGTCCGGCCGATCTCGATCTGGACGGCGACATCGTTTACTCGGTCAACTTCAGCGCCGATGACCCTGCGACCACGGTCAACGGGGTGACCTTCACCCCCGACACGTCTCCGATCCCAGGCGCATCGTTCACGGGGCCAAACCAAGTCACGCCTTGGCAGGGGAGCCCGGAGTTTGGCAACTCGGTGGACGACAACGCCCTCGAGAGGATCCTGCAGGACATCCGCTGGGCGAACTCCGGCTCCGGCCAGACGCTCCATGCGAACCTCGATGTCACCGCCGGCCTCGAGTACAAGCTGCAGCTGCTCATCTCCGGGAACCATCAGGAGCAGCGCATCTGGGACATCCGCGTCGACGGCTTGGACTGCGTCGATGAGATCAGCTCGCTGGGCGTCCAGCCGGGCGCGGGCTACTCTCAGGGTTCGGCGACCGTTTACACCTACCAATTCGCCGCCACCGACGCGCAGGTGAACGTGGTGATGGGCGACCTGTTCGGGACGAGCGACGGCGGCGACCGCAACCCGATCTGGCAGGCGCTGACTCTGGAGAAGGTGACGGTCCCCCCGACGCCGGAGTCGCTCGCCCTATCCCCCCTCGTGTTCTACTCCAGCCAGACCGCTCCGGTGGGGCGGTTCGAGACGGAGGATTTGAAATCCGGGGCAGCCCATCTCTACTCGCTTGTGGGCGGCGCGGGCGATGCGGACAACGGCCTGTTCGAGATCCAAGACGACACGCTAGCGACCTCGGCGCTGCACGACTTCGGCGCCCACGCCCCAGGGGCGACCTTCGCCGTGCGCGTCCGCGCGACCGATGCCGAGGACCCCGCCCGATTCCTTGAGGAGGCGTTCACCGTGACTCTGGGCCAGCCGCTGGCACCGACGGCGCTCGCCTTGAGCGCGAGCTCCATCAGCTCCGGGGCCATCGCCGGGACGCCTGTCGGCCGCCTCTCGACGGCCGACCCCAACGCGGTCGACGCGCATGCCTACGCCTTGGTGGCAGGCGCCGGCGACGCCGACAACGCCCGCTTCACGGTCGATGGGGACTGGTTGCGGCTGGCGGCCGGAGTTCCCGCCGAACGCAGCGAGCTCAGCCTGCGCGTCCGCTCCACCGACCTCGCCGGCTTGAGCCTGGATCAAATCTTCACCCTCGCGGTGACGGAGCCTTCGCTGCGCATCAACGAAGTCATGGCGAGCAACGGTGCGACCCTCAACGACGAGGATGGCGACGCCTCCGATTGGTTGGAGATCTTCAACGAGCAGGCGGGGGCGGCGAACCTCAACGGCTGGTTCCTTACCGACGACCCCGACGACCTCACCAAATGGCCGTTCCCGGCGGTGACCGTCGGCGCCAACGATTACCTGCTGGTGTTCGCCTCCGGCAAGGACCGCGCCCCGGCGGACGGCTCCGAATTGCACGCCAACTTCCAGCTCGACAGCGGTGGCGAGTTCCTCGCGCTCGTCGAACCGGACGGGCTGACGGTCGCCGACCAGCTCGACTTCCCCGACCAGCAGGTCGATGTCTCGTACGGGCACAACCCGCCGTCGACGGAGCTCGGGTTCATGCAGGCCGCGACGCCGGGCGCCGCCAACAGCGACACCGCCGCGCAGATCGTCAACCCGGTGCAGTTCAGCCACCCGAGGGGCTACTATTCGGAGGGCTTCGAACTGACGCTGACGGCTGCGCTCCCCGGCTCGACGATCCGCTACACGACGAACGGCCAGGAGCCGAGCGCGACCAGCGGTTCCGTCTACAGCGGCCCGATCTCCGTGGGTCCCGAAACGGGCAGCGCGGCACGCGGCACGCGGCGCGTGCGCGCCATCGCCGTGCACCCGGCCGCGGCCATCATGCCGGTCGAGACACACACCTACCTCTGGGTCAACGGCACCGGCGTCCCGGCCGCCGACGGGGTCATCGGGCAGGCCAATTTCCGCAGCGCGATCACCGGCCACCCGACCTACGGGCCGCTGATGGACGACGGCCTCCTCGCCCTGCCCGCGGTTTCGGTGACCAAGTTGGGGGCGGTGGGATCTTCCGAGCAGGAGACCACCTTGGAGCTGATCAGCAACGACGGCAGCGAACCTGGTTTCGGCGTCGACTGCGGGATCAAGATCGTCGGCGGGGCGAGCGTGGGATCGGCGAAGAACAACTGGCGCCTCTATTTCCGCAGCCAATACGGCGCGCCGAAGCTGCGCTATCCCGTGTTCGCCGACCACCCCTATAGCGCGGGGGCGAGCGAGGAGTTCGACGTGCTGCAGCTGCGCGGCGGCTCGCACGACAACTTCTACTGGATGGCCAACCCGAACAACCAGTCCAACGGCGCCTACCGCCCCGGTGACGCGCAGTACGTCCGCAACCGCTGGATCAGCGACATGGAGATGCTCATGGGGCACACCTCGCTGCACGGCCGCTTCGTCCACTGCTACTTCAACGGCGTCTACCACGGGCTCTACCACCTGCACGAGCGGCCGATGCACCACTACATGGACAAGTACTTCGGCGGCGACCCCGAAGACTTCCACTACACGAACTCGGGCCGAACCGGCAGCGACCACGGCGGCGGCGACTCTTGGAACAGCACCTGGTCGCAGGTGCGGAACGCCGCTTCGGCGGGCGGGCAGGGGTCGCGCGATTGGATCAACTGGGAAGTGCTGGCCGACAACCAGCTGCTCTACTTCTACGCCGGCAACGCCTGGGACTGGACCACCCGGCACAACTGGATGGCCGCCGGGCCGAAGGAGCCCGGCGAGGGAGGTTGGCGGTTCTACTCCTGGGATTGCGACGTGATGATCTACGACGTCACGGCGAACAACCTCAACACCGGGGCGCCGGACGGCGTGTTCACCGCGCTGATGAACGACCTCGACTTCGCGGTGCTGTTCCGCGACCGCGTCTACAAGCATTGCTTCCACGACGGCCTGCTCGCGCCGGGCGGCCCGCAGCAATCGTACGATTACCGCATGAACGAGATCTTTGACGCCATCGTCCCGGAGACCGCGCGCTGGCAGGGAGCGGCGATCAACCCGCCATGGGACCGCGACGACGAGTGGACGAACGAGTGGGGCTACATCACCAACACCTACTGGACCCAGCGCACGGGGATCCTGCTCGACCAGCTGCGCGGCCGCGGCTGGTACCCGCTGGAGGCGCCGGAGTTCGAGCCCCGTGGCGGCGAGGTGGCGGAGGGGTTCTCGCCGGCGATCACCAGCGGCGCGGGGGCGATCTACCTCACCAGCGACGGCAGCGACCCGCGGCTCCCCGGCGGCGCGATCAACCCCGCAGCGCGGGCGGTGGGGGGGGCGGTGGTCACCACCCCGCTGATCGACAGGGGTTCGGTCTGGAGGTACCTCGACGACGGTTCCGATCAAGGATCCGCTTGGCGCGCGCCGGGCTTCGATGATTCGGGTTGGGCTTCGGGCCCCGCTGAGCTGGGCTACGGCGACGGTGCCGAAGGAGCCGAGGGGACGGTGGTCGACTACGGCCCGAGCGGGACCGACAAGCACATCACGACCTACTTCCGCCGCGGGTTCGAGGTGGGCGGTGCGGCCGGGGTGCAGGGCCTCCTCATGGGCTTGCGCCGGGACGATGGCGCCGTCGTCTATCTGAACGGCACCGAGGTGTGGCGGAGCGGCATGCCGCCGGGGGCGATCGGCCCCGAGACGCTCGCCTCGAACGCTTCGGGCGGCGCCGACGAGACGACCTTCCACATCAAGCCGGACATCCCCCCGGCGCTGCTGCTCGAGGGGCCGAACACGCTGGCGGTGGAAGTACATCAGAACGCCCCGACCAGCTCCGACATCAGCTTCGACTTGGAACTCTCGGCGACCGGCCCGGCCGACCCCTCCGAGCTCGCGCTCTCGGAGAGCACCCTGCTGAAGGCGCGCGTCCTGCAGGGGGGCGAATGGTCGCCGCTCAGCGAGGCGGTCTTCACCATCGGTGACGCCGCCGACGCGACCAACCTCGCCGTCAGCGAGTTCAGCTACCGGCCCGCGCCACCGACCGTGGAGGAAGACCCGGCGGGCATCTATTCGCGCACCGACTTCGAGTTCATCGAGCTGACCAACATCTCCGACGGCCCGGTGCACCTCGCGGACCTCCGGATCACGGACGGCGTCGACTTCGACTTCGCGGATTCGCCCGTGGTCGGCCTCGGCGCGGGGGAGAGCGTCCTGATCGTCGAGGACCGCGACGCCTTCCTCGCCCGCTACCCGGCGGTCGACCCGGCGCGCATCGCCGGCGAATACGGGTCCAACCTGAGCAACGACGGCGAGCGCATCGAGATCCTCGGCGCCGGCGGCGCGGTGGTGAGGGCGTTCACCTACAACGACAAGGCGCCGTGGCCGGAAGCGGCGGACGGCGACGGCTTCACCCTGGAGCTGATCGCGCCGTTTTCGAACCCCGACCACGGCGACCCGCTGAACTGGCGCAGCTCGCGCGGCATCCACGGGACGCCGGCGGGTTCGATCGCGGCGATGGATTTCACCGAATGGCAGATGTGGAACTTCACGCCGGCCGAGCTCGCGGAGCTGGGGATCTCCGGGCCGTCGGCGGATCTCGACGGCGACGGCCTGACGAATTTCGCCGAGTTCGCCCTCGGAACCGCGCCCGACGATCCAGCCAATCGCGCCGCCCTCCCCGAGGCGACCGTCGTCCAGCTCGCTGGCGAACGGTATCTCGAGTTGAGCTACCGCGCGTGGTCCGGCGCTTCGGGTGTCGGGTACGCGGTCGAGATCTCCACGGACTTCTCCGGGTGGGGCAGCGGGCCGGGCCACACCGTCGAGGTGGGCGACCCGGTCGATCACGGCGACGGCACGGTGACGCGCACCTTCCGGTCTGCGCAGCCGGTGTCGTCCTCGCCCCGCGCCTTCGTGCGCCTCAACATGAGCGCGGCGACGCCTTGAGCGCGAAGGCTCCCGCCGAATCGGGGGGACGCCGATGCCGCGGGGGACGCTCCCGCCCCGCGGTTTCTTCTCCTCCTTTTACCCCGCCCCTAAACACAGGGCCACCAGGGCGGTCCAGCCGGTCTGGTGGGCGGCGCCCAAGCCGCGGGCGGTGTCGCCTTCGAAATACTCGTGGAAGAGCAGGAGGTCGGCGCATTCGGGGCGCGACCAGAGGGGATTGCCCTCGTCGGCGAAGGGGCGCCGGCCGCCGCCGGGCGGGGTTTTGAAAATCGAGGCGAGCCGGGCGCGCAGCCGCGCAGCCGCTCCGGCGAGCTCGATGTGGTCGGTGTCCTCGCTGCGGGTGGGGAAGCGGATCTTGAATACGCCGTCGTAGAAGTCGGCGTAGCGCTCGAGGGCCTCGATGAGGAGCAGGTTGAGGGGGAACCAGACCGGGCCGCGCCAGTTGGAGTTGCCGCCGAACATGCCGGACTTGGACTCGCCGGGCGTGTAGCTCACCTTGTGCTCGCGCCCCTTGCTGTCGAGGTAGACGAAGGGGCGTTCGGCGTGGGCTTTGGACAGCGAGCGGATGCCGTGCGGGGCGAGGAACTCGTCCTCGTCGAACAGCGTCGTCAGCAGCCGGGTCAGGCGTTTGGGAGGGACGGCCGACAGCAACCAGGACGAGCCGGTGCCGTAATCGGAGCGGCGCACATGCTGGGCGAGCTCCTTCTTGTTCTCCAAGAACCAGCGGAAGCGCCTCGCGAAGCCGGGCAGGCGCTCGAGGGTCTCGTCGTCGATGATCTCGACCGCGGCGAGCGGGATCAGGCCGACGAGCGAGCGCACTTTGACCGGCTCGACTTTGTCCTTCCGCCGCACCTGGTCGTAGTAGAATCCATCCAGCTCGTCCCACAGGCCGGTGCCGCCGTGGGTGTTGATGGCGTGGATGATCTGCGTGAAGTGCTCGAAGAACTTCGACGCCATGTCCTCGTAGGCGGTGCTGTTCGGGCCGCTGCGCAGGGCGAGCTCGAGGGCCGTCCGCAGCATGGTGGCGCAGTAGAAGGCCATCCAGCCGGTGGCGTCGGCCTGCTCGAGCTGGCCGCCGCCGGGGGCGCCGGCGGAGCGGTCGAAGGCGGAGATGTTGTCGAGGCCGAGGAAACCGCCGGAGAAGATGCCGAGGCCGCGCTCGTCCTTGCGGTTCACCCACCAGGTGAAATTGAGGAGCAGCTTCTGGAACGCGCCGGCTAGGAAGCCGACGTCGCGCCGCCCGGATTTGTCGGCATCAATTTGATAGGCTCGCAGCGCCGCCCAGGCGTGGACCGGCGGGTTGACGTCGCCGAAGTGGTATTCGTAGGCGGGCAGCTGGCCGTTCGGGTGCATGTACCACTCGCGCAGGAACAGCGAGATCTGGCGCTTGGCGAAGCCCGGGTCGACGTGCGCCATCGGCAGCATCTGGAACGCGAGGTCCCAAGCGGCGAACCAGGGGTACTCCCACTTGTCCGGCATGGAGAGGATGTCGCGCGAGTAGACGTGCGGCCAGTCGGCGTTGCGCCCGCCGGGGCGCGCGGGCAGCGGCGGTTCCGCGCCGGGCTCACCGGCCAGCTGTTCCTCGACGACGTAGTAGTAGAACTGCTTGCTCCAGACCAGGCCGGCGTAGGCCTGCATGGCGATCTCGCGCTCTTCGGCGTCGAGCCCTGCGGGGAGCACGTGGTGGTCGTAGTAGGCCTCGGCCTCCGCCGCGCGCGCCGCGAAGATGCGGTCGAAGTCGCCGAAGCCGTCCTCGCCGTCGCCAGGCGCTTCGGTCTCGGCGTAGAGGCGCAGGCGCACGGTGCGCGATTCGCCGGGGTCGAGTTGGAAGCGGTAGCGGGCCGCCGCCTTGGTGCCGCGCGGCTCGCGTGCGGGCGCGGTTTTGTCCCCGTCGATGATGCTGCGGTGGAAGGCGTTCTTCGCCGGGCCGTCCATCTCGCGGCCGTAGAGCAGCGCGGTGTCGCTGTCGTTCTCGGTGAAGAGGAAGCCCAGCGGCGGCGGGTCCGCCGGGTCGGTGGCGAGCACGTAGGGGCCGAGCTGAGGGTGGACGAGCCAGAGTTTGCCGGGCGCGGTCGCGTCGAGGCCCAGCTCGGGTTTGGCGCCGCCTTCGGGTTCGCGGCCCCAGGACCAGGTGTTGCGGAACCAGATTTGCGGCAGCAGCTCGATGGGTGCGGTGCGGGGACCGTGGTTGGTGGCGGTGAGGCGGACCAGCACGCTCTCCGGCGACTCCTTGGCGTACTCGACCTCGATGTCGAAGTAGCGCCCGTCGTCGAAAGCGCCGGTGTGGAACAGTTCGAACTCGCGTTCGCCGGCGTCGCGCTGGGCGTTCTCGTGGACCAGGTCGACGTAGGGGAACTGCGCCTGCGGGTACTTGTAGAGCGCCTTGGCGTAGGAGCCGGTGGGCGTGGCGCGCAGGTAGAAATACGCTTCCTTCACGTCTTCGCCATGGTTTCCCTCGGGGTTGGTGAGGCCGAACAGGCGCTCTTTCAGAATGCCGTCGCGCATGTTCCAGAGCGCCGGGGCGAAGCAGAGCCGGCAGCGGTTGTCGCAGATGCCGAGCAGGCCGTCCTCGCCCCAGCGGTAGGCGCGGCTGCGCGCGTGGTCGTGCGAGAACGAGTCCCAGGCGGCGCCGTCGGCGGAATAGTCCTCGCGCACCGTGCCCCATTGGCGCTCGGGGAGATACGTCCCCCAGCGGCGCCAGTGGCGCGCGCGCGCGGCGTGTTCTTCGAGGCGCTTCAGCTCGGCGGTGTGCGGCATGGGGTCAGGTCGGGTCGGGAAGGTGGGTGACCATGCGCATTTCACATGCCGATGCGAGGGCGAATCTCGGGGTGCCCGGAGGGCACGTCCCGGTCGCCTCGCGGCTTGCCGCGCGGGCCGGGGGCGGGGTAGGGTCGCCCCATGGCCAAGACCGCGCTGCTGCTCGACCCCGAATTTGAGAGACACGATACCGGGGCGGGGCATCCCGAGTCGCCGGAGCGCACCCGGGCGATCGGCACTGCGCTCGCTGCCGCAGGCATCGTGGAGCGGTGTGCGAAGGTGCCCGCCCGCGCCGCGACCGACGAGCAGATCCTGCGTGCCCACACGGAAAAGTACCTGGCACTTTTGAGGAAGGAGATCGGCGCCGGGCACCACCTGCTCAGCACCGGCGACACCGCGGTTTCGGACGCCAGCCTGGATGTCGCCCTGCGCGCTGCGGGTTCGGCCCTGGCGGCGGTCGATGGCGTGTTCGCGGGCGATTTCGACAACGCCTTCTGCGCGCTGCGGCCGCCGGGCCACCACGCCACCGCCGACCGCGGCATGGGTTTCTGCGTCTTCAACCACGTCGCGGTCGCCGCACGCCACGCCCAGGCCGTCCACGGCGCGGAGCGCGTCGCGATCATCGACTGGGACGTCCACCACGGCAACGGGACGCAAGACATCTTCTACGACGACGGTTCGGTGTTCTACTTCAGCACGCACCAGCACCCTTGGTACCCCGGCACAGGTGCCTCCACGCAGACGGGCGAAGGCGAGGGGGCAGGCGCCACCCTCAATGTCCCGCTCCCGGCCGGGTCGGGCTTCGAACAGATCGGCGGCGCGTTCCGCGGCCCGTTCGCGAAGGCCATGGCCGAGTTCAAGCCCGACCTGGTGTTGGTCTCGGCCGGCTTCGACTCGCGCGCCGGCGACCCGCTCGGCGATTTCACCCTGACCGATCCGCAGTTCGTCGAACTGACCGGATTGCTGCTCGATCTCGCGCAGACGCACGCCGGCGGGCGGCTCGTGTCGCTGCTCGAGGGCGGCTACCACATCGCCGGGCTCGCCGCCGCCGCCGGGGCGCACGTCGGGGCCTTGATGCGGGCGTGAGCGGCGCAGGAAGCCCCCCGAACCGATGCATGGCCCGAAGCGCACCCGCACCCTCGACGACTCGACGCACGCCTCTGACCCGGGGGGGCTGCGTCTGTCGGAGGAGAAGCTCCGGCGCCTGCGCCCCGACCTCTGTGGCTGGCGCGGGAAGTGGTCGAAGTTCGTCTCCTCGGTGGGCAACAAGCTCGACGAGCGCACCTACATCGAGGAACAGCTCGTGCACGGCGACAGCAGGGCCGCGGTGGTGATGACGGTCGCGCCGCTGCTCGTCGCCGCGTACACCGACGAGCTCGACTGCGTCGCCATGCTGCGCTTCCCCGATTGCGTCGCCCGCCATTTTTCGCCGCATCCGGGGGATCGCCTGCTCACCGTGAATTGCTACGGCGGCGGAGGGGAGCACAGCCCGGACCTCATTGTCGGGGCGCGTCAGCTCGGCCGCTGGACGCGCTTCCACCCGCTGATCGCGGACTTCCTCACCGACGACCGCGACCGTCTCGACGTCCGCAAGCGACAGATCGCGGAGGCCGAGTGGGAGCGCACCCTTCGGCTGGGGTCGGAGTATCTCCTGGCGCGCCCCGGGGTGGTTCGGGACGGCCGCCCGGTCTACGCGATGCTGTCGGCCTCGCCGTGAGCGTCGCGAGGAGGCCGGATCGGTGAGGCTTTGCGATTGTCGATCCGGGGGTGGTTGCGGTAGGCTGCGCACGTCATGAGAGTTGCCCTGTTGCCGGTCGTCGGTTCGGTGTGTTGCTGTAGCGCGTCGGCGTGGGCGCAATCCTGGCACGGGGCGGTCAGCGACGTGGCCGCCCTGCAGGCTGCGGCCGCCGAAGGTGACGGGGCGGCGATCGCCGAACTGGCTTGGTATCAGTTCTACAGTCTGGGCGGGCTTCGCTATGATGACGGGGAGGTGCTGGATGCGTTCCGGCGGGCGGCGAGCAAAGGTGACCCGCTGGGGCGCGCGGGCTATGCGTACGCCTTGTTCCGCTCGACGCGCTGGACGAAGGAGCGGGAGCCCGGCTGGCCCTACATCAAGCAGGCGCTCGCCGCTTCACCAGAGCATCCGGTCGTGCAGGCGGTCGCCGGCGTGTACATGCGGGACTCGTCATTGAAGGCGTTCGACGCGGCGCGTGCACGGCAGCTTTGCCAGCAATCCTGGGAGGCGGGGGAGCCGCTGGGTGGGTTCGAGCTGATGAACTCGTTCTCGGGGCGTTGGGATGGCCTCGAGGCGGATGTCGCGAAGGCGGAAGAGTTGGCGGTCGCGCTGGTGGAGCGGTTCGAGTTCGCCGCCGCAGCGGAGTGGCTGCTGGCGGGGTTGCAGTCGGGGCGGAGGGGGCTGTCGCGCGACCTCGAGCTGAAGGCGCTCGAGGTGGTGCGGGCGGCGGCGCTGCGCGGCGACCCGGCTGCGCAGTTCAGGATGGCCTGGGTACACCGGAAGGATGGCGACATGGAGACGGCGATGCGCTTCTACGAGCTGGCGGCGCGCAACGGCCACTTCCAGGCGAACGGGAACTTGGCGGAAGACTTCGCGGTGCCGAACCGCGGGCCGCGCTACGGGCGGATCAAGGAGAAGGCCATGTGGATGATCGGCGTGCGCGGCTTCGACGGCGGGGCGAGCGACCGTTGGCCGATGCACTTCGGCGCGCTCTACTATCGAGATGGCTATTGGGACGGGGAACCCGATTTTTGGAAGGCGAACTTCGCGTTGAAACAGCTGGTCGAGGGCGGGCATTGCTCGGAGCGCCCCGAGCTGGCGCAGCTCTACCTGGACGACATCGAGGGCTTGCCCGCGAGTCTCCACCGCACCGAGATCGGCATGGCCTTGCTGCGGTCCCACGCGCATCACGACATCCGCACGCCCGAGCGTTTGGCGATGGCCTATGCGGGCGAATACGCGGACGACGTCCCGGTCGATCTGGCCAGAGCTCACGCCGCCGCCGTTTTCGCGCGCGCCAAGGGGAGCAAGGTCTGGACCGACAACAAGCTCGCCGAGCTCGAGGGGCGCATGGGCGCGGAGCAACGGGCGGAGGCGAAGCGGCTGGCTGCGGACGAGTTCCCTCAGGCTCTGCGCCACCGCCGCGGGGCGCTCGATTTGCTGGTCGCTGAAGGCTACCTCTCCGAGGACGACGCCGAGGACTGAGCGAAGGAGAGTTCGAGCGCCAGCCAAGAGGCGAAGGCCTCTTCGGAGAACGGCTTCCCGGAACCCTCCGAGGCCGGCCCGAGGGTGAGGATGACGGTGCGTGTTCCGCCCGGTCCGTCCCTCGTGACCCGGTCGTCCACGTCTGGGTATTTCGGCTGCCAGCGGCGGACCCCGAGGTAGAGCACTTCGCCCGGCCGGGCGGCGGCGACGCGGCGCTTCAGCCAGGCCACCCCACCGGTGGGCGGGCGCCGTTCGCCGTTGACCGTGAGGATCTCGTCGCCCCGCGCGAGCCCCGCCTCGGCGGCGGGCGATCCTCCCTCGACGCCCGCGACGATCGGCATGAACTGCGCCCGCTGCTTCTGGTCGCGCGTGATCATCGGCTCGAGGCTCCAACCGCAGGCGGGTGCGCCTTCGCCCAGCGCCAAGCGCCGATACACCTTGCGCATGATCGCCGAGGCGGCGGCCCGGTGGCCTGCATCGGCTTGGAACGCCTCCGAATACAGTGCGAGCGCGACTTCGTCGAAGTGCGTCCCGGCCCGCTCGGCGAGCGTGGCCGCTGCCTCCTGACGGACGCGGAAGCGGTCGTCGTCGAGCGCCGCGAGGAGGTCGGCGAGCTCGGTCTTCGCCCCACCGTGGGCGCCGGCCAGAAAGGAGAGAAGACCAAGGGGGACATTGCGGAGCAGACCTCTGGCGAACATGGGCGAATCTTCGGGAGGCGCGCGCCGGGTTGCAAGTCTGTCGGCCGTGTTGTGCCCATCCCGACCGCCCGTTGTGAATAATTCACGATTTGCTGAATGTTTGTATCTCTTACAGATTTTCGTTGTCGGGCGGCTCGGCTTTGGTTTCTATTGGCGCCGCGCTCGGAATGGATTGTGAAGTTCGCGAAATCGTCGATGCCCTGCTCGCCTCCTATTTGGAGGTCGGCGGTATCAACCATATCGACTGCTCGAACCTGCCCTCGAAGCGGGCGGTCGCGGCGGTGTGCGAGGATCTGCTCCGGCTGGCATTTCCGGGCTTTCTCGACGACGAGGCGGTCGCCTCGGAAGAGTTGGAGCTGAAGACCACCGCTTGCCTGTCCGGCGTCATCGCCCGGCTGAAGAAGGAGGTGGCGCGCAGCCTGCCGCTGATGGGCACGGGTGCCGCGGACGGCGGCGAGGTCGACCCCGGCGCCGAGGCGCAGCGATTGGTCTGCCACTTCCTCCGCCAGCTGCCCGAAGTGCGGCGCCTGCTGCGCACCGACGTCGAAGCGGCCTACGACGGTGACCCGGCGGCGAAGAGTTTCGAGGAGATCATCCTCGCCTACCCCTGTCTCGAGGCGATCGCCATCCAGCGCATGGCGCATCTGCTGTACCTCGACGGCGTGCCGCTGATCCCGCGCATGATGACCGAGTGGGCCCACGCGCAGACGGGGATCGACATCCACCCCGGGGCGCGGATTGGCTCCCACTTTTTCATCGACCACGGCACCGGCGTGGTGGTGGGCGAGACCTGCGTCATCGGCCACCATGTGAAGCTCTACCACGGCGTGACGCTCGGCGCCCGCAGCTTCCCGAAAGACGGCGAGGGCAATCCGGTCAAGGGCCTCAAGCGCCACCCGAACGTCGAGGACCACGTCACCATCTACCCTGGGGCGACCGTGCTCGGCGGCGAGACGGTGATCGGTGCGCGCAGCACGATCGGCGCCAACGCCTTCCTCATGGGCTCGGTGGCGCCGGACTCGCTGGTCGCGCTCGCCGAACTCGAACACGAGATCAAAAACAAAGCGGCGCACCGGCGCGGCGTGGCGCCCGGGGGGACAGCGGGCGATCGATCGAGATAGGAGGAGCACGCGAACCCGACCATGCCCGACTTCCGCCAACTGAGCTTCGAACTTCCCGGCTTCATCGACAAGACCGATGAGGCGCTGGGTGGCCAACCGCCAGGGGTGGCCGACGGCGAAGGCCCGCCCCTCGCCACGACGCGCGCGGGACGGGGCTTGGCGTCGCCGCCCCGCGCGGCCGCGGGGCCGATGATCGCCGGCGGGCGGGGTTTGGTGTTCGATCCCGTCCTCAGCGGGAGCGGCGCAGCGCTGGTGCGCGACCTCGGATTGCCGGCCTTGGCCGCGCGCCTCAAGGTGTGTTGGAACACGCGTCTGATCACGACCGCCGGGCTCGCCCACCACGGCACCGCGCGCATCGACCTCAATCCGCGCCTCGAGGAGTTCCAGCCGGAGGAGCCGCGGCGGACGATGCTGCACGAACTCGCCCACCTCGTCGCCCACAGCCGCGCCCGCGGGCGCCGGATTCAGCCGCATGGGCCAGAGTGGCGTCGTGCATGCGCCGAGCTCGGGATCCCCGGGGAGTCGCGCTGCCACAACCTGCCGCTCGCGCGCCGCTCCGTCCGCCGCCGCTTCGCCTACCGCTGCCGCCACTGCGGCACGGTGGTGCCCCGCGTGCGCAAACTCAGCCGCGAGTCCGCCTGCTACCCCTGCTGCCGCAGCGAGAACGGCGGGCGCTACAGCCGCCGGTTCCTGCTCGAACCCATCGCCCTCGAGGAGGCGCGCCTGCTGGCTCCGGAACACCGCTGGGCTTAGCCCGAATCGATCACCAAGCTCCGGGCTGCGGCTTGCCCTCGTGGATGCTGAGGGTGTTGCCGTTGGGAACGGCTCGGGCAGGGTGTCCACCCAGCCGCTTCGCCGATCCCTGCCGCCGCCTACTCAGCGTCAACGAATGGCAGCGCCTCGCCTGCGGGTGTGGTGATCGATCCGGCTTAGCCCGAATCGATCACCAAGCTCCGGGCTGCGGCTTGCCCTCGTGGATGCTGAGGGTGTTGCCGTTGGGAACGGCTCGGGCAGGGTGTCCACCCAGCCGCTTCGCCAATCCCTGCCGCCATCCCGCACCCCGCTGCCATCGCCGCCGCCTCGGCGTTCGCCCTCTGCCTCCCCGCCGCCGCCGACCTCACCGAGGGCATGGCCGCCGGTGACCCGGGGATGAAGTCCGCCGGGCCGCTCGCCTTCGGCCCCGACGGCATCCTCTTCGCCGCCGACCCGAAAGGGGCGACCGTGTTCGCCTTCGCCACCGGCGATACCGACTCCGCCGGCGACGGCGCGCTCGACGTGCAGGGGATCGATGCCAAAATCGGCGCCCTGCTCGGCATCGGCGCCGACGAGGTGATGATCGTCGACCTCGCGGTCAACCCGGCCTCCGGTCGCGCCTACCTCTCGGTCGCCCGCGGCAAGGGCCCCGACGCCCCGCCCGCCCTGATCTGTGTTTCTCCGGGCGGCGAGGTCGGGTTCATCGACGACCTCGGGGCGCTGAAACACTCGAAGTTGGAACTCGCCGACGCCCCCGAAGACGCCGTCACCGGCGAGGGCCGGCGGCGGTCGAACAAGCGCCTGGAGTCCATCACCGACCTCGCCTACACCGAAGGTCGGGTCGCGGTCGCGGGGCTTTCGAACGAGGAGTTCGCCTCGACCCTGCGCTACGCGCCCTTTCCCTTCGGCGATGGCGACGCCGCCTCCGCCAGCGTCGAGATCTATCACGGCGCGCACGGCAAGCTGGAGACCCACTCCCCGATCCGCACCTTCGTGCCGATGGTGGTCGGCGGCGAGCCGAGCATCGTCGCCTCCTACACCTGCACGCCGCTGGTGACGATCCCGATCAAGAAGCTGGAGCCGGACGCGCACGTGAAGGGGCGCACGGTCGCCGAACTCGGCAACCGCAACCGCCCGCTCGACATGATCGAGTATGAGTCCGGAGGCGGGCGCTTCCTGCTGATCGCCAACAGCGCGCGCGGCATCATGAAGGTCAGCACGGCCGATATCGCCACCGTCGATTCCATCGCCTCGCGCGTCGAGGGCGGTGGCGCCGCCGGCCTCAGCTACGAGACGGTCGATGGTTGGGACGGGGTCACGCAGCTCGACAAGGCGGGCGCGAAGTTCGCCGTCGTGGTGCGCGAGTCCGACGGCGGGCAGCACCTCGAACAGCGCCCCCTCCCGTGAGGGGGAGGGGCCGGGCTCGGCTCGCGGCGGCGGCGCTGGGGCTCCTCCCGGCGCTGGCTCCGGGCGGCGCAGGTGAGCTCAAATCGCTGTCGCCCGCCGCGGTGGAGCTGCTCGTGGAGCGCGGGGCGGAGCCGTCCCCGGAACACCTGCGGGTCCGGCTCGCCGGCGTGGCGCCGGAACTGCCGGACGTCGCGGGGAAGGTCGAGATCGCCGGCGGGCGCGTGCTCCGCTTCACGCCGGCGTTCCCGTTTTCGCCGCGCGAGTCCTATCGGCTGATCTACGCGCCCCCCGGCGGGAGGCCGCTGGATTTCCCCTTCGCGCTCGACGCGGCCGACGACGCGCCGCGCGCGGAGGTGGCGGCGATCTACCCGAGCGGTGAGGTCCTGCCGGTCAACACGCTCCGCTTCTACATCCACTTCACGGCGCCGATGTCGCGCGGCGAGGCCTTTGAGCGCATCCATTTGTTAGACGGCGAGGGCGCCGAGATCCACGCGCCGTTCCTGGAACTCGCCGAAGAGCTGTGGGACGCGGAGGGCAAGCGCTTCACCCTCCTGCTCGACCCGGGCCGCGTGAAGCGCGGGCTGGTGCCGCACGAGACCGCCGGGCCGCCCTTGGCGGCGGGGACGAGATACACCCTGCTGGTCGATGCCGCTTGGCGCGATGCCCAGCGGCGCCCGCTGGCGGCACCCGCGCGGAAGGGGTTCCGCACCGGGCCGGCCGACCGCGCGATGCCGGACCCCGCGGGGTGGGGGATCGAGCCGCCCGGGGCCGGTGGGCGGGAGCCCCTGACGGTCCGCTTCGGGGAGGCGCTCGACCGCGCGCTGGCGCTGCGTTTGATCGAGGTGAAGCGCGCTGGCGCCGTCGTGCCGGGCGAAGTGGCGCTCGACGACGGCGAACGCGTGTGGCGCTTCACGCCCGAGCGCGATTGGCAGGCCGGCGAGTACCGCCTGAGCGCCGGCAGCGAGCTGGAGGACGTCTGTGGCAACAGCGTGCGCAAGCCCTTCGAGGTGACCGCCGACAACCCTGCCCGCCCCTTCACCGGGCCGACCGTCGACCGCGCGTTCGCGGTCGGGCGCGAGTGAGTGTAGCCTTCCGATCCCGGTCCGGACCGCCGCGCTCCCCCTTGTTCCCCGCCATCGAACTCTTCATCCTCTTCCTCGCCACCGAGCGCGGCCTCTCCGACAACTACCAGTTGCTCGTGCGGCGCAACCTCGAGGCCTTCGCGGAGTGGCTCGAGCGCGTGCGCGGCAAAGGGTCGCCCGGCGAGGTGACCACCGACGACCTGACCGACTACCTCGCCGAGCGCAAGCGCGGGGGCATCGCCGCAGGCAGCGCGCGGCAGATCATCGTCAGCCTGAAGATCTTCTTCCGACACCTCGCGGCGAAGCGCCACATCGACAGCGATCCCGCCGACGCCCTGCTGGCCCCGAAGCCGTCGATGTCCCTGCCGCACACGCTCAACGAAGCGGAGGTCGAGCGCCTGCTGGAGTCGGTGCGGCCCGACCGGCCGCTGGCCATGCGCGACCGGGCATTGCTGGAGCTGCTCTACGCCAGCGGCCTGCGTCTCTCCGAGGCGGTGAACGCCCTGCTGGAGAACCTGCACCTCGAGGAGGGCTTCATCCGCGTCACCGGCAAGGGCAACAAGACCCGCGTGGTGCCGGTCGGTGACGCCGCGCGCAAGGCGCTCGAGCACTACCTGCGGTCGGGGCGGCCGGAGCTGGTGAACCCGAAGACGACGAGCCACATCTTCCTGTCGGTGCGCGGGGGCAAGCTGAGCACCTCGCGCGTCTGGCAGATCGTCCGCGAACGCGCGGAGCTGGCGGGCATCGAGGACCCGGTGCACCCGCACCAGCTGCGCCATAGCTTCGCCACGCATTTGTTAGGCGGCGGCGCCGACCTGCGCGTCATCCAGGAGATGCTCGGCCACGCCGACATCTCGACCACGCAGATCTACACCCATGTCGACGAGCGGCGGCTGAAGGAGGTGCACCGCAAGTTCCACCCGCGCGGTTGACCGGGGGCGCGGCGCCCCCGCCCCCGCCTGCTCCGCAGGCGCCGGAAGGTGGCGCCGCGCCTGCTTGCCGATGGGGTGATCGCTCGCGGGACAGGCCGCCGGATTGCCCCGTCCCGGCGCGTCCCGGGCGATTCGTTGAACGAATCGCGCGATGCGCCCCGTTGTTCTCGTAGCCGGTCTCGACCGACTCCCCACCATCGTGCAGGATTGGCTGAAACCCTAAAACATCGGATCCGAAAGTCCGAAGGCCGACCGCTCCCTAGAAAGGGATTGCTCCCCTACGGCACAACCCCTAGCCTCATCCCACCATGCACAGGAGACCCCCTCTCTCGACCGCAGCCCTCATCGTCGCTGCGATCCTTGCCGGTCGCGCCCCTGCTGAGGCCGACGGCATCCTCGTCCCGGGCAAGACCCCGGTCATCGTCGCCCCCGGCGAAGTCACCATCAACGGCATCTCCCGCCCCGACCTCGGCCGTTCCTTCTCAGACACCATCACCTCGAACCTGCTCCGCACCGGCAGCTACTCCATCATCGAACCGGCCCTGCCCCCTTCGGTGCACGCCGTCGCCGCGGGATCGATGGGGAACCTGCCGCAGCCCAGCCCCGTTCCGGAGACGGTCGGCGCCGACAGCGGGGCCCAGTACGCATTCGTGCCGCGCATGGTGGTCGAGGAGGATTACCAGAAACTCGCCATCAAGAAGATCCGCATCTCCGATGGCGAAGTGCTGAGCATCTACGAGAAGAATGCCATCAGCCTCGATCGCTCGGCGATGTTCGAACTGCTCGACGACACCGTCCGACTGGTCGTGGCCGACGTCGCCAGGGACCGCGCCACCAACGCCCGCGCCGCCCGCCAGTTGGCCAAGCTCGCCGCCACTGAGGAGGCCGCCGAAGCCCGGTCGATCGACCCGGACCCGGATCCGCCCGTCGCACCGGGGGAGATCCCCATCCCCGATCCACCCCGCGTCCTCACGCCCGAACTGCAGCGCGCCGCTGCCGCGGCTCCGCCCACGAGCGAGATCCCCGAGGCGCTGCCCCCGGCCGAGGCAGGGGAGGTGGCCGCCGGACCTGAGGAGGGCGCCGTGCCCCCCGATGCCCCTGAGGCCATCGTCGAATACGCGGGCCGAGTCCGCAACGTGAACCCCGAGCTCAACTTCTGCATCGTCGAGACCGCCCAGCGCGGCATGCTCGAGATCGACGACGAGCTGCTCGTCCGCCCCAACGATTCCCTGAAACCGCTCGGCAAGCTGCGCGTCACGAAAGTCAACGGCAGCACCATCGTCGCCGACGGTGTCGGTGACCTCCATCTCGCGCGCATCCAAGGTGGGTTCAAAGTCTACCGCTGGGTGCCGGAGCCGGCCGCCGACGAGTGAGGGGGTCCGCGCCCCCGCTGCCTCACCGCCGCCGCCAGAACGGCAGGCCGAGGACGGCGAACAAGACCAGCGCCAGGCCGGCCATCGCGAACACATACAGCGGCCAGGGTCCGAGCACCTCCATCAGCGAACCCTCGGCCTTGCGCCGCAGGAACGCGTAGTTCGCCCCCGTCAACGCGTCCACCGCGCCCGCCAGGCCGAGGTAGCCGAGCCCCCAGTACCAGGCCCTCAGCACCGCCCCGCGGCGCGGTCGCCAACCCAGCCCCAGCGGCAGGTAGAGCGCCGCGATCACGACCCCGGAGTGGGCGATGAAGAACGCGAAGTAGGCCGGGCTCGGAAAGTCATAGCAAGTCGATGGCGTCAAAAGCGCCTGCAGCGTCCCTGCCAAACCCCAGAAGTAGGTGAGCTCGGCCGCCAAGGGGTGCCGGAAGACCAGCGCGAAAAAGGCGCAGACCGCCGCCACGTCGCACAGGTGCAACGGGTACATCACATCGATGTGCACCGGGATCCCGTCCGCGAATCGCGTCAGGATCATCGCCGGATACGCAGTCACCAACAGGGTCGCCAGCACCGTCTCCGCCCGCCCCACCCGCGCCGGCCACCGCCCCGAGCGGGCCCACCAGACCATCGCCGCACCGGCCGCCACGGTCGCCGCCAGCGCCGCCAGGTGCGCCGGGCCAAAGTGGGGCAGGAGCCCGCGAGCGGCGCCCGGACCGAACGCGATCAGGCGGCTGGCGCCCTCAAACACCCCCGGCCTCCCCGATGAAATCGAGCGCCTTCTCGTAGCTGCGTTGCTGCAGGAAGTGCCGCAGGCGCGCCGGCGCCACCGAGCCCACCTGCGCGGCTTCGGCGTCCAGCGCCGTGGAGACTTCCCGCAGCGCATCGAGGTGCCCCTCCGGGTCGCGGTCCCGCCAGGCGTGATCGGCGATGACCTCCAAACGCCGCCGCAACAACCCCGCCAACGCCGCGTACGGCGAGGCATCTCCGGAAGTGGGCGGCGCGGACATCGCCGGCACGCTCGGCCCGCCCGCCGCCGCCGGCAAGCCCCGGGCTCGCGATTGATTGATCTTTGCCCGACCCGGCGGCAGCGTGGGCGCCGATGAAGGAAGTCCACGAATACTTTACTGCCGCAGACTGGCTGGTCGTCTTCGGCTATCTAGCCCTCACGACCTGGGTCGGCCACCGCATGCGGGGCAAGCAAGGGACGATCCGGGACTTCTTCCTCGGCGGGCGCTCGCTGCCGTGGCCGGCCGTCTCCGGCTCCATCATCGCCACCGAGATCAGCGGGGTCACCTTCATCGGCGTCCCGGGGATGGTGTTCGCCCTCACCGGAAACTTCACCTACCTCCAATGGGCGCTCGGTTCGATCATCGCCCGCATCCTCGTCGGGGTTTTCTTTGTCAGAGTCTATTACGAGCGCGAGATCTACAGCCCGTACGACTACATGGGCAACCAGTTGGGGCGGGCCGCCAAGCGCCTGGCGACCATCATCTTCTCGTTGGGCAGCATCCTCGGGCAGAGCGTCCGGGTGCTCGTCGCCGCCCTCGCCCTGAAGGTCGTTACGGGCTGGGAGTTTTCCTGGTGCATCTGGGTCATCGGCGCCTTCGCCATCGCCTGGACCCTGATGGGAGGCATGCGCACCGTCATCTGGACCGATGTGATGCAGTTCTTCCTCTTCACACTGGGGGGGCTGACCGCCCTGTTTTGGATCGTCACCAACCTCGACGGTGGATGGACGGATTTTTGGAGGGTCGGCAGCTCCGTCACCGAGGCCAATGTCGAGAGCGGACCTGCAGCGGGCAAGTTCTCCCTGCTCGACCTCACCACCGACCCCGCGGTGGGGTTCACGCTCTGGGTGGCCATCATCGCTGCGCCTTTCCTCAATCTCAACGCATTCGGTGTCGATCAACTGAACGCCCAACGGATGTTCTGCTGTAAATCGGCGGCCGACGCGCGCAAGGCCATCATCTGGAGTTCGGTCGGGCAAGCCCTCACCCTGTTGATGCTTCTGGTAGGCGCCGCCCTCTACGTCCACTATACGGCGAACCCGCCCGGGGAGGCCGAGAGCGCCCTGTTCGACAAGAGCGCCGACTATGTGTTCCCCACCTGGATCACGACTACCCTACCGGTCGGCCTGCGGGGCTTGATCATCGCCGCGATCTTCGCCGCCGCAATATCGAGCCTCGATTCAATTCTCGCTGCGCTCTCGCAAACCACACTCTCGCTGTTCGTCGATACCGAGGCCGAGCATGACGACCCGGAAGCTGCCCAGGCCCAACTGGTCCGCTGGTCGCGCGCCCTTGTTGTTTTCTGGGGCTTGTCGCTCTCGGCGTTCGCCATCCTGCTCGACGACCTGCGCGGCAGCATCAACATGGTGAATCTCGCGTTCGGCATGATCGCCTACACGACCGGACCGTTGCTCGGGCTGTTCCTCGCCGCCTTGTTCGCCCGCCGCCGCCGGTCTCCCGTTTGGGCGCTCGGCGTCGGTACCGCCCTTTCGATCCTTCTCGTGCTCTTCGTCCGCACCGACCTCTACACGATCCTCGACAAGACCGGCATCGCCTCGGTCGCCGAAATCGCCGACGCCAGATGGATCCCCGTCACCGCGAACGCCGCAGGCGATGGATTCCAAGCCTTGCTCCACTATGCTTGGATGTGGCCGGTCACCTGTCTCCTCACCTTCGGCTGCGGCCTCCTTTTTTCGAAAGCGGGGGAGCCGCGCGGTGACCGCTAGTCACCCAATGAATTGCTAGCGACTGGGTAGCAGGAGTTTGAAATCGATCGCGCCGGACTGGAAAAATTTTTGAATTTCCGGCCCCGGTGAGGCGCCGTTATGGCGGTTCGGATGATTGTGAAAGTCGACGAAATGTGGCTGGTATTTTGGAAACGCCGGACCGTTTTTTGGCCCGGGAGCCCGATTTGTCTTGTGGCGAAAGTGTCGATGAATATACGGTCACCCTCGCGATTCGCGCGCCGTGGAGCGCCACCGATGGGGGGACGTTGACAACGATTTCAACGCCATCGGTGGGAAGGCTCACTCCGGCGGTGTGTGCGTCGCAACGTGGGGATTTTTCTCAAAAATCCACCCGTGGGGAACCGCTGGACTTCCCTTCTCGGGCGGAGCTTTGTCGGGATCCCTTCTCTCCCTCATCCTCACCATCCTCCATCCCGCTCCGACACCCTCCCAGATCCGCCGCCGCCCCCTCTGCGCCCCTTCTTCCCATGCTCGCCTCGTCCCTCCCCCCCTCACCGCCCCGCGCCCGCGCGGGGCAGCCCGCCACCGCCACCGCCCACCCCACGACCCCCCTTCAATTCGGCTGATCGGGATATGGCAAACGCGGGACTCAACGAAATTTGGAAGGCGATCTGCGCCAAGGTGCGCGAGCAGGTCAGCGCCGACACCTTCCGGCGCTGGTTTTCCTCCACCCAGCTGCGCGAGGCGGACGAGGAGCGTTTGGTGGTGCGGGTGCCGAACCACATCTACGGCCTGTGGATCGACAGCAACTACATCGCCATCGTCAACCACGCGGTCACCGAGGTGCTCGGGACACCCCGCAAGATCCAATACGACAGCGCCAGCGGCTCGCACCCCTCCGCCGACCTCGACGGCGACCCCTCGGATTTCGGTGACGACGACGCCTTCGGCGACGAACAGCCCAAGGCCGCCCGCGGCCCGCGCGAGCCGGCCTCGGCGGGCGCGCGTGTGGTCACCGCTTCGCCCGACGGCGCCGTGGAGAAGGCGACCCGCCGCGCCGGCCTCAACCCCCACCACCGCTTCGAAACCTTCGTCATCGGCTCCAACAACGAATACGCCGCCGCCGCCGCCGCCGCGGTCGGCAAAGGCCGCTGCGAGGGCTACAACCCCCTCTTCCTCTGGGGCGGCCCCGGGCTGGGCAAGACCCATCTCCTCCACGCCATCGGCCATGCCCAGCTCGCCGCCAACCCGCGCGCGCGGGTCGTCTACGTCACCTGCGAGCACTTCACCAACGAGTTCATCGAGGCCATCGGCGCCAACACCCTGCCGAAGTTCCGCGCCAAATACCGCAAGGCCGACCTGTTGCTGGTCGACGACATCCAGTTCCTCGCGAGCAAGGAGAAGTCCCAGGAGGAGTTCTTCCACACCTTCAACATGATCTCCGACGGCCGCCGGCAGATCGTCCTCACCAGCGACCGCCCCGCCCCGGAGATCTCCGACCTCGAGGAGCGCATCGTCTCCCGATGCGAATGGGGGTTGACCGCCGGCCTGCAGCTGCCCGACATCGAGACCCGCCTCGCCATCCTGCGCCGCAAGATGCAGCTCTGGGAGGTCGACCTCGAGGACCGCATCGTCGAGTTCCTCGCCGACCGCATCCGCAAGAGCGTGCGCCGCCTGGAGGGCGCCATGATGCGCCTCGCGAGCTACTCGCAGCTCAGCGGCAACGCCCTCACCGACCAGGTCATCGAAGGCCTGCTCAAGGACATCCTCCGCGAGGAGGGCAAGCGCACCGTCACCGTCGAGATGATCCAGAAGGAGACCGCGCTCCAGTTCGATGTCCGCCTGGCCGACATGGCCGCCCGCGGGCGCAAAGCGAACGTCGCCTTCGCCCGCCAGGTGGCCATGTACCTGTGCCGGACGCTCACCGACCACTCGCTGGTCGAGATCGGCCGCGCCTTCGAGCGCGATCACGGCACGGTCATCCACGCCGTCCGCAAGGTCGAGCAGCGCATGGAGGAAAGCCGCAACATCCGGCAGAGGATCAGCATCCTCTCCAACCGGCTGGCCGGAATCTAGTTCGGATCGCGCTCACCAAGCTCCGGGCTGCGGCTCGCCCTCGTTGACGCTGAGGGCGTTGGCGTCGTGACCGGCTCAGGCGGGGTGCTCACCCAGCCGTTTCGCCGATCCCTGCCGCTGCCTACTCAACCCCAACGAGTGGCGGCGCCTCGCTTGAGATGTGGTGATCGATCCGGTCTAGCGCGGTCTAGCGCGAATGGCGCATGGTTAAGATGGTGCATCGACGGGGCAGCATCTCCTTGCCCGCCCGCTTCGCACCCGGCAGGCGGTCCGGGACGTCCCGGTGGCTCGACGCGCCGGTTTCAGCGCGGGATCCTTCCTTCGCTGCGCTTGTCAGGATGACACGCCGCCTTCCCCGCGGGGGTCGAAACCCGCATCACACCCAACATTCCACTCCCGCACTGTCACCCTGAGCAACGCGAAGGGCCTCCCACCACGGTCCGCGCCTCCGAAGCCATTCGTGGTGAATGACCCCAGCGCCTCCCCAGGTTGGGAACCCGACTCGCAGGGGCGGTTCCGCGCACGACTGACACGGCGGCACCCACAAGGATCTCCCGCAGCGAGCATCGGTTTCGTTCTCGACTCAATCCGCCGAGAACCCGGCTTAACCAACCGCCATTCAGTCTAGCGCGGGCTAGCGCGAATGGCGCTTGGTTGAGATGGTGCATCGACGGGGCAGCATTTCCTTGCCCGCCCGCTCGGCGCCCGTCAAGGCATCCGGGGCGTCCCGGTGGCTCGGGCCGCTGGTTTCATGGCGGGATCCTTCCTTCGCTGCGCTTGTCAGGATGACACCGCACTTCCTTGGAAGGGTTGACGGCCATCCCCACACACCGCCCTCAACACCGCGGCACTGTCACCCTGAGCAACGCGAAGGGTCTCCCGCCGCGATCCGCGTCTCCGGAACCCTTCGCTGGTCGATGACCCCAGCGCCTCCTGGGCGGCTCGTTGTGCACGCCGGCGGGCCGCGCCGCGGTCACGTCAGCCATCGTGGAGGAAGATCTCGCCATCGAGACCCTCGACGGCATGCACCAAGCCTGTCTCGCCGGTGGAGACCCGCCGGTGCGGTGCCTCGAATTCGACCACCGTCGAGCAGCCGGGGGGCGCGTAGAGCGCCAGCCCGTTCTCGAAGGCTCGACGCACCGACCCGTCATCGCGCTTCTCCGCGGCGGCGACTGGCGCGCCGAGTTCGGCGTCCCAGAACGGGTACCAATCGTGCAGGTGGTCAGGGGTCGGCAGCGGGTTGGGGTCGGCGAACAAGACATAGCCGTCGGAGGCGGTGAGGCCGAGCGCCGTCGTGGCTCGCATCCGGTCGAGGTCACGCCGGGAATCCGCCCACCAGGTTTCCAGGCAGTTGATACGCGGCGGGCGGAGATTCGCTTCCGCCCAGGCGAGCGAGGCTTCGATCCTCGCCCAGTCGGCCTCGCCGGCGCTCCGGTAGCACTCCATGAAGTGGCCGTTCACGAAGGGGGCGCTGCGGGGTGAGCGGCGATCGTTGGCATTGACGAGGATGAGGGCGTCCGCACCGACCGCTGCACGCACCTTTTGGATCAGCGCAACGCGGTCGTCGTCCTCCTCCCACCAGTCGAGCATCACGCCGTCGAAGACGCCGGACCCGACGGCTGCGGCGGCGCGTGCCGCGACATGGTCGCGGAAGTCCGGCCGGCCGAAATCGAGCATCAGGTAGCCGCCCTCCTCCCAGCCGATGCGGGGCTGGCCGTTCTCGTCGCGCGCCCACCAGGGGCTGTCTGCGGCGAGGAACGACCGGTGGGCATCCCGGTAGCGGATCTCGCAGAGCAGCACCATGTCGGGGTTGCGCCCGAGCAGCTCTGCGCGGCGGCGGAGCCCGGCCTCGATCGAGTCCGCCGCGAAGGCGGTCGCCTGCCCCGGGTGTTCGGCGTCCCAGCGCAGCCCGAAGAAATCGGCGGCGTGGAATAGGAGGTCGTGGCGGGCTTCGAGTTCGCTGGCTCCGACCCCGTCGGCTTCGGCCGGGTTCCAGGCCTGAAAGATCGAGGGGAACCCCCGCCCGGCGATCCGCTCGATGGCCGGGGATCCGACGGGAGCGGCCCCTGACGCGGACAGGGTCAGGTAGGTGGAGAGCAAGGCGAAGCGGCGACCGTTCATGCGCGGGACAGGGGTCAGCGAAGGTCGTCTCCGGTAGGGGTGCCGGCGATGATGCCCCGCAGCTTGGTCAGACCGTAGCGGATCCGCGACTTGACGGTGCCTAGCGATTCTCCGAGCCGCTCGGCGATCTCGGTATGGGTGAGGCCATCGAGGAACGCCATCTCCAACGCTTGCCGTTGCGCCTCGGGGAGCTGGCTCAGTGCCGAGCGGAGCCGCGCCGAACGTTCGTTGGACTCCGCCACCTCTGCCGCGTTGGCTCCGGTGTCGACCGCCTCCTGCCCCGGCCGGTCTTCGATTTCGGCCGGCGGGCCCGGGATGCGACGTCCTGCGGCTCGAACGCGGTCGATGCAGCGGTTGCGCAGCACCGCCGCGAGCCAGCTGAAGAGCTTGCCGCGGTCGAGGTCGATGGTGTGACCCTTCTTCCAAAGCGAGACCAGCACGTCCTGCACCACCTCCTCCGACTCGCGTTCGCTGCGCAGCATTTTGAACGCCAGCGAATAGAGCGGCCGCCGGTAGCGGGCGTCGGCGCGGGCGATCGCCGCGGGATCGCGGCGGGTGAGCCCGGCGAGGATTTCGGCCTCCTCTTGCGGGTCGTCGTTCACGCGGCTTCCCTTAGCCGTTTCCCGCGCCGCCCGCCATGGTTTTCGGCCGGAGTGTGGTTCGGTTGGCGCTTGGGGTGCGGGCGGGTCGGGCTCTGCTCCGCGCCCCCGGATCGACTCCGCGATACGCGAAGGGCGTGCCCGGCGGAGCCGGGCACGCCCTCGGTGGTGGTGGCGGGGTGGAGCGATCACTCGGGGATGACGACCGAGTCGATCACGTGGATGACCCCGTTTTTCGCTTCGATGTCGGTGGCGGTGACCTTGGCCGAATCGACGCTGACCCCACCTTCGGTGGAGATGGTCAGCTCCTCACCGGCGGCGGTGGCGACCTTGCCGGCCTTCACATCAGCGGCCATCACCTTGCCGGGGACGACGTGGTAGGTGAGGATCTTCACCAACTTGTCTTTGTTCTCGGGCTTGAGCAGCTCCTCGAGGGTCCCCTCGGGCAGCTTGGCGAAGGCCGCGTTGGTCGGGGCGAAGACGGTGAAGGGTCCGTCGCCCTTCAGCGTGTCGACCAAGTCTCCCGCCTTGACAGCGGCGACGAGTGTCGAGAAGTCGTCGTTGCCAGCGGCGATGTCGACGATGTCTTGCTCGGTGGCGAGGGCTGCCGGTGCGGCAGCGAGGGTGGTGGCGGCAAGGATTCGCAGGATGGTGTTTTTCATTTTGGTATGCAGGTTCGTTCGTTTTTGTTCAGTTAGGTTAGCTGACTTGAAGCGGCGCCTGCTTCGGTCGTTGAAGGGGACGCGCCGCTGTCGCGAGCGGATTTACAAATCGCCCGAATTCGGATCCGGGCGCACCGTGCCGGGGGTTTTTGCGTGGTGGTCGTCGCCGGGACCACGGTGGCATGTCGGCATCGCAGGCGATGCATCACCGCCCCCGAGCGCGGAGTCGAAGCGCGGCCCCCTCTAGCGACGGCAATCTAGCTCGCCCCGATCGAAGATTCCCGAACAGCCACCGACGGCGATCGCAGACTTTCAGCAGGGAGTTAAATCTCCCGGCGCCGCCCCGGCGTTATGGTAGTCTGAGACCGCGATGCAAAACCGAGCTTCCCATTCCCCAGAAAATGTCGCCCCGCCTGTGAGCTGCCGGCTGCTCGTGGCGGGCGAGCACCTCCATCTGCTCGCTGCGGGCGAGCAAGGATTCGGCAACTACGCCACCATCGCCGGTGCTTTCGCCGACCTCTCGAGCCTGCTCGCGGCACCCGATCTGCCCGTGGCCGACCTCCTGCTCGTCGCTGCCCCTGCCGTGTTCCCTGAAACAGTCGCCGCCGTGCGTGAAGCGCGCGACCGCTGTGGCGCCTCCCGAGCGGTCTTGGTCTACGAGTTTGCCAAGGCGTCCACGGAGGCCGACTTCGCCCGCGAGGGCTGCGACATCACCGCCCTCCGCGCGCCGGTGACCGCATCCGATCTGCGCGCCGCATGCGAGGCGGACCTCGCGCTCGCTGCGATCCGTGCCGGCTGGGTGCCGGAGACGCAGTCTTCCGCATCGGCCCCCGAGCCCGACGAAGGACCTTCCCCTGAGATCCCGAAGCGCCGCTTCTCCGACGGCGAACTCGCGCGGGCGGCGCAGGTTTCGACGGCGATCGACTGCGAGTGCCCCCACCACCTCGCCGCGTTGCTCATGTCCCTCAACGCGTTCGAGGCCTACAGCCGCGAATGCGAGAGCCGAAACGACGAAGATGCCCTGTTGCACGTCTATCTCCACCGCGCGACGGCCAGGGCGCGCGCCGTCATGGAGGAGGCGTTGACGACGCTCGCCGAGGCGGAGGGATTCGAGATTCGCTGACCGGCCGGGAGATCCGGGTCCGGGAAGGGCGCTCAAAAGGGGGGGCAACAGTGGGGTGAAACCCGATGCGGTCGGGTCGCCGCCCCAGCGCCCGGAGGCGTTGTGGGAGAAAAAGTTTCTCCGGCGCGTCACACATCTTGGCCTGCGGCTTAGAAAGGGGGCATGAAGACAAACTCAAATATCCAATCCGCCCTCACTACCGCCGCCAAAGCCTTCGCCTTGGTGAAACGCGAGCCCAAACGGACCGCCATCGCGCTCGGCTGCACCGCCGTCGCCGCCGCCACCCTCGCCGCCAACGAAAAACCCGGTTTCGGGTTCGGCGGCGCGCCGAACACGCCGCGCGGGTGGGAGACCCACGAGCTGGTCGACGAGAACAACCCGAGCGCCGGCAGGATGGTCGCCGCCACCGTCGCCGCCCCGAAAGGTTGGGGCGTCGAGGGCGGGGTGCACTGGCACAACCCCGGCGACCCGACCGACCCGTACAAAATGAGCTTCACCGCGGTGAGCCCGGACGGCAAACAGCGCCTGCAGTACCTCCCGGCGCAAAACTGGGCCAGCGGCGAAGGCCTCCCCAGCCCGCGCCGCGGCAAGCGCCAAAACGCAGAGAGCGTGGTGCGCGAGCTGTTCATGCCGAAGCTCCGCCCCGGCGCCAAGATCGTGACCATCGAACGGGACGCCGATTCGGAGGCGAAGCTGCGCCAGAAGATGGAGCAGATGGCTGCCGGTGACGCCTCCTCGCGACGGGACATCGAGGCCGCGGTGGCGACCATCGAATACGAGGAGGGCGGCGTGCTCTACCGCGAGGAGGTCTTCTCCTCGCTGATGACCATGGACTTCGTCGGCAGCCCGATGCAGCGGGCGATGGCCGCCCAGGTGGGCACGCAGATCGCCACCGGGAGCTTCCAACACTCGCAGATCATCACCTCCCGGGCACCGGCTTCGGAGTTCGCGGCCGCCAGGCCGACCTTCGTCGCGATCAGCGACAGCTTCAAGACGACCGACCGCTGGAGCGCCGCGGTCGCGCAGTATCACCGCGCGAAGAGCGGCGAGCAGTTCGACGCCCACCGCGCCCGCATGGAAGGTTCGCGCCGCGCCCACCAGACGCGCATGGCGGGCAACCAGGCGGCCTTCGAGGCGGGCCAGGCCGCACACCGCGATCGCGTCGCCGCCTTCGACGCGAGCCAGGCGTCCTACCGCGAAGGCCAGCGCAGCCAGGAGGAAGGCTTCCGCAGCTGGCTCAATGGCCACCTGGGCCGGGGCGACTTCCACAACCCGCACACCGGCAACGTCGAGACCCACGACTTCAACGGCGGCCGCCTCTGGCAGGACAGCTCGGGCCGCACCTTCGAGACCGAGACCTGGCAGGACGACCCCCGCATGCACCCCGGCAACTGGGGCGACGGGATCGAGGAGCTGGGATACATGGGTTACTAGCCGCCTCCCAAAACGAGCCGAAGAACCGCAGCGGGCGCCTCGACAGGGGCGCCCGTTTCGCGTCGTCCCCTGCCGCGATGGCGTCCCTTGGGGCGGAGTGGTGACTCTCGGTCGCCGGCGGGATCGGGATGGCGACCCATCGTTCACCACCGCCGTGCGCGCGTCCGCTACCGGGCGCGGGTGAGCATGATCTCGTTGCCCTCGGTGTCGGCGCACATGGCGAGGTGCGGTGGCTCATCGCCTTCGGGCTGCGGATCGCGGGTCAGCGTGCCGCCGGCGGCGACCAAAGCCTGCGCCGCGGCGACCACGTCCGCGACTTGGAAACTCATGCCGGTCCAGGTGCGTTTCCCCTCGCCACCGCCGTGGATGCCGATGGTCGCCCCGCACACTTCGACCTCGGCGATGTGCTCGTTCTGTTTCAGGACCTGTCCGCCGAAGAGTTCGGTGTAGAAGCGGACACAGCGCTCCATGTCGGCGGACCAGATCACGTATTTGACGCGTTCGACTTCGATCATTTGCCACATCCTCGCCCCGCGTTCCTGCGAAGGAAAGCCGCAAGCGTCCCGGCTGCCGCCCGCTCGCTCACCTCCCCCCGCGCGCCGCCGCCCGGTGGTCGTCGTAGGCGCTCTGCACCGACGTCAGCTCCTCCCAGCGCGCGTAGAGGCGGGCGACCTCCTCGCGCGCCGCGGTCTGCGCCGCCTCCAGCTCCTGCCAGTCGTCGCCGTGTTTGGCATAGAAGTCGGGGTCGGCGAACAGCGCGTCGAGGTCGGCTAGCGCCGCCTCGGCGGCGGTGATGGTCTCCTCCATGGCGTCGAGTTCCATCCCCTCCTTATAGGTCAACTTGCGCGGGGCGACGGCCGCCTCCTTCGTTTTGGGCTTGGGTTTCCCGGCGCGCGCGGCCGCTGTCGCGGCCGCCCTCCGATCCCTCTTCTCGAGGTAGTAGTCGTAGTTGCCCACCTGGTAGGCGACCCGCCCCTCGCCCTCGAAGGCGAGGATGCCGGTGCAGACCCGGTTGAGGAAATAGCGGTCGTGGCTGACGACCACGGCGCAGCCGCCGAACCCCAGCAGCGCCTCCTCCAGCAGGCGCAGGGTCGCGAGGTCGAGGTCGTTGGTCGGCTCGTCGAGCACGATGACGTTGCCGCCGCGCTTGAGGATCTTCGCCAGGAGCACCCGGCTGCGCTCGCCGCCGCTGAGCAGGCCGATCTTCGTGTTGATGCGTTCCTCGGTGAAGAGGTAGCGGCGCAGGTAGGCGCGCAGGCCGATGGTCTGCTCGCCGAGGCGCACCGTCTCCGTCCCCTCGCCGACCTCCTCGAACACGGACTTCTCGTCGTCGAGCTCCAGCCGCCCCTGGTCGACGAAGTTCACCTCCGTGCGCGTCCCGGTCTCGACGCGGCCGGAGTCGGGCTCCAGCAGGCCGAGCATGACCTTGACCAAGGTCGATTTGCCGAGGCCGTTGCGGCCGACGATGCCCAGCCGCTGCCCGGCCTCGAGCTTGAAGCTGAGGTCGGAGAACAGGGGCTTGCCGCCGAGCGCCTTGGAGACCGATTCGACGTCGATGACGCGGTTGGCGAGTTTCGGCGGCGGCGGGATGACGAGCTCGACGTCGATCTCCTCCTCCGGCGCCTCCTTGCCGGCCTCCTCGTAGTAGCGGTCGATGCGGTCTTTCGATTTGGTGCGCCGCGCGCTCGGGGAGCGCCGCACCCAGGCGAGCTCGCGGGCGAGGAAGCGCTGCCGCTTGTGCTCGGTCTGCGCTTCGGTCGCCGCCCGCTCGGCGCGGGCGAGCAGGTAATCGGTGTAGTTCCCCTGGTAGGAGACGAACCCGCCCCGCGCCAGCTCGACGATGCGGGTGGCGATGTTGTCGAGGAAGTAGCGGTCGTGGGTGACGAACAGGCAGGTGCCGGAATAGCGCGCGAGGAATGTCTCCAACCACTCGATCGCGCCGGTGTCGAGGTGGTTGGTCGGTTCGTCGAGGATCAGGAAATCGGGCCGCGCGGCGAGCGCCCGGCAGAGGGCGACGCGGCGCTTCTCGCCACCGGAGAGCGGTTCCACCAAGCGGCCGGGGTCGGGGGCGTGCAGGTGGTTGAGCAGCGCCAGGGCGCGGCTCTCCAGGTTCCAGCCGTCGGCGGCCTCGATGGCGTCGAGCAGCGCCTCCGCCCCGGGCGCGTCGGGGGCGGCCTCGTAGCGCGCCACCATCTCGCGCACCCGCGCGGCGCCGGCGAGGACGTTGTCGAGCACCGTCGCCGCGCCGTCGAGGTCGAACACTTGCGGCAGGTAGCCGGTCACCAGATCGCGCCGCGTCGTGAACTCGCCGGAGTCCGGCGCGGTCTCGCCGGCGGCGATGCGCAGGAAGGTCGATTTGCCGGTGCCGTTGCGGCCGACGAGGCCGATGCGGTCGCCCTCGTGCACCGACAGGGTGGCGTTGTCCAGGACCACCTGTGTGCCGTAGCGGACGCAGAGATCCTTGCCGCCGGCGACGGCGACCACTCCCGGCGACTCAGCCATGGTCTGCGTCCGGCGCGGCCTGCATCAGCACGAAGGGCGACACCACCAGCGCGGTGAAGCGCCCGCCCGCGGCCTCCCAGTGGGCGGCGTGGGGCTGGCCCGGCTTGACGAGGTCGCCGCTGCGCAGCCAGCCCTCGACCTTCGCTCGGTCGTCGGCCGCCAGCGCCGCCCCGACCGCCGTGATCGACAGCGCGGCATCCACGTAGAGCAGCGCGCCGCTCGCGAAGTGCGACCGCAGGTACGGCCAGTCGACCTCGCCGGTGTATTTCTCCAAGCGCTCCGTATCCGGTGCGCCGTCGCCCCCGACCACCGCGTAGCGCATCGGGTCGTCCCCGCCGCCCGGGGCGGCCGCTGCCCGGTCGGCGTCCATCGCTGCGGCGGCCGGTGGCTCAGCCTTTCTTGCTCTCGAGGAAGGCGACCAGCGAGGCGAACTCCTCGACGCTCAGGGCGTTGGCGAGCCCGGCGGGCATCATGGAGATCTCCAGCTCGTGGCGGGCGGCGATGTCGGCGGTCTTGTAGCGGTGCACCTGGCCGGCGATGTCGCGCATCTCCAGCTCATCGGCGCTCTCGCCGGTCACGAAGCCGACCATGGTCGCGCCGCCCTTGGTGGTGATCGACACCGTGGCGAAGCCCTGCGAGATCGACGCGTTCGGCTTGAGGATCGACTCGGCGATCTGTTCGCGGTTCAAAACGGCGCCCACCTGGCCCATGTAGGGGCCTTTGGCCGGTTGGTCGGGGCTGGTGGTGTGGCAGGCGATGCAGCCCTGGCGCGTGAACAGGGCCTCGCCCTCCGCGGCGTCGCCCGCCACGTCGTCGAGCGCCAGCATCACGTCCTCGATGGACATCTTCCCGACCTGGCCCTTGGCGCGGGCGATGGCGTCGAGGTCGACCTTGGGGGCGTCGGCCTCGGCCATCGCGGCCGGGTCGGCGGCGGCCTCGATGCCCTCGATGCCGGCGCGCGCCTTGGCGTTGTGCGCGATGATCAGCGAGCGGTGTTCGCCGGCGGCGTAGCGGGCTTTGACAAAGTCGGCGATCTTCTCCGTGGCGGCCCAAGCCTGCGGCCGGTAGTAGGGGCCGCGGGTGTCGGGGCGGGTGCTCCACCACCAGCTGCCGTCGTAGGGCGCCTCCTCCTGCGCCAGGCGGATCAAGGTGCGCAGGATGCCGGCCCGGGCCGCCTCGCCGGTGGCGGCGGAACCGTATTTGGCGATCAGGCCATCGACCGCGCGCTCGTCGTGCATCTTGCTCAACGCCCACAGGGCCCCGCGCGTGTCCGGGCCGCCGACGGCCTCCACGCAGGCCTCGACGGCGTGCAGGTCGACCAAGGCCTTCACCGCCACGTGCGGCAGCACGATCGGCGAGTTCGGCGTCGCGTGCGGGCCTTCGGCGGAGGAGCCGCCCACCGCGACCGGCGCGTCGGAGACCATGAACTGGATGCGTCCCTGCGCCCGCGAGGTGTCGGCGACGCCCGCCTCGGCGACGAACTTCGCCGCACCCTCGGGGACGTCGAAGACGATGACCGACAGCGCGTGGGTCCCGAGCCCGTCCGGGTCGGCCTCGCCCGCACCCGTCTTCAGCGGGCGGTTCGCGGCGCTGGTGCCGAAGCCGATCTTGCCCCACTCGCTCTCGGCGCTCTTCCACTTCAGAGACGAGAGCTTCACCTCGGAGCCGTCGGCCATGACGAACTTCGGCCCGAACCAGGCCGCGTGGTCTTCGCCGCTGCCGTCGCCGCCGTCGGTCACGACCAGGTAGATCTCCTCCCAGCCCGCCACGTCGACCTCGACGGGGTGCAGCTTGTGGCCTTTGAATGCCGTCTCGAACTTCGGTGGCGCGGGCGGCGCGGCGTCTCCGGTCTCTTCGCCGGGAGGGTTCGAGAGCGCCAGCAAGTCGTCCGCCACCGAGGCGTCGCCGAGGCGGCCCAGCGCCACCGCGGCAGCGACCTGGACGCGCGGGTTCCGGTCGCCGAGGAAGCCGACCAACAGCTCCTTCGGCGCGCCGGCGAGCTGGGTCTTGCGGTCGCAGAGCGCGCGCACCGCCCACTCGCGCACGGCCGGGTCGTCTTTGGCGAGCTTCGCCAAACCGGCGTTCGCCGCCTCCCCGGCCATCCCCTTGTAGGTGAAGATGGCGGCCACGCGCGAGGCGAGCGGCGCCGATTGGTCCACCGCGACCGAGGCGACGGCGTTCGCGGCGCCGGGGCGGTTCAACAGCTCCTGCGAGGCCGCGCCGCGCGCGGTGGCGCTCGGGGACTTGAGCAGCTCCACCAGGGCCGCGTCATCGGCTTTCGCGGGGCTCGGGAAAGGGGTGTAGTTCCAGCCCGCCTTGGGCGTGATGACCTCGACCCAGCCCTTGTCCGGGCTGCCCTTGTAGCCCGCGCCGGCCCAGGCGCCCGCGAACAGGCGCCCCGAGGCGTCCGTGTCGACGTCGGTGATCTGGTGCAGTTTGATGAACGCTTCGGGCTCCTGGGTGAAGGAGGGCCCGTCCGGCGTGACGCGGTGGATCACCAGCTGGCTGCGGCCCCAGTCGCACATGATCGGCACATCGGTGTACTTCGCCGGCCAGCCCGGCTCGGAGAGGAACATCGCCCCCGTGCCGGAACCGCCGCCGAGGTCGACCAGCGCCGGCAGGATCTCGCCGGTGAAGTTCTTGAACAGCATCGGGTAGCCGTACTCGCCCGACTGCACGTGGTGGATGAAGCGCACGTTCCAGCCGCCGCCGTCGTTCGTGTTGCCGCGGGTGAAGAGGTTCATGAACGGGTCGATGGCGACGTCGTAGATGTTGCGCAGCCCGTGCGTGTAGACCTCCATCTCCGAGCCGTCGGGGCGCACGCGCACCACGCCGCCGCCGAGCATGGTGAGCTCGGTGCCGTCCGTGCCCCTCGCGCCGTGGATGCCGAAATCGCCGACGGCGATGTAGATCCAGCCGTCGATGCCGAGGCGGATGCCGTTGGTCGTGTGGTCGGCGCCGCGGTCCTGGTTGTGTTTCGGCGGGCTGACGTCGGAGACCAAAATCTTCCCCGGCCCGTCGGCGACGCCGTCCCAGTCGGCGTCCTCGAAGGGGTACGCGTCGGCGACCGAGACGGACTGATCGATAGACTATCGCTCGATGTCTCGGTTGGAGTCACTGTCGGCGATCCGGTCGGGGTCCGCGACGCGGACACAGACAGTGAGTCGCT
>JAUIGD010000253.1 GCA_030430255.1 Verrucomicrobiia bacterium
CATGCGGAAGGCCATCTCGTATTGGGCGATGCGCGTCTCGATCTCCGGGTCGCCGACCACGCCGTGCCGCGCCCCGTTGAGCGCCGCGAGGTCATCGAGCATGTCCCTCCGCAGGCCCCGGTCGATGCCCGCCGGGTCGGTCAGATAGAGGACCGGGTCGCCCGCGTTGCGGAACTTGACGCCTTGGTGGACGGTCGGGAGGAAACCCGAACCCCAGAGGCGGTCGTAGAGCGGTTGATCGTTGGGGCGGCCGGTGCCGCGCGAGGTCAACACGACGTAGGCCGGCAGGTCGCTATTGTCGCTTCCGAGCCCATAGGAGACCCAAGATCCGATGCTCGGCCGGCCGGCGAGCTGTGAACCGGTCTGGAAGAAGGTGATCGCCGGGTCGTGGTTGATCGCCTCGGTGTGCATCGATTTGATGAGGCACAGCTCGTCCGCCACCTTCTTGGTGTGCGGCAGCAATTCGCTCATCCACGCACCGCTCTCCCCGCAGCGCTCGAACTCGAAGATCGACGGCGCGACCGGCAGCGTTTTCTGCCCCGATGTCATCGTCGTGATCCGCTGCCCTCTGCGGATCGATTCGGGCAAATCTTCGCCGTGCCGCGCCGCGAGGCCTGGCTTGGGATCGAACAGGTCCATCTGCGAAGGCGCCCCCGATTGAAACAGGTAGATGACGCGCTTCGCCTTCGCCGGATACTGAGGCCGGAAGGCGGCGGGCGCCGACTCTTGGCCGAGGAGCGACCCCAGCGCCAGCGCGCCGAAACCGTGGGCGGATGTTTGGAGGAACTGCTGTCGGGTCATGGGGAGGTCGGGGTTAGTCTTTGGTCACCGCCTCGTCGAGGTTCAGCAACACGCTGGCCACCGTCGTCAACGCCGCGAGGTAGGTCGGGTCGGCCACCGACTCGGGGGCGCTGACCCCGTGGGCGAGCAGCTCCCGCGCCGCATCCGGCTCCACTTTGAAATGCTCATGCCGGCGCCGGAACCCGCGCCCGAGCGTGAGCAGCTCCTCCTCCGTGGCGGCGCGCGAAGTGGCGAGGGCGAAGCCGCGGGCGAGCTGCGATCTCAAATCGGCGCCGCCCTCGCGCACCATGCGCTCGGCGAGCGCCCGTGCGGCCTCGACGTAGGTGACGTCGTTCATCAGCGCCAGCGCCTGCAGCGGCGTGTTCGTCACCGAGCGCTTCACCGTACAGATCTCGCGGCTCGGCATGTCGAACAGTGTCATTCCCGGCGGTGCTGCGGTGCGCTTCCAAATCGTGTAGAGGCTGCGCCGGTACTGGTTGCCGTCGGTCGCGTGCTTGTAGTCGCGCAGGTTGCCGTAGAAGTTGAACTCCGACCAGATCCCGTCGGGTTGGTACGGGTAGACCGATGGGCCGCCGAGCTTCTCCCGCAGGAGCCCGGATACCAACAGCGCACCATCGCGCACCATCTCCGCCTGGACGCGGAACCGCGGTCCGCGCGCGAGCAGGGCGTTCTCCGGGTCGGCGACGAACTCCTCGCGTGCGGCGGCGGAATCCTGCCGATAGGTATCGCTGGTGACGATGGTCTTGATCAGGGCCTTCGTGTCCCAGCCGGAATCGCGAAACTCTGCGGCGAGCCAATCGAGCAGGTCCGGGTGGGTCGGCGGGTCGGCCTGCGTCCCGAAATCTTCGCTGGTTTTGACGAGCCCGCGGCCGAAGAGCAGCTCCCAGATGCGGTTCACCTGCACCCGCGCGGTGAGCGGGTTGTCGTCGGCGACCACCCATCGGGCGAACCCGAGCCGGTTGTTCGGCTCCCCTTCGGGCAGCGGCGGCAACGCCGCGGGGACGCCGGGCTGCACCTGCTCGCCGCGGCGGTCGTACTGGCCGCGCTCGAGGAGGAAGGTGTCGCGCGGCCTCTCCATCTCCCGCATCACCATCACCGTCGGCAGGGCTCTGCTCCGCTCGGCGAGTCGCTTCTCGAGCTCGGCCAGCGCGGCTTTCGCCTCGCGCACCGGGGGCGGCTCCGCGACCTCCCCCGGCAGCGGCGGTGCGGAGGTGCGGCTGAACGAGATCCGCGGCCGGCCGATCACGTGTTTGGTGAATGCGGCGAAGGAGAGGCGCAGGTTCAAGACTTCACCCGCCGCGAGCTGCAACGGCTCGGCGAAGTGGAACGCGGCGGCGCTGGCCTTCGGCCGCGTGTTGCCATCGACCGCCCAGCCGGTCTTGGCATTGCCGTCGATCGCCGCGGCGACCGGCCACTTGGCCTGCTCGTAGCTCGCGGCGGCGGCAGCGATCTTCTCGTTTCGCCCCCGCCGCTCCACCTCGACCCCGGTGAGCACGAAGTTGCCGTTGCTCGCCCGGCCGACGCTGCCGCCGACCAGCGACGGATCGGGCAACGCCTCGATCAGCAGAGCGGTGATCTCCCCCGCACCGGGCCGGAGTTCCACCTCGAACACATCGAGGTCCGGGCTCGGCCCCGAAGCGAGGTAGGAACCGTCGGCCTGGCGCGCGAAGCGCGCACCGCCCTCGGAGCGGATCACCAGCTCCGCCAGTTCCCAGGGCGAGGCTGCGGCGGCTCCCGGCGCCGGACGCGCCTCGGCCTCCGCCGCGTCCACGCGCGCCCGCGCCGCGGCGATATCCCGCTCCAGCGCGGCGATCTCCCCCGCCCTCTCGGGGTCGGGGACGGAGATGACGGGTTCGAAGTTGCCCTGCTTGCCCGGTCCCTTCCCCTGCTCCGGGACATTGTGGAAGTAGGCGAAGAGCTGGTAGAACTCCTTCTGCGAAATGGGGTCGTACTTATGGTTGTGACACCGCGCGCAATTGAGGGTCAGCCCGAGCCATACCGAACCGACCGTCTCCACCCGGTCCATCACGTTCTCGACCAGCCATTCGGCGTCGAGCGAGCCGCCCTCCGTATTGATCCGGTGGTTGCGATTGAACCCCGTCGCGACGATCTGCTCGGTGCTCGCCGAGGGGAGCATGTCGCCGGCGATCTGTTCCACGGTGAAGTCGTCGAAGGGCTTGTTGTCGTTGAATGCCCGGATCACCCAATCGCGCCAGGGCCACTGGTAGCGCTCCCAGTCGGCTTGGAAGCCGTGGCTGTCCGCGTAGCGTGCGCCGTCGAGCCACCACATGGCCATCCGCTCGCCGTAGCGCGGCGAATCGAGCAGGCGGTCGACGAGCGCCTCATACGCTGTGTCCGAGCGGTCGTTCAAGAACTGCCCCACCTCCTCCGGCGTCGGTGGGAGCCCGGTCAAATCGTAGCTCAGACGCCGGATCAATTTCTCGCGCGGCGCCTCCGCGTTCATCGCCCTTCCACGCGATCCGAGCTTCGCCGCCACGAAGGCATCGATCGGCTGGAGGTCGTCCCGCGGCGGAGCGGGACGCCTGAGAGGCTCGAATGCCCAGTGCCCGCGGTACTCCGCCCCTTCGTCGACCCACTGCCGCAGGGTGGCCTTTTGCTCGCCCGTCAGCGCGACCCCATGACCTGGCGGCGGCATGACTTCGTCGGGATCGTCGGAGAGAATCCGCGCGACCAACTCGCTCGCTTCCGCATCGCCGGGCACGATCGCCCCGGGCGCGCCATCGCGGGAGGCGATCGCCGCCTCGCGGAGATCGAGCCGCAACCCCGCCTTGCGGCTCGCATCGTCGAATCCGTGGCAATTGAAACACGCGTCGGCCAGGATCGGTCGGACATCGCCCGCGAAGTCGACCGGGGCAGCGACAGCGGGCGCCGCCACCGCCGCCAGGCCGAGGAGGACACCGCCGCGCAGACGGGTCAGCGGGTTGAGAATTCGAAAGAGGAGCATCGTGATAAAATCGTCGGCAAGCGTCCGTTCTTACACTCCCCCCTACACTCCCCCCGCCCGCTTCCGCTGCCCGAAGCCCCTCTACACCAATTCCCAACCATGGAGGTCGCGGTGCAGCAGGGCGTCCGCCTCGGCGTCGCCGACGAAAGTCTCCGCTTCAGGGTCGAATTTCAGCGCCCGGCCGAGCTTGGCAGCGATGGCGCCCAGTTGACATGCGCTCGCCGCCCGGTGCGCCACCTCGACCGGCGCTGCCGTCCGCCCCCGCGTCAGCACGGCATCGATGAAGTTGCGGTGGTGGTGCCGCGACTCGAACAGGCGCAGATCGCCTTCCTTGAGCTTCGTCTGCCGCAGCCCCGGGGGGTCGGTTTCGAGCTTGAGGTTCTCGACGAAGACCGAGCCTTCCGTGCCGATGAACTTCGTCCCATACGCGGCGGCGTCCGTGGTGCTGAACATCTCCAACTCGACGCCCCCTGCGTAGGCGTAGCGGAGCTTGAAGGACTCCGGCGCATCGTAGATGCCCTTCTCGCGCCGCGACACCTCGCCCGCCGAGACTTCGACCGGGCCGGTCGCATCGGCGTCCATCCCCCAGTGGGCGACATCGATGAAGTGCGCGCCCCAGTCCGTGATGTAGCCCGGCGCATAGGCATCGACCCAGCGGAAATTGAAGTGGCAGCGCGCCGCCGTGTAAGGCGCCTCAGGGGTCGTGCCCGCCCACATCTCGTAGTCGAAACCGGCGGGCACCGGCATCGGCTCCTCGAGGCCGGAGAAGCCCCCCCGGACGGCGAACTTCCCTGGCACACCGACCTCCACGCGCTTCAGGTCGCCGATGTACCCGTTGCGCACCCACTCGCAGGCCATGCGTGAATACACCCCGGAACGACGCCAGGTTCCGCACTGCAGGACCCGCTCCTCGTCCCGGACGAGGTCGCTCACGAAGCGCCCTTCGGCGACGCTCGCCGCCAGCGGCTTCTCACAGTAGATGTCCTTCCCGGCGCGCACGGCCGCCGCGGTGATCACCGCATGCCAATGGTCGGGGGTTGCGATCATCACCGCGTCGATGTCCTCCCGCGCCAGCAGTTCCCGGAAGTCGTTGTAGCCCGCATCGGCCCCGAGCTTGCACGCCGCCAGCGCACGCTCCCGGTGCGCCTGCTCGACGTCACAAATCGCCCGCACTTCGACCCGCTCGTCCTGCAGAAAAGCGTTCATGTTGCCGCTCCCCTGACCGCCGACGCCGATGCAAGCCAGGCCGACCCGCTCGCTCGGCGCGGTCGCTCCACCGGCGCCCAAAACACGCGGCGCAACGATCAGCGGCGCGGCGAGCGCGGCTCCGGTCTGCAAAAATTGTCGGCGGGATCGGCGGTGCGGTTCCATGCGGAAACCTCCCCCCGAACGCGCCCGGACACCAGCCCTGAATGGGCGCGCTTCGGCGTTGCCCCAGCGCCAGAGCTGCCCCTACTGTTCCTGCCATGAAAGCCGCTCCGCTTCTCTCGCTCCTCGCGGCGACCGCCGCCGCCGCCGTCGTCGCCCTGCCCGCCCTCGCCAAGGACCGCCCCGCGGCGGCCGACAAAGTCCCCGCCGCCCGCTTCGACCCCGTCGTCCGAGAGATCGAGGGCTGGACCGTACACATCGACCCGGCGATGCTCGACGGCGGCGAACACGCCGAGTCCGGAGCGGCTGCGCTGACGATGCTCGCCAACCACCTCCAGCGGGTCGCGATCCTCGTGCCCGAGCAGTCGCTCGCCAAGCTGCGCCGCTGTGAGATCTGGATCGAGCACCACCACCCCACCCTCGGCGCCATGCAATACCACCCCGGCGAAGGCTGGCTGCGAAACAACGGGCACGACCCGCGCCTGCACAAGAAGGTGCACATCCCACGCGCCGCGGCGCTCGTCTCGCGCGGGCAGATGCTCAAGCACCCCGCCGTGGTCCTGCACGAGCTCGCGCACGCCTACCACGACCAATTCCTCTCCTTCGATCACCCCGAGATCGTCGAGTGCTACGCGAAGGCGAAAGAGTCTGGGAAATACAACGAGGTCATGCTCTTCACCGGCCAGACGGTCGAGCACTACGCGATGACGAACCACAAGGAATACTTTGCCGAGGGCACGGAGGCCTTCTTCTACCGCAACGATTTCTACCCCTTCGTGCGCGCCGAGCTGAAGGAGTTCGACCCCGGGTTTCACGCCGTGCTCGAGGAAGTCTGGGGCAAACCTTGACCGTCACGACAGGACGAACTCCAAGTCCTCCCGCTGCAGTGAACTCATCAGCGGGCTGGCCTCGTCGAGCGCCGTGTCGATGAGTAGGCGCTTGCGCTTCTGCAACTCGAGGATCTTCTCTTCGATGGTTCCCGAGGCGATGAACTTGTAGGCGGTCACCGGCCGTGTCTGGCCGATCCGGTGGGCACGGTCCGTCGCCTGCGCCTCGACCGCAGGGTTCCACCAAGGATCGAGGTGAACCACCGTGTCCGCAGCGGTCAAGGTGAGGCCATAACCGCCCGCTTTGAGGGAAATCAGAAAGATCGGCAGCCGCCCCTCTGGAGCTTGAAAAGCCTCGACCTGCGCCGCACGCTCATCGGCGGGTGTGGAACCGTCGAGATAGGCGTAGCGCACCCCCTCCGCATCGAGCTGCCCGCGCACGAGAGCGAGCATCGAGACAAACTGCGAGAAGAGCAAAACGCGATGGCCCGCGGGAATCGCGGCTTCCAGAAAGGTCGCCAAGGCCTCGAGCTTCCCAGACTCGGGCGGCTTCTTCCCCGGCAGATCCGATTTGAGAAGCCGCAGATCACCGCAGCATTGACGGAGCCGCAACAGGAGCGTGAGCAACTCCATCCGCCCAGCCTGCCAGTCCTTGTCAGACTGCATTTCCCCTAGTTTTTTACGCCCCAAACGTAACAATTGATCGTAGGTCTGTCGCTGCGCTTTGGAGAGTTCGCAGAACAGCACCCGCTCGATTTTCTCGGGCAGATCTTTGGCCACCGCAGCCTTGGTGCGGCGCAGCAGAAAGGGTTCGATCCGGCGGCGCAGCTGTCGCGCCGCCTCGGGATCGGAATCTGGATAACGGGCGACGAAATCCTCGCGGCGCCCGAGGTAGCCAGGGTTCGCAAACTGCATGATCGACCAGAGGTCCTGCAGCCGGTTTTCGATCGGGGTCCCCGTGAGGGCGAGCCGGGCGCGAGCGCACAGTTGCTGCACCGCCTTCGCCGTCGCCGTCTTCGGGTTCTTCAGATAACTCGCTTCGTCCGCAACCACGAGGGCGAATTCCAGATCCGCTGGATAACGGTCATGATCGCGCACCAAGGAGGCGTAGCTGGTCAGGACGATGGCGGCGGCGCCCAACACCTCGAAGTACTTCGCCCGCCCGGGACCGTGCAGTGTCAGCACCTGCGATTCGGGGAGAAACCGCTCCACCTCCCGCCGCCAGGTCGCCAACAGCGACGTCGGCGCGACCACCAAGACCGGCGCGGGGCGCCCCGCGCTCGCTTTGATGGCCGCGATGACCGCCAAAGTCTGCACGGTTTTGCCAAGCCCCATCTCGTCCGCGAGGATCGCGCCATGCCCCGAACCCAGCCGTTCATACAACCAGCCCAACGCCTCAAGCTGATAGGGGCGCAGTGACGCCGCCAATCCAGGAGCCTCGGGCACCCTTCGATCCCCTAATTCTGCAATATGCGTAAAATGTCGCAGAACGTGCTCAACATAAAACTTTTGTGAAGCGCGCACGTGTCGCCCTCCCGCTCCCTGCTCGGCGCCGACTTCCTCGAGGCTGCGGTAGAGGTCGGCGACGCAGCGCCGGTCGATCGCCACTTTTTTGCCAGAGGGCAGCAGCGACCGGCTTTGCCCGGTCTGCAGGAGCCTCCGAATCTCCGTTTCAGCCAATCCTTCGCCACCGGAAGTCTCAAAGCGGAGATCAAAGTTCAGCCAGTCCCCACCTCGAGAAATGGTCTCCACCTGGGGACGGATCTTTTCGATCTCGCGGGTGATGCGGGCGAACCGTTCCCCGATTTGGACTTCCCAATGCCCTTCCGCACCAATCTGATCGAGCGGCCCCGCATAGAACTCCAGAATCGCATTCTCGCCCCGCAGATGGCCTGTGATGGTGGTGTGGATCGCGGCTCCCTCGTCGAGCGGGGGTGCGGGCAGCGTCGGCAAGGCCGCTCTGCCCGGCGGCTGGGGGGCGTTCTTGGCAAAGTAAGCATCGGGGGTCACCCCACGCAGCCGCGCTAGCGCCTCCCTTTCAAGCTCCGGATTCGTGCTCGTTCCCGAAGGGTATCGGAACGCCAAGCTCCAGTCGATCCGGTTGAGCGACCCTTCGAGTTGGAGCCGAATTCTCGGTTCTCCGGGTAGTAAGCGGAGGGCATCTATTAACCCGTCTGAAGATTCCACGTGGAACATGCAGGAGACATACTCCCCGTTGATCCGCAGCCAGTTGACGGGCACCTGTCCGCTCGCAGCCACCTCGGCATCGGCGAGCAGCGGTTCGATCTCGCGTTGGAACCCGGCGGGCATGTCCGCGTAGCCGGTCGGCCTCAGTTCGCCATCTGGCGCCTGAAGCGCCAGCGAGCCCCGCCCGCGCACGAACCGGTAGCCGGGCAGCGGCGGGCGCCGCAGCACCGCTAACTTTTCGCGTTTCGGATGGCGCTCGACCTCCAGCGGCAATCGCGCCGGAATCGCGCTCGTCTCCGGGGCGGCGTCCCGCTCCGCGCCCGAATCCGGGGCGGGTGCATCCTCCGCCTTCCCTTCCCCCGCCCGCAGCACGGCCAGCCCGAGCGCCACCGAATGTTCGCAGACCGCCCCGCGGCGCGCGGTTTGGCACCGGCAGAGGTTGTCGGCATCGCCAGCGGAACGCACGATCAGCCCGCAGTTCAGCTTCTTGCGCCCTTCGACAACAACCCCCCGCAGCGTGAGCGGCGTCCTCCCAGGCGGCGAGCAGTCCGCCTTCAGGACACTGCCCGCCGCGAGCAACAGCTTCGCTTTCTTGAGCGCCGCCCATCCGGCGAGGTCGACGAGCAGGTCTTGATCCAGTTCGAGCATCGCCCTCCGCTAACACAACCTGACGGATGCTGCATGGTCTCGACACCAGATTCCGCGCTTGCCGCGCCCCGCCATTTTCGGCAGGCTCCGCGACCCATGGCCGATCCGTCCCGCCCCTCCGACTTCCTCGTGGCCATCCGCAAACGCGTCGGCGAGGTCGTCGTCGGCCAAGAAGTCGTCGTGGAGCGCCTGCTCATCGCCCTGCTCACCAGTGGACACATCCTCCTCCAAGGCCTGCCAGGCCTTGCCAAAACGCTGCTGGTCAACGCCTTGGGGAAAGCGGTGCATCTCGATTTTGCACGTGTGCAGTTCACCATCGACCTCCTCCCCTCGGACATTCTCGGCTCGGAGATCCTCGACCAGAAGAGCGGCACCTTCACCACCCACAAAGGGCCGATTTTCACCAACCTGCTGCTCGCCGACGAGATCAACCGCGCCGCCCCGAAGGTGCAGGGCGCGCTGCTCGAAGCGATGCAGGAGCGCAAAGTGACCATCGGCGGCAAAACCTACGCCCTCCCC
>JAUIGD010000254.1 GCA_030430255.1 Verrucomicrobiia bacterium
GGGAGCAGCTTGGTCATGGGGGGATTCGGTGGGGGGCGAAGTCGGGACTTCGGAGGGGCCTGAAACTGAAAAACCGCGCAGTTCCCCGCGCGGTCTCCCGGTGAAAATGCAGGGCGACAAACCGTAGCGCTTCCGGTGGAAGATCAAACCGAATCCTGCAAGGCCGAGGGAGCCGCTCGGCAGTCGCTTGGCAGCAGCGCTCTGGCGAATCGGTCAGAGCGCCTGGGCTTGCATCCCCGGTCTGGTATCCGTAAGGATCTCCGATGGCTGAGGACGCCCAGAATCCGCCGACCCAAACGCCTGAGCCTGCTCCGTCGACGGAGGCCGAGGAGTTCGCCGAGATGGCCGACGAGCGGCAACCTAGCTTCCTCGCCGAGTTTGTCCTCTTCATCCGATCCAACAAGAAATGGTGGCTCACCCCGATCTTTGTCATTCTGCTGCTTCTGATCGCGCTGGTGATCATCAGCCAGACCCCGCTCGCGCCGTTCATCTATCCGTTTTTCTAGCCGGGATCGCTCGCCGACGATGACGGCGATCCTCGGAATCTCCGCGTTCTATCACGACTCGGCGGCCGCGTTGCTCGTCGATGGCGAGGTCGTCGCCGCCGCGCAGGAGGAGCGATTTAGCCGGATCAGGCACGACCCCTCCTTCCCGGGGCAGGCGGTGGCCTACTGTTTGTCCGAAGCCGGGATCGGGGCGGAAGAACTGGATCACGTCGGGTTCTACGACAAGCCCTTCCTCAAGTTCGAGCGCCTGCTCGAGACCTACGTCGCCACCGCGCCGCTGGGGATCCGCTCGTTCTTCAAGTCGATCCCCCTCTGGTTGCAGAAGAAGCTGCACCTGCCGCGCGAGATGCGCAGGGCCTTGGGCGGACGGTATCGGAAGCGCTTCGTGTTCGCCGAGCATCACGAATCGCACGCGGCCAGCGCATTCTTCCCCTCGCCGTTCGAGGAGGCTGCGATCTTGACCCTCGACGGGGTCGGCGAGTGGGCGACGGCGAGCTTCGGGACAGGGCGCGGCAACCGGATCGCCCTCTCGCACGAGTTGCACTTCCCCCACTCGCTCGGGCTGCTCTACTCGGCCTTCACCCAGTACTGCGGTTTCAAGGTCAATTCGGGAGAGTACAAATTGATGGGGCTGGCCCCGTACGGCGAGGCGCGGTTCCGTGAGCTGATCCTCGAGCAGCTGCTCGACCTGAAGGCGGACGGGTCGTTCCGGATGGACATGTCCTACTTCGACTACACCGCGGGCCTGTCGATGATCTCTAAGAAGTTCGAGCGGCTGTTCGGGCAGGAGCGGCGCAAGCCGGAGTCGGAGATTACTGAACACTTCATGGATGTGGCGGCGTCGGTGCAGGCGGTGACCGAGGAGATCATGCTGCGCTGTGCGCGCCATGTGCGTGAGGTCACCGGGATGAGGGATCTCTGCCTCGCGGGCGGCGTCGCTTTGAACTGCGTGGGAAACGGCCGCATCCTGCGCGAGGGGATCTTCGACAACCTGTGGATCCAGCCGGCGTCGAACGACGCCGGCGGGGCGCTCGGCGTCGCCCAGTTGATCTGGTACCAGTTGCTGGACCGCCCGCGGGCGGCCCGCCCGGGCGACGGGCAGTCCGGTTCGCTGCTGGGGCCGCGCTTCGATTCGGCGCAGTGTCGCGAGACCTTGGAGGCGGTGGGCGCAAGGTTTCGTCGGCTGGCGGATGAAGGCGCCCGGGCGCGTTGGATCGCGGAACGGCTGGCGGCTGGCGAGGTCGTGGGCTTGATGCAGGGGCGGATGGAGTTCGGGCCGCGGGCGCTCGGATGCCGCAGCATCTTGGGCGACCCGCGGGGCGCGAAGATGCAGCGCTTGATCAACCAGAAGATCAAATTCCGGGAGTCGTTCCGGCCCTTCGCGCCCTCCGTCTTGCGCGATCGCGCGACCGAATGGTTCGAGTTCGAGCCCGGAGAGGAGAGCCCCTACATGCTGTTGGTGACGAAGGTGCGGGAGGGGAGACGGAAGGGGAGCGGCGAGGAGAGCGATGCCGTCCGCGGCCTGGGCCGCTTGGATCTGCCCCGGTCGGAGATCCCCGCGGTGACGCATGTCGATGGATCTGCGCGCGTACAGACCGTGGATCCGGCGCGGCACGCGTTCTTTCATGCCGTGGTGGCAGAGTTCGAGGCCCTGACCGGTTGCCCGATGGTGGTCAATACCAGCTTCAACGTGCGCGGCGAACCCATCGTCTGCGGACCGGAGGACGCCTACCGCTGCTTCATGGCGACAGAAGTGGACGCGCTGGTCGTCGAGGAATTCGTGCTGACCAAGAGCGAGCAGAAGGAGGCGGGCGATGATTGAGCGAAAGAGGGAGTTCTCGCGGCGCGAGCTGCGCTGGTTCGGCCCGCTGTTCGCCCTGTTCGGAGCGGTGCTGGGCGGCATCGCGCAGTGGAAGTTCGGCGCGGCTGTGACCGCCAACGCGATCTGGCTCGCCTGCGCCGTCGTGATCGCCGTCTACTATGCGGCGCCGCCGCTGCGGCGGCCGATCTTCGCCGCCTGGCTGGCATTGGTGTTCCCGATCGGCTGGGTGCTATCGCACGTCTTGTTGAGCATCGTGTTCTATGCGGTGGTGTTCCCGACCGGGCTCGCATTGCGCCTGTTCCGACACGATCCATTGCGGCGCCGATTCGATCGCCGGGCGGAGACCTATTGGATCCAGCGCGAGACCAGAACCGGCGCCCGGCGCTACTTCCGGCAGTATTGACCGAGGCCGCCGCTGGCGTTGTACACGCGGCCTGAGCGTCGTGGCTACTGCCTGCGCTTGAGGATCAGGTCGAGGTTCCGCTTCGTGCCCTCGTCGTCGGGGGCGATGGCGAGCGCCTGCCGGCAGACCGCCTCGGCTTCGTCGAGGCGATCGAGCTGGGCGAGGACGAAACTGAGGTTGCTGTAGGCGGGGAGGTAGTCGGGGCGGAGCTCGATCAACCTCCGCAGCACGGGGATGGCGGCGTGGTGCTCGCCGGCGCGGACGAGCGCGACCCCCCAATGCAGATGGGCCTCGAAGCTATCCGGGCTCAGGCGGGCCGCCTCGCTGAGCATCGCGGCGGCGGCGGCGAACTGGCCGTCCTCCACCAGCCGCTGGCCGCGGGCGGTCAAAATTCTCGTCTGTTGCGTCCGCGCCCCCGGGTGGTCGGGGGCGAGCTTGAGCAACTTGTCCAACACCCGCCCGGAGCCGGCGAGGTCGCCCTGTTCGGCGAGCATCTCGGCGAGCTGGGCGTGGGCTTTGACGTAGAAGGTGATCTCCGGACCGAGCTCGACCCCGACAAGGTGACGCAGGCGCTCGATCGCTTCGTCCGTCCTCCCGAGGTGGCGGGCGAGGTTGCCGACCTGGTAATGCGATTCCGCATCGCCCGGGAAAAGCTCCAAGGCTTTGCGAGCGGCGCGGTAGGCCTCCTCCATCTTGCCGGCCCAGGAGAACACCTTCGACAGATTGCGCATGGCGACGCCCTGCGCCTTCGGGTCGACCTCCGCCATGATCCCCGCGGCGACGCGGTCGGAGGCCGCCTGGCCCCACCCTTCGGAAACCGTCAGCAGCCCGGCTGCCCCCATCGTGTCGATTAGCGCCTCTGCCAGCATCCGGTGCCCCTCGATGGTCGGGTGGACGTGATCGAGGAAGAGGTTTTCACCGGGGATGCCGCCGGGTGATGCCGCCTCCGCGAGGGCGGCGAAATCGACCAGCGGCACCTCCCGCTCGCGGGCGATCTCGAGCACGATCTCGCGCATCGGAGAAAGCGCGCGCAGCGGGCAGACGTCCTCGTCGACCGCGCGCCAGTAGGCGGCCTTCGCCTCTTCGAAGCGACCCAGTTCGACGAGCGCCTCGCCCCGGTAGAAGTGCAGATCTGCGTAACGGTCATCGATCCCCGCCGCGGCGTCGAGCGGGGCCAAGGCTTCGGCGAAGCGACCCTCGGCGAAGGCTGCCTCGACCGCGACCCACAAGGCGTCCCACTCGGTCTTCGCGGCATCGGGCAGCCCGTCGCGGTGTTCGCTTTTGAAGGGGGAGCAATGGCGCAGGTTGGATGCCGGCGTGACGAAGACGACCTCGGCACCGGCGGCGCGCGCGATATCGACCATGCGCGCCATGTTGTAGCGGTAGTGGGCGAGGACTTGTTCCTTCAGCGGGTCGTCGCGTTTGTAATCCTGTGGGCCGACCGACGCATCGAGGATGGCGTCGACCTCGCCCTCGAGGACGGCGGGGCGGCCTTGCCCCGAGTCCGGTCGGCGGGATCCCCGCACCAGGCGGGCGAGGCCGCTGTAGGTGCGGGTCTTGCTCAGCACGGCGCCGATCCCGCGCACGGCTTCAGGCATCTCGATGATACCGGCGTAGGTGCGACGTTCGAGGAACTCGTTCTGTCCGCAGTAGACGATGAAGAGGTCGGGGTTGTAGTCGGCGAGTTCCTCCATGAGCGCCGCCACCCGGTAGCTGGCGTAGCTGATCCCTCCCGCGTTGATCAACTCCCAACTCTTGCCCCCGTCGACCAGCGGCAGCATTTCGCGCAACCAACCGCAAAACGAAGTGCGATCGTCGTAGGGGCGGCCGTAGGTGGTCGAGCCACCGAGGCAAAACACGCGGGTCACGCCATCGGGCTTCGCCCTCGAAAACTGCTGCCGGTTGAAGAACCGCCGCTTGTTGCGGGCGGTCTCCATCTGCCCGCCACCGGCTTGCGCCTCGATGTACAGCGGGATCTGTGTCGCAAAGCCGACGTAGGGGTCCTCCTCGTAGGAGAGCGGTTCGACCCCGAACAGCAGCAGGACGAGTTCCGCCAGCCCGAAGAAGATCGCGATGGTCAGCAGGCTGAACAACGCCTTCTTCCAGACCGGGATGCCTCTCCGGGAGCCCGGTTTCGGCGGCCTGTCGTTGTCAGGATTTCCCTCTGGCCGGGGGCGGGGCATGCGGTGGCTTCAAACTCGGTGTCCGGCACCCACGCCCGCCCGCCCGGCGGCTACTCGTTCTCGAGGATGACGAAGAATTGCTGGGAGGTGAGCGGCAGCCCGCGCCCGTTGAAGTCGATGGTCACCGTCGTCGTGGACGATCCGGCCGCGCCGGGGATGGAGTCGTCGATGTCGCTTCTCGAGGTCACCGGGTCGTCGAAGTCGGTGCTGGTGAAGAGTGTGTAAGTCCGTCCCTCCTTGGAGGTGAAGGTGAGATCGACGATGATGTTGTCCGGGGCGGCCGTGCGCTGGTAGCTGATGTCGGTGATCTGCATCAGCTCCGGGCTCTGCTCGGCGACCAGGATCACCCCCATGAAACGTGCGCGCGAGCCGTCGCGGTCGCCGTTGGTATAGTTGTAGGAGATGGTGTCGTAGCCGCCGATGTTGACGAAGGAGAAGCTGGTTATCCAGCCGAAGTTCGTCCCCGGACCGTTGCCGCCTTGGGTGTCTACCGCGACGATGTCCGTTTGGCCTGGGCCGCTCATCGTCAGGGTGAGTGTCCAGTCGTTGATGAAGGTGCCGTGCGGAATGTAGACGGTGCCTTCGCGGATGTCCTCGATGTTGATGGTGCCGTCGACCTCGGCGGCCCGTGCGAAGGTGTTCGCGGCTCCGGCGGTATTGGTGGGGTTGTGGTCTTTCGGATTCACGAAGTCGACGCCGGGATCGCTCACGGTCCAGACGTTCGCCCAGTCTTCGCCGTTGCCGTGGACGTTCTCCATCGGCGCTGTCGGGGTGGGGATCAGGCCGGCCTCGCCGCTGGCGTAGGTGGTCAGGGGGCTGCCTGTGCCCTCGTTGCCGACGAAGTTGTAGTCCAGCACCGTGCCGCCGCCGAACGGGGTGAAGAAGGTCGGGGCGCCCGGCTCGGCACCGTCGACGCCTCGGTCATTGTAGCCGGCGGCCCCCGGGAACACGGAGATGTCGAAGTTGGCATTGTTGGTCGAGACCTGCACCCGCTCGATGAAGCCGATGTTGGAGACGCCAGCGGGGATCGAACCGGAATCGTTGGGATCCGAGCCGAGCTGGATCTCCTGAGGGTCGGTGAAGCCGTCCATATCGCTGTCGGCGCTGAGCGGGTTGGTCACGAAGCCGTCCTCGCCGGCGACGACCTCCTCGCCATCGTCGATGCCGTCGCCGTCGGAATCCGCGACCAGGGGATCGGTCCCGTGGACGTCGGTCTCGGCTTTGTTGCCCAGCCCGTCGCCGTCGTTGTCGCTATCGGGGTCGGTCGGGTCCAGGTCCACATCGTCCCGCACGCCGTCGTCGTCGGTATCCGCCTCCGCTGGATCCGTGATGAAGCCATCGTCCCCGGGGGCGACTTCCTCGTCATCGCTCAGCGTGTCGCCATCGGTGTCGGTGAGCGTCGGGCTGCTGCCATGTGTGTTGACCTCGTCTCCGTCGGTGAGCCCGTCCCCGTCGGTGTCCTCTAGGTTCGGGTTGCTGCCGTGGGTGTTGATCTCGGGGCCGTCCTCGAGACCGTCTCCGTCCGAATCCTTGACCGTCGGATCGGTGCTCGCCCCGTGCTCTTGCAAGTCGGTCGCCCCGTCGTCATCGAAATCCCCGGTCCCGTCACTGCCGGTCAGATCCGATGGCTCTACGGTGCCACTGTTGTCGCCGAAGTACTGGTCTTCCCAGAGGTCCGTGAGGAGATCGCCATCGGAATCTTCGCCCATGAGGAGCGGCTCACCATCGAGGATGACCCCCATGAAGCGGGCCCGCGAACCGGGGCTGCCGTCGAGATCGCCGTGGCGCCACTCGTAGCGGATTTGGCTATACTGGCCCTCGCTGGTGAACTCGAAGCTCGAGATGTAGCCGCGGTTGAAGTTGCCGATCCCTCCCTCGCTGTCCATCGCGACGATGTCATCCTCTCCCGCACCGCTCATCGTGAGGGTCAGCGTCCAGCCGTTGTTGAAACTGCCGACGGGGAAGTAGATCTGGCCGGAAGCGAGGCCGGCGATGTCGATGGTGCCGTCTGCTTCGGCGACCCTCGCGAACGTGTTCGCGGCGCCTGCGGCCCCGGTGGGATTGTGGTCTTTGGGGGTGTCGCTGAATTCGATGGACGGCCCAGGATCGCTGGCCGTCCAAACGTTGGCCCAGTCCTCGCCGTTCCCATGCGTGCTCGCGGTGGCCCCGGCGCGGACGGGCGTCGGGGTGCGGGTTCCCTCGCTGGCGTAGGTGGTCAACTCGCTGCCGCTGCCCGCGTTGCCGACGAAATTGTAGCTGAGGACGGTGCCGTCCCCGATCATGGTTTGAAAGGAGGGAACCCCCGGCTCCGCACCACCGATACCCCGATCGTTGTATTTGGCGTTGCCCGGGAAGACCGAGATGTCGAAGTTGGCGTTGTTCTCGGAGACCTGTACTCGGCTGTCGAAGGTCAGTTCGGCGGCAAAAGAGGTCACGCTGAAGCACGCCGCAAGCAGGGCGGGAGCTAAAACGGGGGGGTTCATAGCTTCGGGCGGAGGAACGCCGGGGCGCACGCTCCAAGGGGAGTTTTTATTTCGCGATTTTCAGGGATTGTTAAAGGGGGAAGCTATCCACTTCAAGACCCATCCCGACGAGGGAACGCCGCGGCCGCTCGCTGCGGTGCGCGTTCTCCCGCAATTTCGGGTGAGCCACTGGGCGTTGGCGGAGTGTATCACCCGAACCCTCGACACTCGCTTGCCCCCGGGTGTGCTTCTGGGTTCCCAGCGATGAATTCCCCAATCCCTGCCCTTGCAGAGTTCGGCCCCACCGATCGCGAGATGCGGACGGCCGAGCCGCGTTGCCGGCGCCTGACGTGCGACGCCCCGAGCCGCCGGAGAATGGCGGGGCGCCGCGGCGTGAGGCAGGGGTCTCGCCCGGCCGCGTGCCGGTTCACGCTCGCGCTGATGGTGGCGACCCTCCTCCATGGCGCGATCTCCCAAGGGTCCCCGAGCGGTCTGTTGGAACAGTACTGCTTCGATTGCCACGATGGTGACGGAGCCAAGGGCAATGTGGCACTGGACGAGCTCGGCACGCTCTCACGCGGGGCGAGGGTCGATCTCCTCAACCGGGCGCAAGAACAGCTGTTCACCCAGTTCATGCCGCCGGAGGACAAGCTCCAGCCGACGGAAGTCGAGCGGGCCGCGCTTTTGGCTTGGTTCAAATCCGAGCTCGGCGACGAGTCGAAGCTCGAGGAGAAGCTGCGCTACCCGAGCTACGGCAACTACGTCGATCACCAGCAACTCTTCAGCGGTGAGATCGGAGCGGCGGCCTTCACGCCGGCGCGCCGGTGGTTGGTGAGCCCGCAGATTTTTCAAGAGCGGGTGATGGATGTGTTCGGCCTCGAGGGGCGCGAACGGGAGAGCAAGCGCCGCGGCTTCTATGGCGTCACCAACCCCTTCCTCTTGCCGGAACATTCCGGCGTGCGCTATTACGATGGCGGCGAGCTCGACGGCGGCCACCTGTTGCAGATGCTCGCCAACGCCGAGTGGATCGCGGCGAAGCAGATCCACGCGGCCAGGGTCAAGGCGGGCGAGATCGGCGCGGACGACCACAGCAACCCGCGCGACCGCTGGGTGCCGCGGACGACGCCCGAGGCCTACGAGGCGGTGATCGCCAGCGAGGGGGCGCCGTCGCACGGGCAACTCGCCGCCGCGGTAGCGCAGCAGTTTGAGCTCGTCTTGCGCCGGCCACCGAGCGCGGCCGAACTGACCGATTACACCGGGCTGGCGCGGGACGCGATCGCGCTGGCGGGGAACACCGAGGGGCTGCGCAAAATGTTGGCCACGGTGCTGCTGGAATCCGAGTTTCTCTATCGCTTGGAATTCGGCGGCGGCGAGCCCGATGCCCACGGGCGGCGGATGCTGGCCCCGCGCGAGGCTGCCTTCGCCATCTCCTACGCGCTCGGCGACCGCGGCCCGGACGCCGCGCTCCTGAAGGCGGCAGGGGAGGGGCGCCTTCGAACGAAGGCCGACTACCGGCGCGAGGTCGAGCGCCTGCTCGCCGACCAGGATTACTACCGCGGGCAGGTCGACGGTACGCTCGACGGCAAACACTACCGATCGAACACCACCTCGCACCCGAAGATCGTGCGCTTCTTCCGCGAGTTCTTCGGCTACCCGGGTAGCCTGAAGGTGTTCAAAGACGGCAAGCGTGCCGAGGGCAGGTACCAGAACCCCGGACGCGGCACCCAGGCCACACCGGGCTGGCTCACCTTCGAGGCCGACAAGTTCGTCACCCTGCACGTCGAGAACGATGTCGACGTCTTCCGGCGCCTGCTCACGTCGGACAGGTTCTTCGTCTACGACAACATGGGCGCCGAGGAGGGCAAGCAGTTGTTAGCCGATTGGCGGTCTGTCTACGAGTGGCTGAGAGACGAACCCTGGCGCACCG
>JAUIGD010000255.1 GCA_030430255.1 Verrucomicrobiia bacterium
CAGGGATCGGCGAAGCGGCTGGGTAGACACCCTGCCCGAGCCGTTCCCAACGGCAACACCCTCAGCATCAACGAGCGCAAGCCGCAGCCCGGAGCTTGGTGATCGATCCGGGTTGGGCGGTCGCATGGCCCAGACTTGCAGCGCCGGCGAGCCGCGCCTCGAGCGGGTTCTGCCCGCGCGCTCATGACATCTCGCTCATCGCCTCCGTCATCGTTGCCCTCAGCGGGAAGCGGTCTATGATTTGCGCGCTCCCTGCTGCGCCGCATGGCTGACATCGAACAGATTCCCCCCACCGTTCCCGCCGTCGAGATCGAGGGATTGACCAAAGTCTTCCCGGTCCCCTTCCGGCGCGAGAAGGTGGTGGCGGTTCGCGATTTGAACCTGCGCGTCATGCCTGGCGAGGTGTATGGGCTGATCGGCCCGAATGGTTCGGGCAAGAGCACCACGATGAAGGTCTTGCTCGGCCTGATCTCGGCGACGTCTGGCGCGGCGCGGATCTTCGGGCGGGATAGCGGCGAGACGGCCAGCCGCGGGTCGGTGGGCTTCCTGCCGGAGAACCCCTACTTCTACAAGTACCTCACCGGTGGCGAGACCTTGGCGTTCTACGGCAAACTCTGCGGCCTGCGGCGCCGGGAGATCCGCGAGAGGACGACCGAGTTGCTGGAGTTGGTCGGTCTCGAAGATGCGCGCCACCGTCGGCTCGGCGGCTACTCGAAGGGCATGCTCCAGCGCATCGGCCTCGCGCAAGCGCTGGTCGGCGACCCGGAGTTGGTGGTGCTCGACGAGCCGACCGCCGGGGTCGATCCTTCGGGGTCGCGGAAGATCCGAGACCTCGTGTTCGAACTGAAGAGGCGCGGCATCACCGTGGTGCTCTCATCGCACCTCCTGGAACAGGTCCAAGAGGTGTGCGACCGGGTCGGCATCATCTTCGAGGGCGAACTCGTGCGCGAGGGCGCATTGGAGGATTTGATCGAGATCGAGGACCAGACGGAGATCGTGTTGGAGGGGGCGCCGCCGGACCTCCTCGATGAGATTGCCGCACTCGCCCGCGCCCGCGCGGGGGAGGGGGTGAAGCTTTTGCGCAGCGGTCGGCCGCGGACGACGCTCGAGCGCCTGTTCCTGCGCGAGACGGGCGGCGGTTCTGAAGACTGACACCGAGGCGCGCCCTGACACCATGAGCAACATCGCCACCAACACGACGACGGGCGGAGGCGCGGGCAGCCGCAGCGGTCCGCGCCGCCACGCGGCCTTCTCCCTCCCGCGGGTCTGGGCATTGGCGCGCAACACCTTCACCCAGCTCGCGCGCATGAAGGTGTTCTACTTCATGTTGATCTTCATCGTGTTGGTGATCGCGGTGAACTTCTTGTTTCTAGGGTGGACCCTCGATCAGCAGCTCAAATCGATCTCCGATGTCGCCTTCGGCGCGATGCGCTTGTTCTCGGCGGTGTTCGCGATCGTCGGCACGGCGCTGTTGATCCCCAAGGACGTCGAGGACCGCACCTTGTACACCATCCTCACCAAGCCCGTGCCGCGCATCGAGTACCTGCTCGGCAAGCTCGCGGGCGTGCTGCTGCTGGTGGCGGCCAGCATCGCCATGATGGCGGTGCTCTACCTCGCCGTGCTCTACATGCGGCAGGGGCAGATCCTCGAACAGATGATCGCCGACCACCCGCATATCGATCCCGAACAACTGCGCGAGACGGTGTTCGCGCAAGGCGTCCGCGCCGATCTCGTCACCGCGGTCGTCGCGCTCTTTCTACAGGCGGCGGTGGCCGCAGGCGTGGCCCTGTTGGTGTCCACTTTCGCCAGCTCCACCCTGTTCACCATCGTCGTCAGCCTGATGGTCTTCCTCGTCGGGCACGGCCAATCGCTGGCCCGCGAGGTGTGGCTCGGCGGCGGTGAGGGAGTCTCGGCCGCGGCGCAGTTTTTCTCCGGGATGGTGGCGCTGATCTTCCCGGACTTCAGCCTGTTCGTCCTCTACGACGGCATCGCCGAGGGGCAGTCCCCGCCGGCCGGGACGCTTCCCAAACTCGGCTTGCTCACGCTCTTCTACCTCGCGGTGTACTCGATCGCCAGCTGGCTGGTGTTCGCCAAGAAGGAGCTCTGAGCAACGATCAAATGAGAAGCCCCACCCGATCCCGATGTCCGCCCTGAAGCACCGTCTCGCCCGCATGCCGTGGCGGCGCGTGGTCGCCGCTCTGATCCTGGTCGGCGCGCACGGGGCGGTGCGGATGCCGTTCGAGGCCGGGGTGGAGTCCGACCTTCGCGACTCCGGGTTCCGCGACTGGACGCCCACGGTCTCGAATCGCGACCAACTCGCACAAGCCGGCTTCGCCGGCGCCCTCGGAGGCTTCCGCTCGCTGGTGGCGCTCTGGTACAACCTCGAGGCCGCCTCGGCGCGGATGGATAAAGATTGGGTAGAGAACGAAAAGTTCCACAACGTCACCACCAGCCTGCAGCCGCGTGTCTGGCACCACTGGGATCTCGCTGTCTGGGACATGGCTTGGAACGCCTATGCGCACTACGGCCGCATCGCCGAGGAGCACGCCGGCGACTTCGATGGCTTCCAAGCTGCGAATATCGAGCAGCCGCGCTACCTGGAGAAGGGCATCGACTTCGCCAAGCGCGGGATGAAATGGGTGCCCGACACCTTCCGGATGCCGAAGATCATCGGCGACATCTACCAGATCCCCAGCAAGTACAACGACCCGTGTGCTGCCCTGCCATGGTATCTGGAGGCGAGCCAGAAGGAGGACGCCTTCCCCTTCGTCTACCGCGCCTACGTCCACCAGATGTCGCTCTGCCCGGGCATGGAGGAGAAGGCCTACGAACTGAACTCGGCGTTGTATTGGAGCGCGGATCAGCGCACATGGACCGTGCGCCACGACATGGAGCGGCTGGAGGACCACCTCTCGCTGGAGGCGGCGCGTGCCGCGGGGTCCCGCGCCGAGTTGGAGGCGGCGGTGGAGGCGCCCGATGCGAGCTACCGCGACGTCGCGACCTTGGCGATGTACCTGTTGGAGGTCGAAGGGGATCCGGGGAGGGCGGTCCAGGTCTACCGGATGTTGGCGACCGGCGGCGAGGAGGTGCCCGAGTTCTATCGCAAGAAATGGGCCTTCCTGCTGGCGCGGGATCCTGAGAGGACGGAGGCGGCTTACGCGGCCTTGAAGTCGCTCCATGCGGAGGATCCCGAGGCCTTGCTCCCCAGCGACATGACCGCACTCTACGAGATCGAAGAGCGCCTCGGCGTCGATCCCGCAGAGCGGATCGCCCCGCCGCCCGCCGAGTAGGGCGGGTTGGAGCCGTAGGCGGTTGCCGTGGCCGGCGGAGGGCCCCGCTGAGCATCATCCTCACGAGGCCGATCTGGAAGCCGACACCCTTGGTTTCAACGCAGGCAGGCCGTGCCCGGAGCTCGGTGATCGATCCGGGCTAGAACCTGTCGGACTTGCCCGTTCCGGCGCGAAACGTTTCTACAATTTGCCCAAACCGCCCCGCTGCCTCGTCGCTGATTTCGATCAACTCCTCACCACCGTGATGATTGGGATCGAAATTCGAAATCGTTCGGGCTCGAACGTCGCAAGGCGGACTGCCTCCTAAGCGTTGGAGAATTTCGGTTTGTGGCACCCCTCAAGGCGGCGTAACGGTTGGTTTGCGGCCGCGCGGGCGGGCGCTTCTCTCCACCATTCCCTCTGCGGATGAAGTTCGCGATTTTCGGTGACATCCACGCCAACCTCGAGGCGCTGGAGGCGGTGTTGCAAGACGCCGCCGATCACGACTGTACCCATTTCGTCTGCATCGGGGACATCGTCGGTTACAACGCCAACCCTCACGAATGCCTCGAGTTGGTGCGCGCCCTCGACTGCCCGGTGGTGAAGGGGAACCACGACGAGGAGGCATCGCTCGACACCCCCTTGGTAGGCCTGAACCCCCTGGCCGAGAGCGCCATGCGATGGACGCGGGATCACCTCACCGACGACGATAAAGCCTATCTGAGGGATCTGAAAATGGTGCGCCAGGTGCGCGATTTCACGGTCGTGCACGCGACTTTGGACACCCCTTCCGGCTGGGGTTACGTGACCAACAAGTTCGACGCCATGGCCAGCTTCAGCTACCAGTACACGCCGGTGTGCTTCTTCGGCCACACGCACACGCCGGTGGCGTACATCAAGGCCTCCTCGGTGGAGGTCGACCGCTCCGCGGTGATCGAAGTCGAACCCGGCAAGAAGTATTTCATCAACGTCGGTTCCGTCGGCCAGCCGCGCGACGGCGACCCGCGCGCCTCGTACTGCATCTTCGACACCGGTGCGCAGCGCGCGGTGAACCGCCGGATCGACTACGACCGCGAGACCGCCCAGCGGAAGATCATCGACTCCGATCTGCCCGATCTGCTCGCCGAACGGCTCGACGTGGGGAAGTGATGTCCGCGCCCGCACCCCTGGCGCGGGCGAAGGCCGAACCCGCACCCGAGCTCGCTGACGCCTCCGAGGTCCTGGTCATCAAGCCGAGTTCGCTCGGCGATATCGTCCACGCGCTGCCGGCGGTGGCGTTGATCAAGGCCGCCCGCCCCGCGGCGCGCATCCGCTGGGTCGCCAACACGGAGTGGGTGCCGATCTTGCGGGGAAACACCGACCTCGCTTCCGTCGTGCCGTTCCCGCGCGCGACCATGCGCGGCTTTCTCACGCCGTTCCGCTTCCTCTCCTGGTCGCGGGTATTGCGCGAGCCCGCGCAACCTGACCTCGCCATCGATCTCCAAGGCCTGTTCCGCAGCGGCCTGATGGCGCGGCGCAGCAGGGCTCCGCACATCGTCGGCGCCAGCGACGCCCGTGAGGGAGCGGGGCGCTTCTACACGCGCACGGTCGAGGTCGACCCGGGCGCCCATGCGGTCGAGCGCTATCTCGCGGTCGCGCGGGCGCTCGGCGCGGTGGTTCCCGACGACGACGCCCGGCTGCCGTTCCGGCTCCCCCAGCGGCGCCCCGAGGGTGGGGTTCCGGATCGCTATCTGCTGCTGCACCCCTTTTCGCGGGGCGCGGGCAAATCGCTCGCCACCCCCTGCGTGGTGCGGTTTTGTCAGGCGGCGGGGGACGTGCCGGTGTTGATTGTCGGCCGCGGGGGGCCGGCGCTGAGCGGGTTGCCGGACAACGCGGAGGACTGGCGCGGCCGCACCGAACTCGGCGAACTCGCCTGGCTCATGGCGAACGCGGAATATTGTGTCAGCGTCGACTCCGGTCCGGCGCACATGGCCGCTGCCCTCGGCGAGACGGTGCTCGCCATCCACTCCTGGTCGGACCCGTGCAAAGTCGGGCCCTATCGCGCGCGGGCATGGGTTTGGAAAGGCGGGCAGATCACCCGTGTCGATGCCCTCGACCCCGCGCTCTCTGCGCGCGAGGCGGCGCTGCCGACCGAGGCGGAGATGGAGGCCATCGCCGCGCATGCGCTGGACGGCGGGCGCTAAGCATCGACGAGACGGCGGGGCGATTCGGGCTAGGGCGTGTTCGACGGGAGGCGTCTCCTTGCCCGCCCGCTTCGCACCCGGCAGGCCATCCGGGATGTCCCCCGGTGGCTCGGCGCGCCGGTTTCAGCGCGCGATCCTTCCGCCGCTGTGCTCGTCAGCATGACCCAGCACTCCCTTGGAAGAGCGGGTGGCCATCCCCCCCCCACCGCCATCAACACCGCGGAGCTGTCACCCTGAGCAACGCGAAGGGCCTCGCACCGCGGTCCGCGTCTCCGGATCCCTGGCGGCGTCTCGCCTGCGGGGCTGGCGATCGATTCAGGCTGCGCTATTTTGCGAGCGGGCTCGATCAAAATCTGCTTTGCAAGGCGCGGCGCCTGTTGTTGTCTAGCGAAGCCCGTCCCCGCCGTTTCCCCCTACCCATGCCCGACCCGATCCTCCGCCGCAATTTCAAGCGCGTCGTCCTCAAGCTGAGCGGCGAAGCCCTGCGCGAACCCGGGTCGCACGACAACATCTCCCCGGAGATCGTCGGCGACATGGCGCGGCAGATCAAACTCGCGCACCAGGCGGGCATCGAGATCGCCGTGGTCGTCGGCGGCGGCAACTTCTGGCGCGGGATCAGCGCCAGCGGCCGCGGCATGGACCGCGCCACCGCCGACTACATGGGCATGCTCGCCACCGTGATGAATTCGCTCGCGCTCCAGAGCATGCTCGAGGACATGGGGGTGCCGACCCGGGTGCAGACCGCGATCGAGATGAAGAATGTCGCCGAGCCCTTCATCCGGCGCAAAGCCATGCGCCACCTCGAACTCGGCCGCGTGGTGATCTTCGGAGCGGGGACCGGCAACCCCTTTTTCTCGACCGACACCACCGCCGCCCTGCGCGCCAGCGAGATCGGAGCCGATGTCATCCTCAAGGCGACCAAGGTCGACGGTGTCTACGACGCCGACCCGGTCACCAATCCGGAGGCGAAGCGCTACGAGCGCGTGAGCTACCAGGAGTGCATCGAACGCGACCTGAAGGTGCTCGACTCCACCGCCTTCAGCCTCTGCCGGGACAACGCCAAGCCGATCATCGTCTTCGACATGAAGGCCGAGGACAATATCCGCCGCGCCCTGATCGGCGAGCCGGTCGGCACCTTGGTCACCGCGGAGGTGGACTGAACAGATCGACCCCGCTCCAGAACGACGATTCCCAACCCAGACAAGAACGATGGACGAAGACACCCTGATGCTCGAGACCGAGGAGGCCATGAAGAAGGCCGTCGATTACACCCTGCACGAGTTCTCCAGCGTGCGCACGGGCAAGGCTTCGCCGGCGCTGGTGGAGAACATCGACATCCATGTCGCCAGCTATGGGTCGAACATGAAGCTCAAGCAGATCGCCGTCATCAGCGCCCCCGAGCCGCGCATGCTCACGGTGTCGCCCTTCGACCCCTCGACGACGCCCGACATCGAGCGCGGCCTGCGCGAGTCGAAGCTCGGCATCAATCCCGCGGTCGACGGGAAGACGATCCGGCTGCCCATCCCCGAGCTGTCTGAGGAGCGCCGCCGCGACCTCGTGAAGATGGTCAAGGGCATGGCCGAGGAGGGGCGCGTCCGCGTCCGCTCGGCGCGCAAGCACGGCATGGACGGCATCAAGTCGCTCAAAGGGGACAACGCCATCACCGAGGATGACGTCAAGCGGCTCGAGAAGGCGGTTCAGGACCTCACCGACCAGTTCGTGAAGGAGGTCGACGAGCACGTCGAGCACAAGGAGAAAGAGATCATGACCGTCTAGGAGACTGTCGGACTCGCCCGTTCCGGCGCGAACCGTATTCGAATTTGCCCGACGCCCCCACTGATTCGTCGCCAGTTTCGATCAACTCCTCACCATCGTGCCGATTTGGATCGAAGTTCGAAAGCGTTCGGGTCCGAAAGCCCTGGCCCTGATTCCGAAAGGCTCCTAGCGGGCGGCGCCGGCGGAGGTCGGAGTTCGGAGATGGAAGGTCGGGAAGGTCGGGAAGATCGGCGCTTCGCGCCCGAGGCATTTCTCGATCTCGACCGGACCGCCCACGCGGCCCTGTTCGCAGGGGGCGGGCCGGTCTGGTCGGCGATCGGCCGCATCGCCAGCTACCTCGATGCCGAGGAGGGGTATTCGGTCAGCGGTTCGGCTTCGGTCTCGGGGCGCGCCCACGTCGGCGCCCGTGTCCATTTCGCCGACGGGGTCAAAGTCGAGCCCGGGGCGGTCGTCGAGGGGCCGGCGTGGATCGGTGCCGGGAGCGTGATCCGGGCGGGTGCCTATATCCGCGGCAACGTGATCGCCGGTGCCGGGTGTGTGCTCGGGAACTCCTGCGAGTTCAAGAACTGTCTGCTGTTCGACGGCTGCCAAGTGCCCCATTTCAACTACGTCGGTGACAGCATCCTCGGCCATCGCGCGCACCTCGGGGCGGGCGTCGTGTTGTCCAATGTCCGTCTGGACCACGCCGAGGTGCAGGTGCGCATCGACGGTGGCGACTCCATCGGCAGCGGCCTTCGCAAGTTCGGCGCCGTGCTCGGCGACGGCGCCGAGGTCGGTTGCAACAGCGTCATCAACCCGGGTTCGGTCATTGGCCGCCGCTGCGTCCTCTACCCCGGCTCGCTCTGGAACGGCGTCCTGGCTGAAGACCACCTCGTCAAGGTGCGCCAGGTGCAGGAGATCGTCGCGCGGCGCGGTTGAAGCCGCATCGCCTCCTTGGCGCCGCGGGCGGGACGCGCATTCGACCCGTGGCATCGGCGTCCCGCCGATGTCCGTGCCGGGGGCGTCCCGCCTCCGGCTTGGAGGCGGGACGCGACGGACCGGTAGGAGGCGCTGGGGTCATTCAGTAAGGGGAGGGGCTTCGGGAACGCGAACCGAGGTGAGAGGCCCTTCGCGTTGCTCAGGGTGACAGCTCCGGGGAGTTGAGGGCGGTGAATGGGGGATGGCCACCATCCCTTTCAAGGAGGTGCTGTGTCATCCTGACGGGCGCAGCGGTCGGTCGGCGCCCCTCGACCCGTGGCATCGGCGTCCCGCCGATGTCCGTGCCGGGGGCGTCCCGCCTCCGGCTTGGAGGCGGGACGCGGCGGTCCGGCAGGAGGCGCTGGGGCCATTCAGCAAGAGGGGCTTCGGGAACGCGAACCGAGGCGAGAGGGCCGCAGCGCCGATCCCTGCCGCCGCCTATGCAGCCTCAACAATTGGCAGCGCCTCGCCTGCGGATGGGGTGATCGATCCGGGCTAGTAGTGTCCCGGGGAACCGGGTCAGTACGCGAAACTGGCGCCCGGGTTTCCCCAGGGCGCCAGTCGCGTTGCAGTGATGTTCAGACCGGGAGGGCTTAGTCCTCGCCCGGGCGCCACTCTTCGGTGGCTTCGGTGGCCTGTTGGAAGGCCTGCTCGAGCCCGACCAGGTCGGCGCTGGGGCGCAGGGCTTCGAACGCCGCGGTCTCTTGGCGGAGCTGCTCCTCGCTGTAGGTCGCGGCCTTGATCGAGAGGCCGATTCGGCGCTCCGTCTTGTCCACCTTGATGACCCGCGCGCCGACCTCGTCGCCGATGTTGATGACGTCTTTGACTTTGGCGACGTGATCCTCGCTGAGCTGCGAGATGTGGACGAGTCCATCGACGTCGTCCTCGAGCTGGATGAAGGCGCCGAAGGTGGCGATCTTCGCGACCTGGCCTTTGACGAGGTCGCCGACGCGGAACTTGCGCTCGATCTCCTCCCACGGGTCGGTCTCCAGCTGCTTGCAGCCGAGGCTGATGCGCTGGTTGGGCTTGTCGATCTCGAGCACGACCGCCTCGACGACGTCGCCCTTCTTGAGCATCTCGCTCGGGTGGTTGATCTTGCGCGTCCAGCTGAGG
>JAUIGD010000256.1 GCA_030430255.1 Verrucomicrobiia bacterium
ATCAGGAGCGGGGTGTCCCGGTCGACGGGGACGAAGCGGATGGCCATCGCAACACCTCGACCACGTCGGCGGGAGGGTCAAAGTCCGACAGGCTCCTAGCCCGAATCGATCACCAAGCTCCGGGCTGCGGCTTGCCCTCGTTGAGGCTGAGGGTGTTGGCGTGGTGACCGGCTCGGGCAGGGTGTTCACCCAGCCGCTTCACCGGTCCCTGCCGCCGCCTGCTCAGCATCAACGATCGGCGGCGCCTCGCCTGCGGATGTGGTGATCGATCCGGGCTAGCGCTCAGTCGGCGCTCATGTAGTCGTCGAACTTCGCCTCGTTTTCCGCCCACCACGCTTTGGCCTCTCCGGCGCCATCGAACCGCACGCCGACCAGCTGCTCCACCAGCTCGGGGGCGGTCGCGCGGACATCGTCGTAGGTGGCCTCCCCCCAACCGTCGAGCAGCATCTCGAACGATTCCTTGGTGGAGAAGTCGGCGAGGCGCGAGATCGCCACCTCGCGGACCTCCTCCGCCGCCGATTCGAGCAGCTCGCGGTACATGGCTGCCCGGGTCTGGCGCGGCAGCGTGGAGATGTCGTCCATCGCGTAAGCGCGCACCGTCTCGCTGTCGTTCCCTATCGCCAGCTCGACCAGCAGGGCGTGGCGCCGGTCTGTCGGTAGGCGCGGCACGCCGCTCATCGCTTCGGCGCGGACTTCTTCGGAGGGGTCTTCCAACGCCGCCCGCAAGGCGCCTTCGCGGTAGCGCGGCCCCACGCTCAGCGTCTCGGCGATGAAGTCGCGCCTGGCGGCGGGGTCGGAGCGGGACGCGAACTCCGCTTTCCACTCGGGCAGCGAGGCCGGCAGGCCGCCATCGATGGCCGGGGCACCGACACCGCCGACCGAGCGGATGGACGCCGGATCTGCCGCTTCCCCGGAGTCGGCTTGCGCCGGCCCGCCGGTCGCAGGGGTCGGCTCCGTCTCCGGCTCCGGGTCGCGCTTGCATGAGGCGAAGGCGGCCGCGAATGCGGCGAGGGCGACGCAGGGCAGGCGGAAACTCAACATGACGGAACCATACACCCTCCCGCGGCGGGCGCCATGTCGGGGCGGCGCCCCGCCGGCGGGTGTGGCGCTCGGCGCGGCCGGTCCGCCGGTTTGGCGTTGCTCTTTGCGCCCGGCGCGACCACTTTGCCGACGATGGATCGCGGCAAGCCAACTTCCCTCCTTTTCCTCATCGTCATCGCCGCCACCGCACCGCTCCGGCCGGGTTCCGCTCAGGACACTTGGTCGGCTGCCGGGACGGGGGCGCTGACGGTACCCCTGTACGACCTCGCTTTCGGCGACGGGCAATTCGTCGCCGTGGGGGCGGAGGGCACCTTCGCGACTTCCCCGGACGGGCAGAGCTGGACGGCCGGCACCTTCGGGGTCACCAGCGAGGACATCGCGGGCGTCGGCTTCGGGGCCGGCGAGTTCCTCGCGGTCGGGCAGGACGGCACGGTGCTGCGCTCTGCGGACGCCGCGACGTGGGCGGCCGAGGATTCGACCACGAACGGCTTCCTCTCCTCGTGCGCGTTCGGCTGCGGGCGTTGGGTCGCCGTCGGCGCGGCCGGCGTGGTGGCCACGGCGGCCGCACCGGACGCGTGGACGACGGTGCTGACGCCGGATGCGACCTTCCTCGCCGCCGTCGCCTTCGGTTCCGGCCACTTCGTCGCCGTCGGCCAGAACGGTACCGTGGCGCGGTCGGCGGACGGGTTGACGTGGACTTCCGGCGCCTCGGGGACGAGCGCCTACCTCACCGGGCTGGCCTACGTCGACGGCACCTTCCTCGCCGCTGGCCAGGACGGCGTGCTGCTGCGTTCGGACGACGCCGGCGCCACCTGGAGCGCGCTCGCCTCGGGCACCACCTCGTGGCTGAACGGCATCGCCGCCGGCGGCGGTCGCGCCGCGGCCGCCGGGTTCGACGGCACGGTGGTGGTGTCCTCCGGTCCGGGCTTCGCGGCCTGGACCCCTGCGGCTAGCAATTCCACGGATCTGCTGAACGCGGTGGCCCACGGCGGCGGGCGCTTCGCGGCCGTCGGCGAGGATCCGGCGGGGGCGGAGCTGCCGAGGGCCATCTCCAGCGCCGGGCCGGGGCTGCCGGAGTTCGCCTGGAGTGTCACGGAGCTCGACCTGACCGAATCGGCGGGCGCGGTCATGCTCGAGGTGACCCGGGGCGACAGCGCGGGCGCAGCGGCCATCGCCGTGGATGCTTTCGACGTCGGCACCGAGGGCGCCGGCGACTACTCGCTGTCGGGCGCGAGCGTCGAGTTCGCGGACGGTCAAAGCAGCGCGACGCTGACCTTGACGACGGTGGCCGACGCGACCCTGGAGGGTTTCGAATACGTGTCGCTGGAACTCCGATCCCCACCCGCCGGTTCGGCGCTCGGCGCCGCGAGCAAACTCTGCGTGCGGATCCGCGACGACGAGGACCTCGACGGCGACCTGCTGCCCGACGCCTGGGAGATCCAATACTTCGGCGACGTGACCTCCGAGGATGCCGAGGGGGACCCCGACGACGACGGCAACAACAACCTGCGCGAGTATGAGGACGGCACCGACCCGACGCTGCAGAGCAGCGCGCGCTACCGCATCGCGGCCGCCGTGGTCGGCGACGGTTCGGTCGCCGTCAGCCCCGATCAGCCGGCGGGCTACGACCGCGGGACGGCGGTGACGTTGACCGCGACCCCGGGGGCCGAGTCGGAGTTCTTGCAGTGGGTGGGGAACCACGGCGCCGCCGCCGCCACCAACCCGCTCACCCTGAACCTCACCTTCGACGTCCAGATCGCCGCCCACTTCGGCGGCTCGCTGCGCGAGGCGCTCGACACCGACGAGTTCACCCTCGCCACGTTCGGGGCGGGGGAGTGGTTCGGGCAGCCGACGGTCAGTTTCGACGGCGAGGACTCCGCCCGCAGCCCGGCGCTGGGCGGCCGCGGCAACGCCACCATGCAAACCTTCGCCGAGGGGCCCGGGCAGCTCACCTTCCGCTGGCGTTGCTCCTGTGCCGACGGCATCGATTTCGCCCGCTTCGAGAGCAACGGCACGATCGCCGCCATCATCACCGGCGAGAGCGACTGGGCGGAGGTGAGCGTCGCCCTCTCGCCCGGCGTCAACCGGCTGCGTTGGACCTACGCGCGCAACTCGGCGGCGCCGGTCGGCGCCGATGCGGCCTGGGTGGACACTTTGGCCATGACCTACAGCTACGGGGACTGGCGCGCCGCGGAGTTCTCCGCCGCCGACGCCGCAGACGATGCCGTCAGCGGCCCGGGCGCCGACCCCGATGCCGACGGGACGAGCAACCTGCTCGAGTATCTGCTCGGGTACCCGCCGCTCCAGCCGGAGGCGCGCGGCGGCCTGACGACGAGCCTCGTCAACGTGAGCGGAGAACTCCACCACCAGTTCTTCTTCCGCGTCCGCAAGGGGCGCCGGGCCGGGCTCGACATCGGCCTGGCCGAGTCCCCCGACCTCGCAGCCTGGGCGCCGACCGGGCTCGCTACCGAGCCGTTCCTCGACGACCTGCGCTCCATCACCTTCTCGGTCATCGAGACCGTGCCCGTCGGGGGCCGAGGCGCGGGGTTCCACTACCGCCTCGAGGTCAAACCCGTGGCGGAACCGTAGGGGGCGCGTTTCTCGCGGCGGGACGAGGGGTGGTGCTCCCCCGCGCCTACGGGTTTGATGATCGCTCCGGGATCGCGAGCGGTGCGCGCAGCACCTCGCCGCCGGCGCCGAGGTGGCAGGCGGTCAGCGCCGCCGGCGTGCCGTCGGCGCCGACCTCGATCAAGACCCAGCCGGCGTGCTTCGCCGGGTCGGGGGAGGCCATGCCCGCGGGCCCGCAGTTGACGCACAAGGTCTCCGGTGCGCGGGGGTCGCGCAACGCCCAGCGGTGGTGCTTGTGGCCGTGCAGGTAGAGCGGCGGCCGGTGCCGCCCCACCAAGGCGGCGAGCCGTTCGTCGCCGAGCAGTTTGTGGTCCCACTTGCCCTCCGCGCCACCGGGGTAGGCGAACGGGAAGTGCCCGACCAGCACCTGCGTCCCCCCTGCCGCCAGCACGCCGTCGAGCTCGTCCTCCAGCGCCTGATCTAGCAATCCGTTGGAGCGAACGCGGTAGGGGCGCGAGGCGTCGAAGCCGACCACCCGCAAGCCCCCGAGGTCGGCGGTGCGCACCCGCTCGCCGGCGCCGAAGGCCGCGTAGGGGAAGTGGCGTTCGTAGCCGCCGAGCCGCACGCTGCGCGGCGTGTAGCGGTCGTGGTTGCCGGGGATTGCGAAGAAGCGCTCGCCCCACTTCTCGACCATCGGGGCGAAGGCGCGCGCCGCCTCGGCGAACTCCTGCTCGCGCGACATCGTGCTCATGTCGCCTGAGAAGATCACCGCGTCGGCCGCCTCGGCGAGCACCGCCGCCGCCGCATCGCGGGCGAGTTGGGGCGGAAAGCGGTGCCGGCGCCGCAGCCAGAGGTTGGCCGTGCCGAGCACCCGCTTCGGGTAGTAGAAGTCGGCGTCGAGGCCGAGTTGCCAGAAGTGGATGTCGCCGAAGTGGAGGATGCGCATGGGGAGGGGTGGCAACGCTGCGGCGCCCGCCCGGGAAATCAAGGGGCGTGCAGGGGGACCTCGCCGCGCAGCAGCCGCCGGCCCTCGCCCGTCAGCCGCAGGTAGGCGTCGCCCGGCAGCCCGCCGTAAGTGCCGAAGGGCGACGCGCCGACGGGCGGGTCACCGGTCACCTTGAAAATCGCCGTGCCCTCGTCGATCTCGTCGAACATCGCGATGTAGGCGGAGCTGCCGCCCGCCGCGGCGGTGGCGATGAACTGCCGCCAGTAGAAGCGGCCGCCGTCGCGCGGGATCTCGTCGGCGTCGCCCCCGCCCTTGAGGTTTCCCCAGCGGAAGCCGGGGAAGTGTACCGGCAGGTAGCCGATGCCGTGGCGGGTGCACCACTCGCGGTCGGCGATCTGGTGGGCGACGATCGACGGTCCCTCGCGCACCGCGTCGCGGTAGCGCCCGACCGACCACGGGCTGATGACGTCGGCGAGTTTCAGCAGCTCCCGCAGCTGCGGGTCGGCAATGGCGTCGCCCCGCCCCTCGCGCCAGCGGTAGGGGACGCCGAGCATGATGCTCATCCCGCCCCACTCCGGGTTGTGTTTCAGGAGGCGGACGAACCACTCCGCGCTTTCGAGGCCGTAGCCGCGCCCGTCGTCGAAGCCGACGCCCCAGATCGCCACCAGCGGCTTTCCGCCCAGGTGCAGGTAGGCGTCGTCGCCGGGGTCGGTGCCGAGCCGCATCCGCCGGCGCAGTTGTTTCCAATCTTCTGCTAGCATCTCGAAGTCCGCGTCGCGCAGGCCGGAGAGATCATACATCAACGCCCAGCACCGCCCGTGCCGCCGCGCGGCGTCGCGGCAGAGGGCGAGCTTGCGGTTCTCGAACTTCAGCCCGCGGTGGTCGCGGCGCGGCTTGGCACCGTGGACGCCGAAGCGCTGGACGAAGGCGCCGTCGATGCCGTGTTCCGCCATCCAGCGGAAATGCCGGTCGACGGTATCGGGGTGCACCGAACTGAACACGTGGGCGGGGCGGCCGTCGGCATGGCGGAACGGGGTGGCGAACTTCTCGTCGTCGGCGAACTCCGAAAGGTCGGGCCAGAGGTCGATCGAGCAATGCCCGGGCTCGAACTTCCCGGCCTTCTCGTAGTGGTGGAAGCCGAGCCCGGATCCGTCGCCCGGGGCGCGGAACCAGCCTTGGTAGCCCGCCACCACGCGGCCGTCGAGCCCCTCGGGCTTCGCTTCCGAGGGGCCGGCGTCCCCCGCCGCGACCGGTGCGAGCTCGGCGTAGGCCTCCTCGCGGGACACCGGTGGCGCCGCTGCGGCGAGGGTGGCGAGGGCGAGCGCGAAGGCGGCTGCGACGGGCCGGCCGCCCTTCGCCGCGAGGGTGGTCAGAGCCAGCATCCGGGGAGGTCCTCCTTGGTTTCGCGGACGATCTCGAGGATGCGCCCGCGCTCGCGTTCGCCGAGGTGGGCGGCGGCGTCGGAGCCTCCGGTGAGCGCGGCGTGCAGCTTGGTGTAGAACTCGGCCTTCATGCGCGGGTGCAGGGCCTCGAAGGCCGGGGAGTGGACCATATAGCTGAGGCGGGTTTTGAATAGGCGGGAGAGCAGCTGGAACTCGCGCAGCTCGGCGCCGGCCTCGCCGCCGCGGGCGCCGGCGGCGAAGGCCTCTTGGAACGTCTCGTCGCCCTCGACGCCCCACCCGACCAGCGGGGCCTCCTCTTTGAACAGCATGACGTCCAGCAGGTCGTCGGCACCGCGGTCGAGCAGGCCGGCGGTGGACTCGGAGATCTCGCTGCCGTCGCGACCGGACGAGGCGGCGATGCGGGCGTCGAGGTAGAGCCAGCGGCGCGTGTCGAGGTGCGCCTTGGTGATCGCGTTGTGGGCGGTGATCTGGTGTTCCATGACCATCAGCGCGACGATGTCGCTGGTGTCGGCCAGATATTTCGAGGTGTCGAAGGCGCCGTCGAGCGTTTTCGGTGCGGCGCCGAAGTCCTTCAGCGTCTTGACCTCGCCGACGCCGTGCTCCTCGTAGAAGAGGTTGCCCTGGTGGCGCGGCCCGTCTTTGTCGCCGGTGACGAACCAGCCGCCCCAGCGCTCCTCGAGCGGGCTGGAGTGGTCGGTGTTGCTGGTGCCGGCCCCGAAGATGGGGTTGCCGATGTCGTCGGGGAACACCGAGCGCACCATCATGCCCGGGTAGCCGCCGGTGCGCGAGCTGCCGTGGCAGTTGAGGCATTGGCTGTCGCGCACGATCTCCGGCTCCGGCGAGCGGCAGAAGGGCGTCGACATGCGGTAGAAGGTCGGCCCGAGGTCGGGGTCGACGGCGGTGAGTTCGATGGAGCCGCCCTGCACCCAGCCGATGTAGATATCGTCGGAGAAGTAGATCGCGCGCGGGCGCTCGGGGCGGATGCGGTCGTTCTGGAAACTGGTGCGCGAGAACACCAGCACCTGGGACTCGCGCGGGACGCCGAACTTGTCCAAGACGGCGCGGAGGAAGGCCAGCTCGCTGCTGTCGTCGAACTTCAGGCGCCCGGACTCGTAGTCGTCGATGATCAACGCGACGGGGTCCTTGGCCTCGGTGTCGGAGTAGCGGATGGGCTCCTCCTCGTAGAACAGGAATTCGGCGCGGGCGGTCGAGCTGGCTGCGGCGATGGCGGCGATGGCGAGGGTTTTCATTGCGGACGCGGATGGGTGATCTCTGGAGCGTGGAGGCTGTTGAAAAAAAAAATCTCTCGCGAATTTCTATGCGCTCTTATCGGTCAGGACACTAGGAGCCTGTCGGACTTAGGACTTTCGAGCCCGAACGTTTTAGAATTTCGATCCAAATGGTCACGATGATGAGGAGTTGATCGAGATCAGCGACGAGACAGCGGGGCGATTTGGGCAAATTGTAAAACGATTTGCGCCGGAACGGCTAAGTCCGACAGGCTCCTAGGTGGCGGGTGATGCGGCGGCGCCGAGCAGGCGCGAGAGGTGTGCGCGGGGTGCGGTCAAGTCGGCGAGGGTGTAGGAGTCGAGGGTCGTCAAGAAGGCGGCGCGCGCCTCGGCGAGCGCGCGCTTCAAGGCGCAGGCCGGCGAGATCGCGCAGCTCCCGCCTCCCGGGCCGAGGCATTCGGCGATGGCGAGGTTTTCCGTGCGGCGCACGACTTCCCCGACGTTGATCTCGGCGGCCGGCCGCGCCAGCGCCAACCCGCCGCCCCGGCCGCGGGCCGTATCCAGCAGCCCCAGCCCCGCCAGGCGGTGCACGACCTTGACCACGTGGTTCAAAGAGATGCCGTAGCCCTCGGCGATCTCCCGCGCCGACGTCCGCTCACCCGGCGCGCACAGCGCGGCGCGGATCAAGGTGCGCAGGGCGTAATCGGTGAACTGACTGAGCTCCATTTAAATATGCATCTCGTTTACATATTATAGGCGCGGCCTCGTCGATCTCAACATCAGGGTCGCGGCTGCTGCGGAAACCGGGGTGCGGAAACGCGGTGGTGCGGCGGCGGCGCGGCAATCGCGCTAAGAATCGTAGGTGGCGCCCTTGCCGGCGCGGATGATCAGCCAAACCATGACCGCGCTGGCCAGCAGGAAGACCACCGTCAACAGGGAGAGCTGGGCGCTCGGCGAGAAGACCGCGTTCGGGGCGGGGGCCGCATTCGCTTCGGCTTTCGGGTCGACGACGGTCACCGCCGTGGTGGGCGGGGCGGTGTGATGGGTGTCGGCGGCGGGCGCAGCGGAGGCGATGAAGGGAGACATGGTCGTTCGGCGGAGGGATCGGGGCGGTATTTTCCGCGCAATCGAGCCGATGTCCAGAGCCGATCGCGACCCGGCTCCGAGCTCTCTCGCCTGCCCATCCGGACCCGATTGCATTTCCCCGATTCGGGGGTCAAGCTCTCCCCCGATCCAGCAAGCATCATGAAACCGAAGACCCTCACCTCCTTCCACGCCGCCGCCGCTGCCGCGGCACTCATTCTGACCGCCGGCGTCCGCGCCGACGATGCCGCCTTCCGCGCCCACCCTGCGGCGGACGACGATAGCTACACCGTCATCTTCGACGGCAAGGATCTGTCCAACATCAAGACCGCCGGCAACTGGCAGATCCAGGACGACGGTTCGCTGCACCTGACGCCCCGCCCGGGAGAGTCCGGGTGGACGCGATACGGCTCCTACATCTGGCTGCTGGACGACTACGCCGACTTCTCCTTCGACTTCGAGTTCAAGTACGGCAAGGGCGGCAACTCCGGCTTCTATTTCCGCTGCGGCGACGACGTCGACCCGACGGCCTCCGGTTTCGAGGTGCAGATCCTCGACAGCCACGGGGTCGAGAAAGAGCTCGGCCACCACGACATGGGCGGCGTCATCCGCACTTGCGGTCCGACGTCGAACGCCTCGAAGCCGGCCGGCGAGTGGAACCGGATGACGGTGACCATGAGGGGCGACCGGCTGTGGGTGGTGCTCAACGGCGAGCTGATCCAAGACATCGACCTGCGCGAGAAGAAGCCCGACGGGAAGGAGCTGCACGCCAGCGGCAAAATCTGTATCCAAGACCATGGGCAGCCGTTCACCGTGCGGAACCTCAAGGTGAAGCACCTCTAGGAGCCTGTCGGACTTAGTTTGCGGGGGCCACCGCGCGCGGGTTCTGGCCGGAGGGTGACGCGTTTTCTCCCCGCGGGCGGGGCCGGCTCGCGATATTGACCATGCCGGGCCCCCGGGGCTTCC
>JAUIGD010000257.1 GCA_030430255.1 Verrucomicrobiia bacterium
GAACGCCATCAACCGCGAGTCGGACACCTCGGCCCTGGGGGTGCTGCTGCTGGTGGTCTGCGCGGCGCTGTTGGTCGCAGCCGGGGTGATCGGTGACTATTTCTTCGAGAAGCAGTTCAACGCGGCGCTGCGGAAGATGGCGGAGGCGAGCACCACCGGGATCGATATCGTCGAGCAGAAGTTGAAGTTTTCATTGGCGGGGGGGTTCTACTTTGCCATGGGCGCTTTGGTGTTCATGGCGGCGCTGTTGACGATCCCGCAGGAGCAGGTCGGCAGTTTCGGGGCGGGGCACGCGCCGCTGCTGGTCTTGGTTTTGGTGGCGGCCGCCCTGTTGGGCTTCGGTTGGACGAAGTTGGGGGCGTCCGCAGATGAGGTGGCCTCCCAAGCCTTGAAGGACTTCGACCTTCTCAAAGCCGATGCCGTAGGCCGGATCGGGCTGGGCTCGGGAGGGGGCGATGGTGGGGGAGGGGAGGGCGGAGGTGGTGCCGCGACGCCCGCACCTGAGGATGGCGGCGGACCGGGGCCGGAGCCCGCCGACAACCCATTTGAATGAGCCGGGACGGGCTGCGCATTATCCCTTGTCGACGCTGGCGAACCGATTGAATTTTGAAGGCCATGAACATCCGACCTGGCGGTAGCGAAGGCGGGGTGGGTAAGTTCCTGCTCGGCGCCGTGCTCAGCGCCGTCTCGCTATACTTCTTCTTCGACTCGGTGCATGTGACGACCCGGGGTTCGGGCTGGGTCTCGAGCGGCCTGCGCGGGTTCCGGGGCGGCGGCGGGGGTGGTGGTCGCGGCCTGTGGGAGACGACCTCGATGGGCATCGTGTTCCTGCCTTTCTTCATCGGCATCGTCGCCCTGTTCTACGATGCGAAGAAGAAGTGGGCTTGGGTGGTGACCTGGATCGGGCTGGCCATCATCGTCATCGAGATCGTCAGCCGCATCCGCTTCCTGCTGGAGATCAAAACCTCGCATCTGATGATCATGCTGGTCACCTTCGCCGCAGGGTCGGGCCTGATGTTGCAGAGCTATCGGGACGACCGCAGGGCCGAGCGCCAGCGCCGAGACGACGAGCGCGACCTCGGGCTCGGCGAGGGGCCGGGCGACGGCGGCTCGGCGGCCGGATTGGCCGGGAAGGCGGCCGGAGCCGATGCCCGGCGCGAGGACGTGCGCTGAGTGCGCTTGACGGCGCGCCCCCCTCAGCGAAGGGTCGCCGCCATGCGCATCCTCTCCGGAATTCAGCCCAGCGGCCGCCTTCACGTCGGCAATTTCTTCGGCATGATGGAGCCGGCCATCCGGCTCCAGGACGAGGGCGAGGCGTTCTATTTCATCGCCGACTACCATTCGCTGACGACGGTGCACGACCCCGGGACCCTGCGCGGGAACGTGCGCGACGTCGCGATCGATTTCCTGGCCTGTGGCCTCGACCCGGCGAAGGCGACGTTCTTCCGCCAGTCCGATGTGCCGGAGGTGACCGAACTGACGTGGTTGTTGAGCACGGTGACACCGATGGGGTTGCTCGAGCGCTGCCACTCTTACAAGGACAAGACCAGCCGGGGATTGGAGGCCACCCACGGCCTGTTCGCCTATCCGGTGTTGATGGCGGCAGACATCCTGATCTACGACAGCGAGGTGGTCCCCGTCGGTGAGGATCAGAAGCAGCACCTCGAGGTGACGCGCGACATCGCCGGCAAGTTCAACCACCGCTACGGTGAGGTCTTCGTGATCCCGGAGCCGCGCATCCGGGGCGACAAGGCGAAGGTCCCGGGGCTCGACGGCCAAAAGATGAGCAAGTCATACGACAACACCTTGGAGATCTTCGCCGCCGAGAAGGCGCTGCGGAAGAAGATCATGGGGATCGTGACCGACTCCACGCCCGTCGATGAGCCGAAGGACCCGGCCGGGTCGATCATCGTCGACCTCTACCGCCTGGTCGCCGGCGAGGCGGAAGTGGAGGCCATGGAGGCGGAGTTCCGCGCCGGGGGCGTCGGCTACGGCGATTTCAAGAAGCGCCTGTTCGGTGCTTTCTGGGAGCACTTCGAACCCATGCGCGCCCGGCGTGAAGAGCTGCTCGCGGATCCAGGCTACGTCGATGGCGTGCTGGCTTCCGGGGCGGAGCGAGCGCGGGCGGTGGCGCGGGCGACGCTCGATCGCGCCCGCGCGGCCTGCGGCATCGGCGGTGCGCCGTGAGCTGCGGGCGACCGGGGGCGGCGCGGACGCCTGATAGACTCGTCTTGGCGAAGGGCGGCCGCCAACGCTAGCCCGAACCGCTCGCCAAGCTCCTGGCTGCGCTTGCCCTCGTTGATCCTGAGGGCGTCCGCGTGGGGATCGGCTTGGGCAGGGTGTTCACCGCGCCGCTTCTCCGATCCCTGTCGCCGCCTGCTCACCCCCAAACGATTGGCGGCGCCTCGCCTGCGGATGTGGTGATCGATCCGGACTAGCCTGCCCCCGTGTTTAAACTCAGGAGATTGCCTATTCGGGCCGCCAGGCGGCGCGCGCTGGTCGCCGCGGTGATGATGGCGATTGCGGGGATCGCGGATGCGGGCGTCGGCGAACTCGAGCCGTTGCCAGACACGCCGAGCGGCGGGCAGTTGGCCGAGCGCGCCTTCGCGCTCGTCGAGTCCCAGGTGCGGGCGGCGACGACCCAGCCGGACAGCGCCTGGGCTTCACAGCCCGGAGCGATCCGAACCTATCGCGGCGGTGAGCTCTCGCGGATCTACAAGCTCTACTCCGCACCGGACCTGCTGGCGGGATCGGCGGCGGAGGCCGAGGCGGACCTGCCGCCCGATTGGGATTCCCGACCGGCGCAGTTCGTCGACCTCAACGCGCCGAGGGTCGAGATGGGGAGGCTCCGGTTTCCGGTCGCCGATCCCCGCAGCGATGCTGAGGGCTTCGGCTACGCGGCGACGATCGGCGGCGTGGTGACCCGGGCGGCCGCCGGTGCGGACGAAGACGCGATGCGCCTGCCGATGCCGGCGCGCTGGCTCTACCTGCTGAAGAGCGGCGACTGCGGCTACCTGGACGCCGACCTGCGGTTCGTCGGGTCGGCGGTGCCGAGCGAAGCGAACCCCATCGTCGGGCGGATCGCGTTCTGGACCGACGACCTGTCGTGCAAGATCAACATCAACACCGCCGCGGAAGGATCGTATTGGGATGTGCCGCGCTACGACTCGCCGGGCGAACGGGAGCTGGCGTCGGCGATGCCTGCGGCGGGGGAACACCAGCGCCACCCCGGCCATCCGGCGACCGTCTGTCTGAGCTCGGTGCTCTTCCCCGGCAAGGCGATCGGCGCGGGACTGAGCGAGGACGAGGTCGACTTCCTGTGGCGCGCCGGCAACGGCGTAGGGACGGGGGGCTCGCGGGACGGCACGGTGCCGAACGAACTCGCCGGGCCGGTGTTCCCGGAGCCGGAGCACTACCAGCCCTATGCGGAACTGGGCGAACTCGTCGCCCGCGGCGCCGGGCCGGATCCTGGGGAGGTCGACCTGGCGGAGGTAGCGGGCCGTGTCGAACGCGCGGATTTCCTGCTGACGACGAAGAGCAACTCCCCCGAAACCACCAGCCGGGGCAGGCCGAGGATCGGGCTGTGGCCGTATCAAGAATGGGTCGAGGACGACATCTATGGGAGGGACACTCACGGGCCTATGATGTTAGGTGAAGTGAACCGCTGGTCATTCACTAGGCATCAATATGGAGGATTTCACTATGATGGAATGCGAGAGCTACCTAGGTTGCAATTGCTCTCTCGAGGGTTCAGTTCCCAAGTCAATGTTCGGGCCGGAATGCTCTCCGAGAAATATGGGGCAGGTGCGTTTAGCGAGATCGATAGTTTGCTAGCTAGCGCTTATTGCTACTCCGAGGACGCATATTGGAGCGCTCTGTGGGGAGGGCTGGCAGCGCAGACTCAGCGGCGCTCAATCTGTCTCTGCGGGCGAGGGGACAGGCATTTGGCAATCGCGTTTGATGAAGAAGCGCCATTCCCCAAAGGGATTGGAAGTGATGTAGCGGTGTTGGAGATTGCTCTTGTATTCTCTCGTTTACATGCCTCTGCGGTTCGTCTCGCAGTGATCGCCAAGCTGCGCGCGCCCTCTGTTGGATATCCTGCTCAACGCGTCGAGACCTATTTCCAGTTTGGGGGATTGTTTAATGGGGACTTGCGATATTGGCCGCCGATCGAGTCCAACTTGATTGGCTCGCCGGACTACGAACCACTCGAAGAGATGGTTCGAGTGGATACGAGGCTGCCAGTAGTTGGTGGCACTGTTGCCCTTGTTGGGGTGGTTTTGCCGCAGATTTATTGGATTCCCGAGGGGACTCAATCGATCGACTTCGCAGGTTTTTCTGGAGAGATCGGTTGGAAGCTTTCACCGGACAGGTCGGGCAGGTTTCCACATCAGACAGCAGCATTCGAATTTCCGGCCGTACGCCTACCGCTACCGGACCAAGCGTCTGAGTCGATTGAGCAGAGACTACTGGACTCTGCGGAGAGTTGGATTGATGAAGGCGATGTGGTGAGGTCGATGGTGGTCGGCCATGGGGACGACCGCCTAGTGGCCGGTCGCCGAGTTGTTCCGAGAGGTACGATGCAGCCACACCCGAACTACTTTGACGGTGGGGAGCACTTTGCCCATAGCTTGACTACAGAAGGTGGAGTTCCACTGCAAGGGAGCGCTCCAGGCGTGCCAATACTTTCGGGGCTCGATTTTTCTGCCGAGCACTTCCATCCGATGCCGTATCCAGTCACGAGTCCAGCGTATGCGCCACTAACAGATCCTTCTTATCCCTTCGAGATCGGTCCTGATGCCACGGGGGATTTTGACAATGCCGTGGGCAGTTTGCCAGATGGCCCCTACGTCAATAGGGCACAGGGCAACCCGGAGGAGTCAGTCGACGGAGATCTTAGGTTTTTTGTTGGCCAAGGCGCCCAGTTCGAGAGGCCTACAGGCAGTCGCTTCGCCCCTCAGCGGATCCTCCATTCGCCGGTGATGCTCGGCTCCTTGCCGACGGGGGTCGTCGCGAACGTGCCCTGGCGGACTTTGCTGTTCCGGCCGGACCCGCAGCATTTCGGGGCTTCGGGGTTGCCCGATCACTTTTTCCTCGATGCGTTCCGCATGCCAGTGCCGATCCCGGACGCCCGTTGGCCGCCGCTCGACCCCGATGTCCCGGAACCGAAGGGCGACGTGTTTTCGATGGACGGCAAGCTCAACCTGAACAGCGCGATGCTGCCGTTCACCCACATCCGGCGGGAGACGGCGCTCCACGCCCTGTTCAAGGCCGAGCGGGTGGTGGCCATCCCCGCCGCGGCCAGCACCACTTACAAATCGGGTGGCGGCAGCGATGCCTGGCGCCGCCGGATCGACGTGGAGGAGACCCTCAAGCAGTGGCGGCGCAAGTTCGCGTCCGGCGACATCTTCCGCGCCGCGTCGGAGATCTGCGAACAGTATCTCGTCCCGGTCGGGGAGCCGTTGGGCGACCCCGACGAGTCCGGCGACTACCCCGACATGCGGGCGTTCTGGCACGAGCATCGATTGACCGGGGACAACACCAAGGAGCGCCCCTACGCGGGGCTGTATCAGAACGCGGCGACCCGCTCGAACGCGTTCGAGATTCACGCGGTCGTCGAGCCGATCCGCAAGGCGCCCGGCTCGCCGCCCGACCGGTTCGACCCCGCTACCGATGTGGGTTCCGGGGTGTCTGCCTTCCGCGCCACGCTCCGGCGCGCCATTTCTCCGCAGACGGAGATCCCCGATTACATCACGGATCCCGGTGCGGCCTCGCTGGAAAGGTATTACGATTATCACGTCGCCGCTGCCGCTTCCGGTGGAGGCGCGGTCGATGCGGGACTGCGGATCGTCGATGTCAAAAGGGGCGAGAGTGGGGAGTTGAGGGTGGTCTTCCGCGCGGAGGTCCCCGGCGATTATGCGCTGCAGCGATCCCAGGGAGGGGGGTGGGAGAACGTCTTGGAAGCGCGGTTTCTGTCCGCACCTGGGCAGCGGTCGATCGTCGACCGGGAGCCCCCGCCGGGCGGTGCGCTCTACCGGATGGTGCGGATGGGGGGCGCCGGTGCAGGGGGGTGACCATGGACCTTCAGACGCGACATCGATGGGGCTGGAGCCGGGTCTTGCTGCTGATGGCCTGCGGCGCTGTGGGCATGGCAGCGGGGGAGACCGCGATCCGCCCAGATGCGGTCGCGGATTTCGAGGGGGAACTCGACTGGCGGTTGAGGGGGGAGACCTGGATGCGGCGCGACGCGGCATCCGGGTATCAGGGGCTGGAGTTCGTGGTGAGGCATCAGCAGGATTTGGGGATGACCCAGGTCGACTCGACGCCCTTGGAGGGGATCGCGCTCGACTCCGAAGTCCTCGCCTTCGCAGAGGGGAGTTGGGAGTTGGAGACGGAGTGGGTGAGCGTGGCGGGCTTCGCCGATCTTGCGTGCTCGCTGGACTGGGGTTACGAGACCCTCGAACCGGATGAGGTGGGGAAGATCACTGCGACGGTTCTTACGAGGAGTGGTGGTGGGGAGGTTGCGGAAGTGCCTTGGCTGGAGTTTTCGCAGGGCGTCCTGCCGATGGCATGGGATGAGGGGTCGCTTCTCGGCGGAGACGCCCCGATGCGCTTCGTCATCCCTGAGTCGGACTCGGAGCCCCTTCTTGAGCAGCCGCCCGGGATCTACTGGTATCTGCCGGAGTTCGAGGACGGGGACTGGCTGGTTGGGACGATGGGGATCGGGTATGATCCTGCACCGGACTACCAGCCATACATCCGGACTGACGTGCAAGAGCAGATGCTGTCGATCAACCCGACCGCATTGCTGCGAATCCCGTTTCAAATCGCGGGCGGGATCTCACCGGATGTTCGCTACGGGATGGTGATCAACGCCGACGATGGCTACGTCGCGTGGCTGAACGGGATCAAAGTCGCGGAACTGAACGCCCCGTCGCCGCTGCGATGGAACTCCGATGCGACAACGCTCAATCCGGATGGAATCGTGTTGGTGGGAGAATTCGTTGATTTGGACTCAGAACTCTTGGTCGAGGGTGACAATCTGCTCGCGGTGCACGCGCTGAATGTGGCGGCGTCGAGCTCCGACTTCCTCCTTCGGGTCCGAATTGGTGAAGCCGGTTACCGCAACCGAATCGAGCTTGGGAAGGAGGAGATCCAGTTGGGTGGACTGGGCGGTGACGTCGAGGCGGTGGCGATCCGGGTCGTCGTGGAGGTCACGGATCCGGACCGTTACATCTTCCTCGATAACCTCGCCATCCGGGGGCGGCCGACGGAGGTGGTGCATTTCGATAGCTATGTGGCATTGACGACCGAGTTTGAGGGGGAGGAGGCCTTGCCGGAGGCGGATCCCGACCGCGATGGGTTGAGCAATCTGCTGGAGTATGCCTTCGGGACCCTGGCTGGGGTGGCGGATGCGGCGTCGTTCCCGCAGCCGCGTCTGGATTTCGACGCGGCGGGGTTCATGGAGGTCGAGTTTGCGCTGCGCGGCGCGGTGGACGAGGGCGATGTCGAGCAGGGCTACCTGGCTGGCGATTTGCGGATCACACCGCAGCTGACGGGGGATTTCGGGCGATGGGAGGACGGCGATGGGGTGCCGCCGTTTGTGCAGGTCGGAGAGGTCGCCCCTCCCGGGCAGGACGGCGTTTCGACGGTGATCCTACGCTCGCGGCGCCCGCTGCTCCGCGAGCGGGGCGCGGCCTTTTTCCGGCTCGCGGTGGAGCGGGAGTTGCCGCCGCATCTGTATCGGCCCGCGGGGATCGATGGATGATTCCGGTGGGTTGCCCGGTCACGGCGCCGACTCCCCGACCCGCTCGGCCTTGCCTTTGTAGCGGAACACGTAGCGGGTGCAGTCTTGCTGTAGGCCGGGCAGGCGGGCGTGGAGTTCGAACAGCGCCGGGTCGTCGACCATCGCCATGAGCGTCGGCCATCTGCTGTCGGGGGCGCGGGCGAGACCGGGCATGGCGAGGTTGACGAACAGCGGCTTGCCCTCGGCGTCAGCACGGGCGAGCAGGGCGCGGAACTTCTCCGGGCCGGCAGGGTCGCGTTGTTCGGGTTTGAAGAAATAGGCGGTGGGGTCGTAGCCCGGGGTGCCCTGCACGAAGCCGACGGTGATCACTTCGCCGACCCCGGGGTGGGTCGGGTTGAGGATCTCGCGGGTGGTGGCGACCGACTCGCGCAGGGGCTCGACCGAACGCGAGCGCAGGACGTGTACCTGGCCCCGCGTCGCGCCGACATAGAGGCCGAGGGCGAGCGCGAGCGTGCCGAGGCCGGCCAAGGTGCGTGCGCGAACATCGCGGAGGAACGATGCAGGGAACTCAAGCCCGAGGGCGACGAGGGCGATCAGGAACGGCAGGAGCGGGACGGAATACCACTGGTAGAGGAGGGTGTGGGTCGTCCAGGCGTGCAGCAGCATGAGCAGGTAGGGGGCGATCAGGGTCGCCGCGATCCAGAGGTGGCCGCCCCGGACCAGCCGGTAGATGCCGGCGGCGGCGGCCAGGTAGAATGCGGCCAGCAACAGGATGGACATCGGGGGTGAGCCCGACATCGAGCCGATGAGCTCATTGCCCGGTTCGGGATCGAACCAGGGGACGCCGGCTGCCATGTGGGCGAGGTTGTCTTCGATCCACGTCGCCTTCAGGTCGCCGTGGGCGCGGTTGCCCTTCATGTATTCGGCCATCTGTGGCAGCAGCGCTGTCATGAGGAACAGGACGGGGGTCGCGGCGGCGAGGTTGGAGGCGAGCCAGCGGGCGCCTTGGGTGAGGCGGTCGCGGCCGGAGGTGCGGGCGATCAGGTAGAAGAGGGCGGCGCCGTTGATCGATACGAGGAGGTAGATCGTCCCGGGGTAGGTATAGAAGAGGAGGAATTGGGAGAGGGTGAACCCAGCCCAGTAGACGCCGCGGCCGCGCCGCAGCGCTTTGACCAGGAAGGTGAGGGCGAGCGGCGCGAGGAACATCGTCAGCGGGTAGCCCCGCGCCTCCGGGGCATGGCGCAAGAAGAACGGGTGCAGCGCGAGGAGCAACATGGCGGCGAGGCCGGCGCGCCGGTAGCCGATGGTCGCCACGAGGTAGCCGAGCATGGGGACTGCGGCGAGCCCGAACAGGAAGGCGGGCAGGCGCAGGCGGGTCTCGTCGAAATGCAATTTCTCCGGTGCCCCTCCGTGGTCGTATCCGCCGTGGGAGAGGCGCGCGAGGGTGCTGAAGAGGACGTGGTTGT
>JAUIGD010000258.1 GCA_030430255.1 Verrucomicrobiia bacterium
CCTGCTGTCTCGCCCCGCCTCGCCTGCGGCAAAAACCTCTCGCTGTACCACTCACGATTCGCTTCCAAACACGCGAGTCCGACAGCCTCCAAGCTTAGGCTAGCCCGATTCGATCACCACATCCGCAGGCGAGGCACCGCCATTCGTTGATGCTGAGTAGGCGGCGGCAGGGATCGGCGAGCGGCTGGGTAAACACCCTGCCCGAGCCGTTCCCAACGGCAACACCCTCAGCATCAACGAGGGCAAGCCGCAGCCCGGAGCTTGGTGATCGATTCGGGCTAGGAGGAATGGCGCGGGTTTAAGGATAGGCATCGACGGTTGGCAGCGTCCCGGTGCCCGCTCGTTTGGAGCCGTCAAGGCATCCGGGGCGTCCCCGGGGCTCGACCCGCTGGTTTCATGGCGGGGTCTTTCTGGCGCTGCGCTTGTCAGGAGGACACCGCACTTCCTTGAGAGGGCTGGTGGCCATCCCTCACACTGCACTCGACTCCACAGTAGTGTCACCCTGAGCAACGCGAAGGGCCTCTCACCGCGGTCCGCGTCTCCGGAGCCATTCGCGTTGAACGATCCCACCGCCTCCCCGGTCGGGAACTCGACTCCGAGGGGCTGTTCCGCGCGCGGCGAAGACGGCGGCACCGACGAGGATCTCCCGGAGCGAGCATCGGTTCCGTTCCCGACCCAAACCGCCGGGAACCCGGCTTAACCGAGCGCCATTCCTCCTGGGAGCCTGTCGGACTCGAATAACCCAGGCTAGAAACTCAAATCCACCACCACCGCCCGGTGGTCAGAACCCAAGGCCGGCCCGGTGTCGTAGCTCCGCACGGCGACTTCTTCGGACACCAACACGTGGTCGATCGGGATCCCGAAAGGCAGTGCGGTCGGAAACCAGGTCCTCCTCAGACCGCGCCCCAAGGCGGCATCGCGCAGCCCGGACCGTTCGCAGAAGTCACGGAAGTGGGGCGACCAGGGCGTGCAATTGAAGTCACCGACCGCGATGCGTGGCGCGCCGCCGCCGGCGGCATCCCCAGCCTCGCGCAAGATGGCGTTGCGCGATCGCGCCGCGCCCGCCCGCAAGGGTGGCGGCGGGTGCAAGGCCACCATCCGCAAAGGCCTGCCACCCACGTCGATCTCGCACGAGACGAACGGCCACCACCCGTCGTCGCGTGAACTCCACCCGACCCCCTGCAGCGGAAACCGGCTGAACACCCCCATCCCCCCGGGGCCGCTCATCACGTGCTCGGTCGCGTGCGGGTAGCGCTCGGTGACTTCAGCGAGTTCCTTCTTCCACTCCGCATCGTACTCCTGCACGATCAACACGTCCGGCTCCTGTGCCGCGATGAACTCCCTCACCGCCTGGTGCTCGGGGTTGATGTGCAGCACGTTGAAGTGCATCACCCGCAGCGCCGTCATCCCCTCCCCCAACGCCGGCCCAGGGTCGGGCGCGAGTTTGAAATACGGGATCACCGCCCAGCCCCAGTAGGCGGCCAACACCATCGCGCCAGCCCCCGACCTCGGCGCCCCCAACGCGAAGCTGGCGAACGACAATCCCACCGCCATCCAGAACCAGTATTCCGAGCCGTGGGTGAAGAGTTCCCACTTCGACCACAGCGGGGCGGCCATACAACATAGCGCCGCCCCGGCGAGGAGCAAGACCGCGATGAACACCCGCTTCCGGATCGCCTCCCTCATACCCGGTCCCTTGGCACCGGCGGGTGCGCCTGGATGAATTCGACGATCTCCCCGGGCGAATCGGACAAGAACAGCATGTCGCGATAAGCCCTGCCTTCGGCGAGCCTTCGCAGCAGCGGGAAGATGCCGGTCTCCTCCGTGTAGCGCGCGACGCCGAGAAAGGCCATCGGGCTGATGACCTCGAAGGTGCCGTAGTGGTTCTGCGTCGCGTCCATGAACACCTCCTGCGTCGTCCCGGCGCTGCCCGGTGCGTAGACCACCCCGTGCGTCGCCAAGGCCAAGAGCCCGTCCTCGCGCAGGCTGTTGGAGAAGTACTTGGCGATGTGCGCGGAGAACTGGTTGCTCGGCTCGTGCCCGTAAAACCACGTTGGGATAGCCAAGCTCGCGCCGCCGCCGGGGAAGCGTTCCACCACCTCGGCCGCGCTCGCCATGTAGCCGGGATCGCTGAACACGGGCGCCCGCTCCATCGCCGCGAGCGCGTCGTTGAGCGCCGCGTCATCGAACGGCGCCAGATACGCGCCGAGGTTCGCCGCCTCCATGATCCCCGGCCCACCGCCGCTGGCGACGAAATACCCGGCCCGCGCCAGGCCCCGCGCCACCTCGACGACGCGCCGGAAGTACGGGTCGGTGCGCGGCGTCCCATGCCCGCCCATGATCCCGACCACCCGCTTGCGGACGCCGTCGTGCTTGCCGGACAAGAGGTCGTCCAGCGCGTCGTCGATGGCGTGGTCGTGCAGGCGCTGCGCCACCGCCTCCAGGACATCGGGTTGATGGCGCCCCTTCTTCACGAAATGGGCATAGATTTGATAGTCGGCGCTCGACGCGTCCGGCCCGTCTCCGCCGCCCCAGCCGGCGCAGAGTTCATCGCGCGTGTAGAGCGTCGGCCGGTAGGGGTTGTAGGGCAGCGCCCCGAACTCAGGGAACACCAAAGCCCCGCGGTCGCGCAGCGATTCGGCCAAACCCTCGTGCCCGAAGGTGCAGCCGAGGAACACCGCCCCCGCCACCTGCGCCGCCTTCAGCGCCGCCCGCTCGCCGGTCAGGTCGAGCCCCTGCACCACGCAGTCGCGCAGGTCGTGCCGGGCGGCGAGGTACTCCTCCAGCGTGTCGATCTCGAAGATGTTCGTCATTGGCAAGCTCCAAAGAAGGCGCCGCGCCCGCGCCGGCGCAAGGGGGAACGGTTCGACGCCCCGGCCCCGGACACTCCGCGCTGGCGCATCGCCTTGAAGCCGTCGAACCTCCCGGCGCTGGATACCTCCCCCCCAAACAGCCCGTTCCCCCAGACCCGGTGGAGCCTGATCGCCAACGCCCGCGACGAAGACCCGCAGGCGCTGGCCGACCTCTGCCAGGGCTACTGGCTCCCGCTCTACGGCTACGCGCGCCGCCTGCGCCCCGATCCCGCCGACGCCGAGGACCTGACCCAGGCCTTCTTCGAACGGCTCCTCGCCAAGGGCGGCTTCGCCAAAGCGGACGCCGCCCGCGGCAAACTCCGCACCTTCCTGCTCTGCTCGCTCAAGAACTTCGCCAGCGAGGACTGGCGCCGAGGCCAGCGCCAGAAGCGCGGCGGCAAAGTCCCGCACGTGGCGATCGACAGCCTCGAGGCCGAGCAGCGCATGGCCCTCGAACCACGCGAAGGCCTCACCCCGGAACTCGAGTTCGATCGCGCCTGGGCGCGGCAGCTTTTGGAACGGGTGCTCGCGAAGCTCGAGGCCTCCTACCGCGAGGCAGGCAAAGGTCCGCTCTTCGCAGCCCTGCGCGACCAGCTCGTGCCCGGCGGCGCCACCGAGAAACCCTACGCCCAGATCGCCGACGAACTGGGCGTCAGCGAACCGAGCGTGCGCTTCGGCGCGTTCAAACTGCGCAACCGCTACCGCGAGATGCTCAAGGAAGCGGTCCTCGAGACGGTCTCCTCCGAGGAGGAGGCCGCCGAAGAACTGCGCCACCTGCGGGCGGTATTTGGCGACTAGCCCGAATCGATCACCAAGCTCCGGGCTACGGCTTGCCCTCGTTGATGCTGAGGGTGTTGGCGTTGGGAACGGCTCGGGCAGGGTGTCCACCCAGCCGCTTCGCCGATCCCTGCCGCCGCCTACTCAGCCTCAACGACTGGCGGCACCTCGCCTGCGGATGTGGTGATCGATCCGGGCTAGGGCGTGTTCACGCAATCCTTGACAATCCGGCCGTACCCTTCTAGCTAAGGGATGGAACTAACCGAACGCGACTACGAATTGATCTCCGACTGTTTCCCGAAGCACCGCGGGAACGTCAGGATGGGGAACCTGGAGGTGCTCAACGCCCTGCTCTACGTCGTCGAGAACGGGTGCAAGTGGCGCCGGCTCCCGGAGCGTTTCGGCAACTGGCACAGCGTCTACATGCGGGTGAACCGCTGGGCGAAGTCGGGCGTGCTGGCGGAGGTCTTCGCCGCGCTGCAGAGCCGCCAGTTGCTGAGGCTCAAGGTGGAGGCGGTGTCGCTGGACAGCACCTCGATCAAGGTGCACCCCGACGGCACCGGGGCGCTAAAAAAAACGGCAAGCAGGCCATCGGGAAGAGCCGGGGCGGGTGGAACACCAAGCTTCATCTGGTTGCCGCAGATGAGCGCACGGCGGTGAGCTTCTCGCTGACCGCCGGCCAGGCCGGCGACGGCCCCGCCGGGCGCGACCTGCTGCGGCAGACCGACTGGAGCCTCTGCCCGGACGCGAGAGCCGCCATCATGGACCGCGCCTACGAGGGTGACCAGACGCGGCAGCTGGCCCTCGACCTGCACCTCGAGCCGGTCGTCCCGCCGAAGGTGACCCGGCTCAACCCCTGGGAATACGACCGGGAACTCTACAAGAGGCGCAACGAGGTCGAGCGCCTGTTCCTCAGGCTCAAGGGCTTCCGCAGGATCTTCTCGCGCTTCGACAAGCTGGACGTCATCTTCACCGCCTACATCCACTTCGCTCTCGCCGTCGATGCTCTCCGGCAGTTTGCGTGAACACGCCCTAGCCCGGATCGATCACCAAGCTCCGAGCTGCGGCTTGCGCTCGTAGATGCTGAGGGTGTTGCCGTTGGGAACGGCTCGGGCAGGGTGTCTACCCAGCCGCATCGCCGATCCCTGCCGCCGCCTACTCAGCAGCAACGAATGGCGGCGCCTCGCCTGCGGATGTGGTGATCGATCCGGGCTAGCCTGGCGCTCAATTCTCAATACGCGCCTGCGCGCAGGTCCTCGAATGCTCCCCCGTAGTGCTTCGGCAAGTCGGACGCGAGGAGCGATTCCTCGCACTGCCCACCGTCGCGCAGGGCGCGCTCGGCGGCGCGACCGTTGATCCACGCACCCAGCTGGGCGGCCTCGAGCAAGGTGCGCCCGCCGCCCGCGAGCGCGGCGATCAATCCGGTCAAGGTGTCGCCGACCCCGCCGGTCGCCATCGCGGGGCCCCCGGTGGGGCTGAACGCGGTCGGCTCGCCCGCCGGCGACGCGATCACGGTGGGTGAGCCTTTGAGCAACACGACAGCGCCGGTGGCCGCCGCCAGCGCTTCGGCCCGCGTGCGGCGCGGCGCTTCAGCATCGAGGCCACAGGCTGCCTCCAACCGCGCCATCTCCCCGGGATGGGGCGTCAGCAGCCGCGGTCCCGCGGCCTCGCGGAGGGCAGACGGCCCGGCTGGCGAGGCGGCGAGCGCGTTCAGCGCGTCGGCGTCGATCACCAGGGGGCGGGGGTCGCCGAGCACGAAGGCCACCAGCTCCGCGTCCGCCCGCGCACCGAGCCCCGGCCCGACGGCGATGGCGTCGAAATCCAGACCGCGCAGCGCGGCGGGCGCACCGAGCTCGCTCACCATCGCCTCCGGCGGGGCGGCGGCGGCGATCACCGGGTAGCTGCCGTCCGCCTCAGCGGCGAAGACCTTCACCAGCCCGCCGCCGCCGCGCAGCGCCCCGGTGGCGCAGAGCGTCGCGGCGCCGGCCATGCCGCGCGAACCGGCGATGATGCCCACGCGGCCGGACTCGCCCTTGTGGGTCGCGCGGCGCCGGCGCGGCAGGCTTGCCGCCAGTCGCCCGGCGGTCAGGAGCACCGCCCCGGCATCGCCCGAACCGGGCACCGGCGCGATCTCGGGCAGCGGCACCAGCGCCAGCCGGCCGACCTGTTCGGTCGCGCCGTCCGCCAGCAGGCAGGGTTTCGGGTGGGCGATCGTGCAGGTCAGGTCGGCGACCACCGCGCCCGGATGCGGCCGTCCGGTCTGGCCATCCAAGCCCGACGGGATATCGACCGCGACGGTCGCGCCGCCCGCTGCGCGCGCCTCGTTCATCATCTCGGCCGCCTCCCGGTAAGCCGGGCGCAGCTCGCCGCGCGCGCCGATCCCGAGCAGGCCGTCGATCAGCAGCAACGGCCGGCCCGGCGTGGGCCGGGGAAGCTCCCCAATCTCGGCGGGGTGGCCGCCGGACAGCTCGATCAGTTTCTTGGCGGTGAGCGGCCGCAGCGTGGCGGCGGAGTTGGCGAAACGCACGCCCGTCCGCCAGCCCGCGCCCCGCAAGTGGCGCAGGGCGACCAGGGCATCGCCGCCGTTGTGGCCGTCGCCGACGAAGGCGACCGCATCGCCCGGCAGCGGGTAGAACTGCGAGGCCGCCGCGGCGATCCCTTCCCCAGCGCGGTCCATCAGCGGCTCGGCTTCGGCGCCGGTCGCGAACAGCGCCGATTCGGCGGCGGCCATCTCTTCGGGCGTCAGGAGCATGCGCCACCATCGCGCCCGACCGCGCGGTTTGGCAACTGCCGGGGACGGCGCCGGGACGCGGAGCTCCGCCGCCGGAGGGCACGCGTCCCCGCGTGCCGCCCAGTCAGCTACCGCCCACCCTCCAGCTCCACGGGCAAACCCCAACGCTCGGAACACCTGAACCCGGCCCCTGCACGAAACCGCCTCGCGGCAAACGGGGACGTTTGCCCTCCAGGCATGCGGCACCCCGCCGGAGGGCACGCGTCCCCGCGTGCCGCCATCGTGTTGCGCGCCGCCCCGGGCAGGAGTCGTCCGTGCTCGGTGGCAGCCTGTTGCCGGTTGGCCTCGGCGCGGCGTCCCGCGGTTGCGGAACCCCTATCGCGCCATCAGCTCCTCCATCATCTCGGTGTCGTTCTTGATCTTGCGCACCTCCGTCTCGATGCGCTGGGCGGAGGCCTGGATCTCGGCGATGGCCTTTCTCGTCAGAGGCACGCCGCGCGGGGGCGAGTTCTGGTAGTCGCTCACGCGGCGGCCGAACTCCTCGATCGAGTCGGCGTAGTCGCGGGTGCGCTCGTCGAGCTTCGCGCGGGTCCTCCGCAGCTCGATGATGGCCGCGGCGAGCTCGTCCTTGTCCAGCGCGCCGATGCCGTCCTTCTGCCCGCGCGCCGCCTCCAGCACGGTGGCCGCCGACCGCTCGATGGCCTCCAGCGAACCGACCAGCGACAGCTGTCGGGGCAGTCCCCCGACCGCTGCGTCTAGCAATAATTTGGCAGACAAATGATTCGGCGCGCGGGCGACGATCTCGCGCAGCTTGGCGACGACCTTGGGGTTGCGCAGGATGCCGGCGCCGCGCCCCTCCACCGCGCGCTGCACGAGGGCGAAGTCGGCGATCGCGGCCGCCAGCTCCTCGCCCTTCTCCGCCGCGGCCAGCGCCTTCGCCTGGTCGAAGGTCTCCAGCGTGAAGACCTGGATCGCGGCCAGCGGCGACGCGCCGTCGAGGACGACCAGGTCGGTGAGCGCGGGGGCGTTCTCGATGGGGACGCCGACGACGGTGCAGCCCTTGCCGGCGGCGCCGCGGATCTTCGCCGGCACGCCGCCGACGGGTTTGACGCTGCCGTCGGCGTTCATGTCGCCGGTGACGGCGAAGGCGGGGTCGATGGCGTCGCCGGTGAGCAGCGAGTCGAGCAGCAGGGCGCAGGCGACCGCGGCGCTGGGGCCGTCTTTGGGCGAGTAGCGCTCCTCGAACGCGATCTCGACCACCTGGCCGCGCGGCCAGTCGTCGTGCCGCACCTGGAGGAACTTCAACACCTCCTTGAGCGCGCCCTCCATCATCCCGCCGACGTCTTGGTTGAAGCGGACGCGGAGCAGGCGCCCCGCGTCTTCGGCCGGCGTGGCGGTGGCGTTCATCTGCGAGGCCATGCCCGCGTTCTCGCCGGTGGCGAGCGGCCGCACGAGCAGACCTTTGACTTTGCTCTGCTTGATCGCGAGCTCGTCGGCGGGAGCGGCGGTGGGGCAGAGGGCGGCGCCGACGAGGGCGGCGGTGGCGAGGGTGTGGGTTCTCATGGTTCGACGTCCGGTCCGGGACCGGTTTCCGGTTCGGCGGCCGGGGGCTCCGGCCGGGTTTCGGGGGCTTCGTCCCCGGTCGATAGGGGCCCGGGGGCGGGCTCGGCCGCGGGGTCGGATCCCGCGTCTTCCCCGCCGGGAGGGCGGAGGCCGGGCCGCAGTTCACCGAGCATCGTGCGCGCCGCGGACCAGCTCTCGAAGAGATCGCGGCGCAGCATCTCAGCGCGGGTCGAGTCGCGGTTGTTGAGCGAGGCGTAGTCCTCGAGCAGGCTGGAGAGTTCTCCGAGGGCGTCGGCGAGCGGGACGCAGTCGCGGTCGAGCTTCGTCCGCAGGCTCATGATGCCGGAGCGCACGGAGGCGAACTCGGCGCCCTGTTCGACCTGCGGTCCGCCGGACGGGCTGCCCGAACGCATCGCTTTGAGCACCGGCGAACAGACGGACTCCAGCGCGGCCAGCGAGCCGGGCTGGGTGAGGGTCGGGGGCAGCGTGCCGAGGCTGGCGGCGAGCAGCGTCCGGGCCGAGGCGTGTGCGGGGGCGAGCTCGACGATCTGCGCCAGCCGCTCCTTGGCGCTGTTGTAGGTGACGAGCTCCGCGATCGGCATGGTCGCCGCCAGCTCCTGGATCTGGCCGAACAGCTCCTGCGCGCGCCGTAGGTCGTCGCCGGGTTCAAACGCCAGCCCGGCGGCCTCGGCGAGCGTTGCGGCGGCGAGGACCTGAGAGCGGATCAGCGGCTCCAAGCTCCCCGCGACCGCGAGATCGACGAGGTGCGCTTCATCCGCCTCCGGGATCAGGAGCAGCGGCGGCGGTTCCTTCGCCCGCAAGCGGTCGAGCAGGTCGCCGGTGGCGAGCAGCGCCCCGTCTTCACCGAGGCGTCCGACCGCCGCGAGCCCGGGCTCGATGTCGGCATCGCGCAGCATCGACGCCGCCAGCAGGGCGACCGGAAGCTCGATCGCGCGCAGGTCGTCGCGGTCGCAGGGGGGCGTCAGGGTCACGGCCATGCTGCCGCCGTCGGCGGGCCAGCCCAGCCCCGCGGTGCGCATCGCCGCCGGGACGAGCAGCCCCATCTGGCCGGCCGCGAGTTCGAAACCGACACCGTGCAGCACCGGCTTGTCGCGGCCCGGCGGTACCGCCGTAACGTTCTGTACGGCGAGATTGCCCGCCGGTGCGGGCAGCGGCAGCACGTCGGCAGCGGGCGGGTTCTTTTCGAGCAGCCGGCGCAGCCGGCCATAGGCGCCGCGTGCGGCGACGAATTGCCGCCAGTTGCCGATCGCCGCCTCG
>JAUIGD010000666.1 GCA_030430255.1 Verrucomicrobiia bacterium
GCCACATGGCGAATGCGCTCTAGATCGGCGACCGAGGTGCCGCCATATTTCTGCACGACAAGCGTCAAGGATGTTACTCGCTTCGGATGGCGCCCGCGCGGCCGGGGAAACGTCGAAGGCCGTGGCCGGGGCAGCTCGCCGGATGCGCCACCTTCTAGCCAGCAGGAGTCCAATGGGCAAGCAACTGACCGGCAATGCGCCGGCCGTGAAGCCGCAGCCACCGGCTGCTTCGGCGCTCGACCGGGACGAGGTGGCGAAGTTCGAGGCGCTCGCCGAGGAATTCTGGGACCCCGCCGGGCCGATGCGCCCCCTGCACAGGCTCAACCCCCTGCGCATCGCCTATATCCGCGATCACGCGACGCGGCTCCTGGCCCCCGCCGGTGCCACCGGGCTGCGGCCGCTCACGGGCCTCAGGCTTGCCGATATCGGCTGCGGCGCCGGACTGCTGTCCGAGCCCATGGCGCGGCTCGGCGCCGAGGTGACCGGCGTCGACCCGTCGCCGCGCTCGATCGAGATCGCCAGGGCGCACGCCGCCGCCACGGGGCTCGACATCGACTACCGGACGACGAACGTCGAGGCGCTGGCCGAAGCCGGCGAGCGCTTCGACGTGGTGCTGGCGATGGAGGTGATCGAGCACACCACCGACCCCGACCTCTTCATCTGCGAGCTTGCCGACATCACCCGCCCGGGCGGGCTCGTGGTGCTCTCCACCCTCAACCGCACCGCCCGCTCCTGGCTACTCGGCATCGTCGCCGCCGAGTACGTCCTCGGCTGGCTGCCGCGCGGCACGCACCAGTGGCAGCGCTTCGTGCCGCCCGCCACCCTCGCCCGCCTGCTCCGCCGCCGCGGCCTCCGGGTCCTCGACACGCAGGGCGTCGTCTACCGCCCGCACCGCGACGATTTCGTCACGAGCCGCGATCTCTCCGTCAACTACATGATCAGCGCCGTGAAGGACTGAGGGAGCCGGCGGGTCCGAAGCGTCAGCTGTCCAGCTTGGGGAGGTCGGGCAACGGCAGCACCTCGATGCCCTCCTCGAGCAGCTCCTTCGCCTCGTCCAGCGTCGCCTGGCCGAAGATGTCGCGTGCCTCGGCTTCCTCGTGGTGGATCTTGCGCGCCTCCTCGGCGAAGCGCTTGCCGACATTCTCGAAGTGCGCCTCGACATGCGCCCGGAGCCGCCGCATCGCGACGAGCGCCCTGGCGAGCTCGACCTGGCGCGGCGTCGGTGCAGCAGGCGGCGCTGCCGGTGCCGCGAACTCGCCCAGAGGTGCCCCTCCGCCCGCCGCTGGCGGCGAGGCGGCGGGCTTCTCCGCCTCGGCCTCGGCCGGCGCCGCGCCGCGCTGCATCACCGACGGGGCCATGATCGCCTTCTCGATCCTGCCGTCGCCGCAGATCGGGCAGGTCAGTGCCGCCGCCTCGTCGTCGAACGCGGCGCTGCTCCTGAACCAGCCCTCGAACTCGTGACCGGCGCCGCAGCGCAGCGCGTAGCGGATCACCCCGCCACTCCGCTCTCGAGCAGCGGATCCAGCCCGCCCGCATGGTCCAGCGCGAAGAGGTCGTCGCAGCCGCCGATGCCCCGGCCGTCGATGAAGATCTGCGGCACGGTGCTCCGCCCCGCGGCCCGCTCCACCATCTCCTGCCGCCGCCCGCGCGCCATCGAGACGTCGATCTCGTCGAAGGTGACCCCCTTCTGCTGCAGGAGGCGCTTGGCGCGGATGCAGTAGGG
>JAUIGD010000259.1 GCA_030430255.1 Verrucomicrobiia bacterium
TGCCCCGCCAACGGGTTGCCGATCGGCTCCCCCGTCGCCATCTCCGTCCGTCGCAACACCATGGCCTCCCCGCCGCTGACGATCCGCGTCCCGGCCGGGTCCAGAGCCGCGCACAAGACGGAGTCCCCCAGCACTTTCCGCAACACCTCCCATTGCACCTCGCCGGTCGCCGCATCCCACAGACGCACGGACCCGTCGTCCGCGCCGCTGGCGATCCATGTCCCATCCGGGCTGTAGGCGACGACTTTCACCCAGGCGGAGTGCCCGAATAGCGGCTCGCCCACCGCTTGGCCGGTCGCCGCATCCCATTGTCGGACCGCGAGATCGTCGCCGCCGCTGACGATCCGCGTCCCGCTCGCATCGTACGCCACGCTCCGTACGTAATCGCGGTGCCCCGCGATCACCACGTCGATGGCTTCGCCAGTTCGCGCGTCCCACTGCCGCACCCCACCGTCCTCGCTGCCGCTGACCGAGCGGCTCGCATCGGCGCTCAACGAGACACTCAACACCGTGGACACCCCTCCCGCGCGGACCGTCCCCAAGGTCCCGCCGATCGCCTCTCCGGTAATCGCATCCCACTGACGGATCACACCGTCGGCGCCGCCGGTCGCGATCCGCGTACCGTCAGGGCTGTAGGAACCGCTGCGGAGCAGCTCGTGCTCCACGGCCATCGCAGCGCCCAACAACTCGCCGGTCGCGGTGTCCCAAAGCCTCACGCCCCCGCCGCTCGCGATGCGCGTTCCCGCCCGGTTATAGGCGACGCTTCCCACGGCTTCGAGGTGCCCTTCGAGAACCCGCCCCCCTGTCCCCGCATCCCACGCGCACACCGTCCCGTCGGCCTCGCCGCTGACGATCCGCCTCCCGTCCGGGCTGTACGCCACACTTTGGACCGCATCTCCGTCCGCCCTGAGCGCTTCGCCCAATGCCGAACCCGAACCCGCATTCCACTGACGCACCGTCCCGTCGTCTGCACCGCTGACGATCCGCCGGCCGTCAGGGCTGTACGCCACGCTCATGACCCAGTCGGTGTGGCCTTTGAGCGGCTCCCCCAACGGCCTCCAAGCCACCGCGTCCCACTGGCGGACCATAAAGTCGTCGCTACCGCTCACGAGACGGCTCCCGTCAGCACTGAACGCGACGCTGCGAACGTAATCGGCGTGGCCACGAAGCTCACCACCGTCCGACTCCCCCGTCTCGGCGTCCCAACGGCGCAGCGTCCCGTCCGATGAACCGCTGACGATCCACTTCCCGTCCGGGCTATAGGCCACCGTCAGCACGCTCCCGCCTTGACCGCCAAACGGCGCTCCGATCGCCTCTCCGGTCACCGCGTCCCAAACACGCACACCTCCGAGGTCCGCGCCGACGGCGATCCGCTTCCCATCGGGACTGTACGCCACGCAGGTGGTCACCTCGACCTCCTCGCCGATCGGCATGCCCAAGGCCTCGCCGGTCGCCGCGTTCCACTGACGGAGCACGCCGTCTTCGCCCACACTCGCGATGCGGTTCCCATCGGGGCTACACACCACACCCAGAACCGCCCCGTCGTGTTTCCCGATCGCCACCGGCAAGGGCTCGCCGGTCGTCGCATCCCACTGCCGGACTGTCCCATCGCCGCTGCCGCTCACGATCCTCGTCCCATCCGCGCTGCAAGCCACACTGTTCACCGTCGATGCATGCCCCTGCACCCCACCCCCAACCGGCGACTTACTCTCCCCATCCCACCCGTGCACGATGCCCGTGGAGGTGGCCACCGCGATGCGCATCCGCGCCCCATCTCTGCCGTTGTAGGCAACCGCAAAGACAGCGCCCGCCTCCAGGTTCAGTGCCGGTCCGACCGCCCTCCCCGTCATCGAGTCCCACCGCTGGACCACACCATCCTCCCCACCACTCGCGATCCGCTTGCCGTCCGCGCTGTAGGCGACCGAGAACACCGCCCCGCGGTGCGCCTCGATGGGGTCCCCCGATGACTTCCCCCCCGTGGCATCCACACCCCACCGCCTCACCGTGCCGTCCTCGCCACCGCTGACGATCTGTTTGCCATCGCCCCGAAAGGCGACGGCGTTGACCTCGCCACGATGACCCTCCAAGGGCTTCCCCAGTTGCTTGCCGGTCTCGGCGTCCCATCGGCGCACCTTCCCATCACCGCCGCCGGTGGCGATCCGCTTGCCGTCGGGGCTGTAGGCCACGCTCCAGATGCCTCTCGCCAACTCCAAATCAGCGGCTTGCAGTGGCTCACCGATCGCCTTGCCGGTGGCCGCATCCCACTGACGGATCGTCCCGTCATCGCCGCCGCTGACGATCCGTTTCCCGTCGGTGCTGTAGGCCACGCTGCGGATCCAGTCTCGATGCCCCTCAAGCTTGCGCGTCTGCTCCCCGGTCGCGACATCCCAAAGGCGCACCACGAAGTCGTCGCCAGCGCTGGCGAGCCAGCGCCCGTCCGGGCTGAAAACGACACAGTGCACGGCACCTTCGTGACCCTCCAAGGGCTCACCCAAGGCCGCCCCCGTCTCCGCGTTCCAAAGGCGCACGACCCCGTCCCCGCCACCGCTCGCTAGTTTCGCCCCGTCTCGGGTGTAGGCCACGCTCGATGCGAACTCGCGGTGATGGCCCTGGAAGCGGGTCGCCCAGAGGAGATGCCCCCCACCGTATTCACCCAGCACCGCCTCCGCGTCGGCGAACAGCTCAGGGGAATGGTCTTCCGTCATGGGTTCACCGCCAAAACCGTCGAGGCCGATCGCCCGCCCCGCCAGCATCGCCGCGGCGAACGGCTTGCCCTGCGCCTTGGCGCTCTTCGCATGTCCCAGCCACACCTTGCCTTCATTGATGCGCGATCGCGCCAGCGCCTTCCCGAGCGCGACCTCGTTGATGCGGGACTGCCCGAGCGCCTCCTGCGCCCTCCTAGCGTTGTCCTCAGCACGGGCCTCCTGCCGTTTGGCGTTCTCGTAACTCACCCAGCCGAAGATCCCCGCGGCGGTCGCCAGCAGCGCGCAGACCACCGCGACGACAGCGATGCGCCGCAGGCGCGCGCGCTCCTGCTGGTCGCGGGCGGCACGGGCCTCGGCCTCCTCCCGCTCGCGGGCCGAGCGCTCTTCGGCCTCGCGGCGGGCGGCTTCGGCCGCCTCCTTCTGCCGCCGGTCTTCGCGCTCTTTCCGCGAGCGCACCGCCAGCGGTGCGAGCACGTCGTGGGTGATCTCCAAGCGCTGGATGCCGCCGCGCTCCTCGGCGCTCAGCAGGCGCTGGTTGACGAGGTGGGTCAGCGCCGCCTCGGGATCCGCGACGCCCTCCCTCCCCAGGAAATCGACGGCGTCTTCGCGGGCGACCGGATTGCGGTGGCCGCCGACGGTGACCATGCGGTCCTCGACGAACTCGCGCAGCGCCGGCGGGTAGCCGGTGAAGCTGCGCGAATAGAAATCGTCGAGGATCTCCTCGCTCTGGGCGGCAACGAGCTCGGCGGTGATCTGCGTACCGGGAGGGTCCTGCCCGAGGCGCGCCTCGTTGAGCTCGGCACAGATCAGGCTGAGCAGAGGCGGCACGGCGCCGATCTCGGCCAGCGGCGTGTCCTTTTCCGCCTTGGCGACGAAGCGCACGATCGACGCCCCGACACCCTCCTCCACGAGCGGGTTGGCGCCGAGGCGCCCCGGCTTGACCACCGCCTCCAGCGCCTGCGGCCCGTCCAGCAGCTGCAGACCCATCCGGTTCTGGGTGAGCAGGGGCAGGGTGCCTTTCCAGCCCTCGAGGTGTGACAGGTAATCCTCCCGCAAAGAGAACACGACCCGCAGGGGCACGCGGCCGAAGTCGTACTCGCGCGCCAGCCGCCGGTCTTCGACAAAGCGCTCCTCCAACTCGGCGGGAGGGCGGTTCTGCAGGAGGTCGGCGATCTGCTCCATCCACTCCCGGGCGCGTTCGCGCAACAGGGGGTCGGCCTCGGCGAGCGTGAAGATCTCCTCGAACTGGTCGATGAGGAGCACCGGCGTCCCCCCTTCGGTGTCCAGCCCGGACCGGCGGTGGAACAGCTCCCAAAGTGTGATCTGATCCGCGTCCTCCGGCCAGCGCGCATCCGGGAGCGCGCGCCGCAGGGCGCGGCGGGTCTGCTCGGTCGGCGGCGGGTCCGAGAGCTCGTGGCGGAGCCGCAACAGGACCGGCCGGTGTCCTCTCCGCTTCAGCTCGGGGAGGACGCCGGCGCCCAGCAACGAAGTCTTGCCGAGCCCGCTCTGGCCGAAGAGGACGGTGAGGGCGTTCTCCTGGATGCGGTCGATGATCTCGGCGATCTCGGCATCGCGGCCGAAGAAATATCGCCGGTGCTCCTCGCGGAACGGCAGCAGCCCGAGCCAGGGGCGTTCTGCATCGACGACGATGCCGACCGCGCCCTCGGCGGCGGGTGCTTCGCTATCGTTGGGTTCAGTCATCGAGCACCTTTCCTTCGCGGTGGTACTGGTCGAGGTAGCCTTGGATCCGCGCGATGAACGCCGGCGTGACCGCGCCGCCCGGCAGCGACAGGCGGTGCAGGCGGGCGAAGGCCTCCGGCTCGCGCTGTGGATCATCGACCGCCTCGTCGATCACGACCGGGATGTAGAACACCTCCCCCGGGATGTGGCGCTCGGCGGCCCACTGGCGCTCCTTGTGGACGAACCGGTCGGGGTCCGCTTCGGTCGCCCGGGAGATCAGGCTCAGGAACAGGACGGACTCCCGTTTGATCGCGCGCAGCGGCTTCAGCTCCCAATCCGTCCCGCCGCCGATCCGCTGGAGGTCGAGCCAATACGGGATGCCGGCGTTGGCGAGCCCGGCGGCGAGGGTCGCCGCCGCGTCCATGTCGTCGCGCGAGTAGCTGATGAACACGGAGCCCGGGACGGGCTCCTCGGGGAGGCCGGCGAGGACGGCATCGACGCTGAAATCCTGATATTTTTCGGACCAGCGCTGCTGGAGTTCCTCCGCGAAACCGTCCGGGGAGGCATTGATGATCTTGGTGCCCATGACCTTGTCGAAATAGAACACCTGGGGCTCGCCGATCCGGTGCGGGACGTCGGCGAGGTAGTCGGCGCGCCCGCGCCGGTCGGACAGGCGCTCCTGCTTCGCCACACGGAGGAAGAAGCGCACGATCCAGTCGTCGAAGGGTGCGCCGATCAGCAACAGCGATCGGTTCTTGAGTTCGCGGAGGAGGTTGCGCAGGTTGTCCCGCGGCTCGGTCAACAACCCGCAGAGAAACTCGACGTAGTCCTCCTCCCAGACGGCGAACGAGAGGGCGTCGACCGACCCCGCGATGTGGTAGAGGAAGGTGGCGGGGAGCTCCTTGGGCAGATCCCCTTCGAGCAGGCGCGCCTTCGCCCTGGAAGAGTCCGCCCGCTGGCCCGGTTTGTAGGCGCCGCGGCCGCTGGGCTCCGGCTTCCACCCGGGCCGGGCCGCCGCCAACGCTCGGGCGAGGAACCCGTCGAAGGTGGAGGAGATGAAGAGGTCGAAGTCGAGCACCTTGGCGAGCGCCCGCAGGCCGCGGGGCACCGGGATGCCCGCGCTCTGATCGACCAGTTCGCACAGCTCGACGTAGATGTCCTCGCGGCTCCCGCCACCGATGAGGTGCGAGCACGCGACCCCGTTGAGCGTGTCCGCGTTCTCCTGCGGGACGCCGAGCCGACAGGCGAACTCGGGAACCAGCCAGTCATAATAGGGGACGGGCTCCCCTTCGCTCTCGACCGTCACCAAGCCGGGACCGACGACGGGGAGCACCTGGCCGTTGTGGATGGCCCGGAGCAGGTGATCCCACTTGATCTCGCCCCCTTTGGCGGCTTCCCCGTTCGTCGCTCCGTCCTCTTCGGTTCCTCCTGACATCGCATCCTCCTCAGCTGAGAGCCCAAATATCAAAAACCGGATCCCGGCGGCTCTCCAGCTCCCCGGCGGGATGGGATCGGGGTCGGCAGGGCGGACTCCTCCGTTCGTCTTCCAAGCGACATCCTTCGAAAATAGCCAAAATCGAACCCGGGCGTCGAGCACTTTGCGACGGCGGGGCTGCGAGCCACCCCGCGAGGCGATCCGCCCGGCGTGTTCACCCGGATCGATCACCCCATCCGCAGGCGATGCGCCGCCGGTCGGTGCAGCTGGGTAGGCGGCGGCCGGGAACGGTGAAGCGGCCCGGTGAACCCCCTGCCAGTGCCGTCCCCAACGCTTATGCCCATAGCGTCAGCGAGGGCGAGCCGCAGCCCGGAGCCCGGAGCCCGGAGCCCGGAGCCCGGAGCCCGGAGCCCGGAGCCCGATGATCGATGCGGCTGGAACCTACTCCACCGCGGCCGCCTCGCGGCGCTCGGCGGCGAGCTCGATCGCCTGCAGCACGCGGGCGCGCAGGTCGGCGCGGTCGCGGGCGAGGTCGCCCGCCCGTTCGCGCAGCGGCGCGAGCCCCTCCCGGTAGTCGGCGAAGGCGGACTCGACCGGCGGTGCGCAGACGCGGGCGAGCCCGCGCCCGAGGGCTTCGCGGGCGGCTCCGGACTCGCGGTCGAAGGCCTCGAGCACCGCCTTGCCGCGCGCACGCAACAACACCGCGGACCAGAGCACCAACGACAGGCCCACACCCGCCAGCAGCAGCGCGGTGCCGGTCTGGCCGCGGCCGATATGGAGCCACGCCGCGGCGCCGAACGCGACGCCGATCACCGCCAACGCCAGCAGGGCCAAGACCCGCCAGGCCCCGAGCTTGGCCGCCGGAGCGGCCCCGGCTTCGTCGCCGCCCGTGGCCTCGGCAACCCGCGCCGCAGCCCGGCGCGCGAAGGCTTCGCCGGCGTCGAGCGGCGGCGGCTCGGGCAGCTGTTCCGCGAAGCTTTCGCCGAACACTTCGGCCGTGCGCGCGCGGATCCGCTCCGCCAACCCCGCCAGGCGCCGGTCGGCGGCCTCGGCGGCCTGCCTGCCCCCCTCCCCCGCGGCGCGCGCGGTCGCTGCCGCCGCCGCCCCGGCCGCCTTCGTGAGCCAGCGCGCCCCCCGCAGCGGTGCCCAAAAGATGCCGAAGGCCCCCACGGCCGCGGCCAGGCGCCGGCGCGACGCCGAGGTCAGGTCTTGGAACATCTCGCGCGCGGGCGCCAGAGCACCGGCGGCTTCGGCCTCGGCGGCGGCCGTCTCGCGCTCGACCTCCGCCTGCGCCCAGCTCACGCATTCCGCCTCCTCGTCGGTGATCTCGACGCTGCCGACCAGCTCGCCGGCGACCCGCTTCGCCGCCGCCTCCAGCGCGTTCTCCGCCCTCGCCATGCGCGCCTGCGCAGCGGGGCGGGCACAGGCCTCCCCCACGGCCCACGCCGCCAACTCGGGCAGGCCGCCCTCGCGCAGCGCCGAAAGCGAAGCCGAGCGGAACACTGGCACCTCCTCGCCGATCGCCGCGCGCGAGGTCTTCTGCAGGTAGTCGATCAGGGCGCCGATCTCCTCGGCGGTGCGCCCGTCGGCGTGGGTGACCACGGCCGCCACCGGGCGCTCGCGGCGGCGGTGGATGCGGCGCAGGAACTCCCAGCCGACCCGCCCCCAAGGGTCGTCGGCGGAAAATACCAACAGCACGACGTCGGCCATCGCGTAGGCGCGCTCGGCGGGGGCCGGGTCGCCGTCGAAGGCGGCGGGCGAGGCCTCGACGAAGGTGAACCGCCGCAGCGGCGGAGCGGGCCGGTAGCGCTCGACCAGCGGCCCGCTGGCGAGGTCGGCCCGTTCGAATCCGTACTGCCAGAGCTGCACCGCCGGTTCGCGCGCGGCGCCCCCGAACAACCCGCCGGAATCTTCGACCCGCTCTTCCTCCGGGTCGAGGGGCGCGCCGCCGAGCGCCTCCGCCAAGGCGGTTTTTCCCGCACCGTCGGCACCGGCGAGCATGATCGCGATCGGGTTGGCGAGCCCCGACGCGGCGGCGCGCCACGCGGCGGACTCGCCCGCCGGCACGCCGAGATCGGGCGCCGCCTCCTCGAGGGCGAGCAAGGCCTCGCGCACCGCCGCCCGCTCGGCCAGCGGGTCGGCGGCCTCATCGGTTTCGGGTTCGACCGTGGCGGCGTCCATCGGGGATCAAAACCGATGCCGCGCCCGCGCGCAAACCGAAGCCGCGAGGGAAGCCGGAACGGTCGGAAACCCGCGTTCCGCAACGGGGCCAAGTGAGGAGCCCATGGCCCGACGGATTCCGGATGCCAATCGCGCGTGGGCCCCTCGCCGATGCGCCCGCGACCCGGTTGGATTAGCGTGGGCATTTCGGCGGCACGCGGGGACGCGCGCCCTCCGGCAGGGCGATGTCTGGATGGCGAGTCGCCGCGCGACGCCTCCACCGGGGCGGGCCAGCGTCAATCCCACCACCTCAACCCCCGGCCCGCTCGTACGCCAGGCCGGCGCCGACGAGGTCGCTGAGGGCCATGCCGACCGATTTGAAAAGCGTGATCTCTTCGGCGCTCTCGCGGAGGGGAGCTTTGCCGGAACACATCTCGGCGAGTTCGGCGACGACGCCCTCCTTGGTGAAGACGCCCTCCTCGATGGGGACGAGGATCTCGCCGGCCTCCTTGAAGGCGTTGACGTAGCTGTCGGCGTAGACCTTGGCCTTGGTCACCAGGGCGGTGTCGCACTCGCGCTTGGTGGCGTGGTGGTTGCCGATGAAGTCGGTGTGGGTGCCGGGGCGCACCCAGTCGCCCTCGACGACCGGCTCGTGCGAACCGGTGGCGGCGACGATGATGTCGGCTTCGCCACAGGCCTTCCGGCGGTCCTCGACGGCTTCGAACTCGATCCCCGGCAGCTCCTCGCGCGCGGCGGCGCAGACGGCCTCGGCCTTGTCCCGCGAGCGCCCCCAGACCATGACGCGCTCCAGGTCGCGGACGCTGGCGTTGGCACGGATCATGTAGGGGGCGAGGTTGCCGGTTCCCAACAAAAACATGGAACTCGCGTCCTCGCGGGCGAGGAGGCGGGTGGCGAGCCCGGAGATCCCGGCGGTGCGCCAGAAGGTGACGGAGGTGCCGTCGACGAGGGCGAGCGGCTCGCCGTGGGCGCGGTCGAAGAGGAGGATCTTCGAGTAGAGCGATTTGTAGGGCGCCTCGGCGCCCGGGAAGTAGGTGAAGGCCTTGACGCCGATGAGCTTCTCGCCCCACGACGGCAACACGGCGAAGGCGTCGTTCGAGCCGGAGTTCTCATCGAGCAGGAAGACCTGCCGCGGCGGCATGGAGTAGGGGCCGGAATAGGCCTCCCCGAGGGCGTCG
>JAUIGD010000260.1 GCA_030430255.1 Verrucomicrobiia bacterium
GTGATTCACGCGCGACGAAGGCGAAATCCAGCGGTCGCGCAAGATTCAGGGCCTCATTCTGGCACCTGCGATTACTTGTGACAATGTATGTAATGCCGGATTTCACGCTTGACACAAAATGCTTGGAATCCGCACTTTTGACGGTTACGTTCCCCACAGCTCGGCCAGCCCGAGTTGGGTCATAGAAGACTGATTCGCCCTGGGGTGTCTGCTAGCACCCCGGGGCATTTTTCTCGATGAAGATGGTTCCGGTCCTCCTGATGCTGCCGCTCTTCTCGTGCTCGCGCGATAAGGCTCGCGAGTTGGGCCGCGAATCGCGTCAGCTCGGCGAAGCGGTGCATCAGAACGTTGGCCGCCATATTTCGGAGTCGGTCGAAGGCTACGTCGAAGGCTATGTCGAGCGAGCCGTTGAGGCTCAAGGACCTGCGGCGACGGATGGAGACGAGGCGGCGCCGTCTTGGGATCCTTCCAAGGAAGCACTCCCCCCCGGCCTCACGCCGGCCGAGTGATTTTGAGGTTGACGTGCCGTAGCGCTCGGAGTTAGACGGCAAGCACGGTTCGTGAGTGCGAATCGTCCGGGTCTAGCAGCTCGGTGGGTCTAGCAGCCCAATCAACCCCAGTCTTCACGTCATGACCCAACTTCTATTCCCTTTCGAGGTGTGGCCTTGCGAGTTCCCGTTTTTGTTCGGGGACCTTTCCGCACCCTCGGCGCGATTTGCGCCGCCCTGTGGTATGGTCGATAAGGGTCAGCTTCGCCTGGCCTTCGATGTTGAGGTTTGAGGGTAACGCAAGCACCGGCCAGCAGGTTCCCCCGCTGGTCGGTGCAGCTCTTTTCACGGATCACCTCCGCCCGGCCCCGGTCGGCTCCCCGCGTGTGCGGGTGCAGTCGGCCGGGGCTAACTATTACGGCGGGTATAGTATTTCCCAGCGGTCAACCGGCTCGCCCGCAGGGACCATTGAAGGGCCGGAACCGTCGGAGGTGCTGGCCCCCCGCCCGGGACGGAAAACAAAGGGGGCCAACCTCAAACCAAAACAACATCATGACACTGAGACTCGAAGTCGAGCTGGTCACTCACCGGCAGGGCAAAAACAAGCCGGCTGCCATCCTTACACTGTCGGACGCGGAGAAGCCTCGTTGCCTCGTTCCGTTCGGTTTTTACGTGGGCGATGTGCCCGCGTTGGAAGAACGCCTCAAGTGCAAGCTCGGGGATCTAACCGGCCGCCAGGTCGATGTGATCTGCGTGGAGATGCGCTCGGCCATGGTCGGCAATGGGATCGACCTGACCGGGGAGCTGACGCTTGCGCCTGGTGCGTCGGGTTCGAAACCGAAAGCGGCCTAACCAGCTGCGACAGTGCAAGACGCTCTCTCCCGGGCCCTTCTTCGGATCGAATGGCAGCTCTTCGTCACGCTGCCGTTTGGTGCGAACTGGTCAGCCAAGAAAACCCGCAACAAGGTGGAGCGGGTGTTCGCCTGGCTGCGCCGGATCCAACTCCATCACAACGGAACGCGGTCCCTCGAGGACATGCCGTTCGTGTGTGCGGAGGAGTTGGGGGAGGTCGGGGAGAGATACCACGTCCACCTAGTTATCGGAGGGCTGCCCCGGAAACCGACCAAAACGGACTGCTTCGCGATGGAGTGGCTGTGGAGGGAGGAGTTCCGGGGCGGCCATGCCAAGATCAGGCCCTATACCCCAACGCTTCGCGGGGTGGGTTATGTCCTCAAGACCCTCAGCCTTTCCGATCTCCGCTCGATCTCGAGCGAAGGGAATCGGGAGAAGGCCGAGGCTCTTGCGGGTGTTCACGTGGGGATGGCCTCCACATACGCCGGTGCCAATGCTTTCGAAGTGGGAAAGATGGGCAAGGCGGACGAACAGGGCCTGTTAGTGATGGTGTCGCCTCGCTGCCAAGCGTTGATGGTAGGGAGTGCTACGGCTCGCGGGAGGCGCAGGGCGAGGTCCCTGGCCTTCTTCCGACGCGACCGGACACACACGACCGCGAACACTGCCGCCAAAACAGGAGAAGCCGGGTCGCGCCGGCGGAAGTGACACAGGGAGCAAGCTCGCTCTGTGCTGGTCGCCTTGCCTGGGGATGCTCGTCCCGGGAGTGAAATCAGCTCGTATGCGGGATCTGGGGAGCATCTCTCGCCCTGGGTCCCGCCGATCGAGCCGGCGCGGAGGCGCGCGTTAGCGCGCCCCGCCCGGCCGATCGAGCGGGCAACTTGAAGGAGAGGTCTGTCCAGAAATCTAGCAAAGCGATGGAAGCGGAAAATGAAGGCGTGTCGGCGGTAGTCCAGGAGATCACCGGTTTAAGTGCGGATATGGCGTATTTGGTCACAGCGGCCGCAGGGTTCACCATTATCCTCATTGGGGCGCTGCTCGCGTCGAAGACGTTCGCCAAGCTCCTGCACGATCCGAAGTACTGACGCGATGAATCAGGACCTTTACAAGATCGCCGAGTTGGTGGAAGCAACGGGAAGCGTAGTACTTGCGCTCGCGGCCTTGGTCGCCTCGGTGCTGGTTCCCGTCGGACTCGTGAAAGCGGCCAAGTCGCTCGGGGCGGCGATCGCCGCAAATCGGAGGGGCGGCCATGGGACTCGGTAGAGAAGTCGCGGAAGTCGCCTGGCTGGTGTGCAAGTCGGTTTGGCCGTTCATGCTCATCGGCCTCGGCGCGCGCATCCTGAAGGCGATCGTTGCACGGTATCGGAGATTCGGAGGATGACAGCGGAGGAAGCATTCTTGGCCGGCTTTGGTTCGGCCCTGGGGTTCTGGGTCGCGTTGCTCCTGGTGGGAGCAGCGTTCCGGCTCGGAGCGAAACTTTTGCGGAAGTGAGGCCGGCGGGGTCCCCGTCCCGTTCGGTCTAACAGAGGGGAAAACACAAATGAACAAACTGCAACAAGCAGCCAAGGCCGGTCGCTCCGCGATCGGGTTCGTCCGTCGGAAGTCTGCCGCCCTCCTCACCCTTGCGGTGGCGGGGCTCGCGCTCGGGTTCGCTCCCGTCGCGCAGGCGCAGGCGCCCACCAATACCGGCGTCCAGGAGATCGTCAACGCGATCGACGGGCTCAAGCCGGACATGTCCTTCGTGGTCGTGGCCGCCATCGGCCTCGCCCTCATCGGCATGGGTGCCGTCGTGGCGATCAGCCTCGCCAAGCGCCTGATGGGCAAGTAAGCCCTAACCTGGGGGGCCGGGTTCGCCCGGTCCCCCTTCCCTTCTTTCAACGATGACGGAGCAACAAGGGACGGAACTCCTCGAGGCGGTGTGGTTTCTGATTGGCGTCGTGATGGCGCTCCCGTTCCCAGGGTTGCTCTGGTTGATTCTTCGGCCATGATCGCGGGTGCATTGTTCCGGTCTTGGTGGCCGGGATCCAACAGGGAAAAAAGGGAGCGCGGAGCGTCCCTCCCTGGTGGATTCCTGGGGTTCCAAGGGACTAGTCCCTTGGCCTCCGGAGGAGTCGCGTTCGTGCTCCTGAGCTCAGCGCTCGTTAACGGGCAAACTGCCCTCGAGCTTGATCTAGGGCCTACGACGATCGGCTTCACGCAGGCGCACATCGACCTGGAGTTCGACGCCGAAATCTACTTCGGCTGCATGACGGGCGGCGAAAAGTATCGGCTCCCCGGGTGGGCAGGCTACGCGGCCGTCCCGGCCCCTGACCCCGGCAAAGATTACACGGTCGTCGTCGTGCCGGGGGTTAAGGCGCGGTGCGTGCCGCAGGCCGTAGCCAACGGCTACAACGGCGAGCCGGTCGCCTACACCGGCACGGCGTCGTGGTATGTTCGGCTTCACAACGCGCAGAGTGTCGAGATCCAGCGGCACACAATCACTTTCAACGTCACCGCCGAGGTCGTAGCCGAATCGCTCGGCCAGTCGGTGAAGATCGTCCCGCTCTCGGAGGTCGTGCGGTTCTCAGTGACTCCGACGGAGACCGGAGGCATGCCGCAAGCTGACGAGTGGTATGGTGGTCCCTCGGCCCCGCAGGAAACGGAGCAGCTCGAGCTGATCACCAACGTTCCGGAGTGGGCTTACGACGACCAGGAGCGGCCGTATCAGCCCGAGCCGCCGCAATACGTCATCCCGGTGGAAGGCGCAGACGACGTCACAGGGACGTGGCTTCCTGGCACGAACAAGACGACGATCGAGGTTCCCGCCGGCGGCGGGCCCGAAGTCCCCGCATGGGTCGACGGGTTCGGCGGGACTTGGAGAAGCGGGAACACGATCATCGCCGTATGGGATCAGCGGGACATTTCCGACTGGACGGGCACGAACTACACCGACGGGAGCGGAAACAGCGTCTATGAGGTCAACGGCGAGAACTACGGCGAGAACTACACTTACCGGTTCCCGCCGAACTATCGCGGGCCGACGGTCGACGCGACGGCGCCCCCGCCGCCGGCCGGTGAGTCGCCGGACCCGACGCCGTGCTTCGCGATGGCGTGGGAGGACCTGGGGAACGATTCCGGGGGAGAGGATCCGGATCCGGTTGCGGAGGCTCCCCCGGCGGCGGAGGATCCGGAACTTCCGGGGCTTCCGGGTGAGACGGGTTCGGGAGGGGGTGGCGGTGTCACCGGTGGAAGTTCGGTCGCTCCGCCCTCCGGAGGGATCGGGTCGAACACTGGTAGCGAAGGGACTCCCGAGCCGTCGGATCCGAATTACGAAGCAGGGAAGCCGCTTCCAGGGGAGGGCGCGGCCGAGGCCGAGGCCAATCGGCTAGCTCGAGAACATGCTGACAACGTCGCAGAGGTCCAGGAGTCGGCCGAGGGGCTCATGGGCTGGGCCACGATCGGCGAGGGTGCCTTCGGACAGGCCGGCGAATGGACGGTGCCAGTCCTCCAGACCAATGGCCAAGTGTTCGCCATGACGATCCCGACGGATCACGCGCCAATCGTTCGAGCCCTGCTGCTTCTCCTGGTGCACGCGATGTTCATCATCGCGGTATTCAAACTTCTCACCCGCGCAGCGTGATGGACCTCAACATTTTTCGGAAGCTCAAGGAGATCTACGAAGGGATCCGGCGCGTTGCCTGGATGCTGTTCCCGGCGATCGGGCTGTTCTTCTTCCTCCGGTGGCTCTTCATGACCTGGCTGCCGGCCAGGGCGAAGCAATGGATCGCCTGGCTCCTCGAGCAAATCCCCGAGACCACGGTGGATCCGGCGGCGATCGGGCTCGGGTGGGACCGGGTGAATCAATTCGTTCCTCTCAACGAGACGTTGGCTCTCGGCGCGGTGTATGTGGGCCTCGCTGGGATGGTCGTGGTGATGCGCTTCGTTCGGTCGCTGCTGCCCGGGGGATGACGCGCGGGATCGTTGGCAAGAAAGGCGCGGGGAAGTCACTCCTCGCGCTGTTCCAGATGCTCGAGCATCTGGCCGATGGCGGGGCCGTAGCCTCGAACATAGCCCTGGACGGCGACGCGGTGGCGCGCTGGTGCTGGAAGCGAGGGCATGACTACCGGCACGACGACCAATTCACCCTCCTCGATCTCAACAAGGAGCCGCGGTTCTATCGGGACTGCCCGAGGTCTCCGGTCCGGAACGCGTCCGGACGGGATATCGTCCGGATCTACATAGACGAGGCTCACCTCTTCTTTCCCGCCTCGAGGTATCGCGAACTCGCCAGCGAGTTCGAGGAGCTTCACGACTGGAACAGTCAGTGCCGGAAAGCCGGTCAACATCTCTACATGATCACCCAAGCCTGGGAGAACATCTGGGGGGCTCTCAGGCGGCAAACGGAGCAACGGTTTGAGTGCCGCGACATGAGGAGCATCAAGCTCCCGATGGTCGGCACGGGCTTGGGCTGGGCGTTCGGGTTGACCTGGGCGCTCAAGGACGAGGAGACGAACGAGCGCCTCGAGGGCGGCACCAGTCGCATCACCCCGGGGGTCGTGGAGTGCTACGACACGGCGCAGGTCTACTCCGACACGATGGCCGAGCTGTTCGAGCTCATGCCCGAATATCGGGCGGAGCGGCGCAAGGTTCCCCGGTGGCGCCGGGGCCGTCTCCCGGCGCACCTTCGCAAACCAAAGAAAGGATAAGTTATGGTTAGACTTCTTCTCATACTCGTGGCCGTCGTTGCGCTCGTGTTCCTCGGGCTCAAGGCGTTCAATCGGATCATCGGCGGAAAGACAGGCGAGCAACCTACGGAGCAGGTAGTTGATTCCGGAGAGGTCGAGCCGCCCGCCCTTCCGGAAGCTCGGACCGGCTTTCAGAGATCGGTTTACCAAGCCGCCATGGGTCCGGAGGATCACCGGGTTCCGGTCGCTCGTCGGGCTGCGGTCTACGTGTTCGAGCATCGCAACGCACCCACCCCGCCCTTCCAATCTACTCGCCAGGGCAACGGCCGGAACGTCGAGGACCGTCTGAACGTCGCGATCGACGAAGCGACTAACGCATGGATCCTCCAAGGGCCCGTGTTCGAGGTCGAGCAATTCGAACGCCTCGCGAAGGAACTCGACAAACAGCAGACGGAGGTCGACCTGGACTTCCTCCTCGTGGCCGTCAATGAGGACGTCGTTCGTTCCTGGGGAATCACGATGCAGTTTCAGGAAGGAGCCGGCTGGCTCTCCGCCCTCGGTGTCACCTATTCCGGCGCTCAGCTTACCCTGGGGGCTGGCGATTTCAGCATCAGCGCCGATCTCACAAAGGCCGATTCAGGCGTTCGCCTGGTCAGCGCCCCGGTGATCCGCTGTGTCACCGGGGATCCCTGGAGGTTCTCGGCCGATCAGCAGGTTCCTATTCAGGTCCTCCAGCGAGGTGAGGGGGTCGTTTCGACGGCCTACGAGTATCGCTCAGTCGGGCTCGGTCTAACCGGGACCATTCGTCGCGCCGGCGATCGGGCGTTTCGGCTCGAGCTCGAGCAACGCAACGGAACGGTCGACACGGCCAGTCGGCCGGACGACGGGGAGCCGCCCCAGCTCCGTGAGCAACTCCTGCAGACGTCGATACGCGTCGAGGTAGGCCGCTGGGCCTGCGCCGGCGGGGTCCGGACCTGGCGAACGGAGAACGGCAAAGGGATCTTCGGGAAGCGATCGGATGAGGCGCAGGAGCTGCTTCTTGTTTTCGTTCGGCCGAGGATGTTCCTCGGCGGGGTCAGGCCGGCGATTCCGGTAGCGTCGGGGGACGTCGAGGGGCTCGAGGATTGGGGGAGCTGGGGGATCGACGGAGGGCACCCGTTGCTTCCGGCGAAACCTGGCAGGCCGGCCGAAAAGCGCAGCCTCGAAGAGCTCGAAGCCGATTGGCTCCGGGAACGGGAGGATGGGCGCCCGGCCATGGGGCACCCTCAACGGAGGATTGGGCGGTGACCTGGTGGAGCGTCTTCGAAGCGGCGGAAGTCGCCCGCCTGGATGCGGCCGCCGAGTCGATCGGTTTTTGGCTCGGCCTGGTCGCGGCCGTCGTAGTCGGGCCAGCATTGTTCCGGTAAGCGGGTTCTTAGGGGCGCGCCCCTAAGGGGGGATCGAAGGGGCGGAGCCCCTTCGACGGGTGGTCAAAAAAGCCCCCTACGCGATTACGTAGGGGGCGATTGCAGAAAGCCGGGCGGTGCTTAGTAACCTTTCGTGATCGTGTAGGGCAGGACGCGGAAAACCATGTCGTCCCCTCGGAGCTCGCCCTCCCGCCACTCCGCCCGAAGGCGGATCGTCTCGAGGTCGGTAAGGATTGGGACCTCGTCCGGATCCGGGCCGGCGCCGCCGGCGTATCCGTCCTCGAGAAAGTCGGTGGGGTCTTCAAATTCCGGATCATTACCGCTCAACAGAAAGTAGAGAGGCCAAGAGATAACCCGGAACTTCACCGAGGGATCTGGGATCGTGTGTCGTTTCCCGGGTTTCAACCGCCGGGGGTTGACGGTTTGGCCCGGTCGGAAGTCTTCCCGATCGGGGAACATTTCGAATTGGTCGGCTTCGTGTTTCATCGTTTCGGAGAAGTTGGCCGGCCGGGGCCCTTACCCCCCGGCCGGCCGGCTGTGCTCATTGCCCTTCCTGGGGCTCCAAGTAAACTTTCACGCGGTATGGTGCGGCTTCGAACAGGAAGCAATTGATGTAAGCCGCTCCTGGCACTTGGACTCCCTGGATCACACCTCCGGCGCGGATGTTCCCGCGAGGGTGATCTTCGTCTTGGTCCCAGACGCGGTATTCGGCCCACCAAAAGACGTCGTCTTGCGTGATCCCGAAGAATTCGAAGCGGTGTGCGTTCGGGTAGGGCTCTGCTAGGGCGTTCTCGAAGGCGGAGACGATATCGTGTTCTGATACGGTGGTCATAGTAGTAGGAGTTTGGGGCGCAATTCGCGCCCGTAGGGGGGCGCGCAATTGATAGATGCGAGCCGCCCGGGTGGGGTCCCTGTCCAGTCACCGAACGAAGTGAGGGGAACCCCCAAGGGAGCACTGCGTTGCGATGCTTAGGGCTTTGCCCTTAGCAGGCGCAGCAGCGCGGACCGGCGTGGGGTTGACGGGACGGGGTGCGCGGGGCGGGCTCCGGTCTTCCGGAGGCGGAGCGGAGCAACGGAGCCCGGGCGCACTGTTCCGGATGCGGCGTTCCCCTACCCCCCTCGGGGGGCGTCGGCGGTGGGTCTCCGGAACGGGGACGGGGTGCGGAGCATCTTTGCAGTTCACAGCGCAGGCGCGTTCGGAACATGGTCAAGCGATAGCGCCGACCTGGCCGAATCCGCCGAGCAATCCGCCCAGCTACTACGTCGTCAGTAGTTCAAGGGCACCCGTTTTTCAGACCTGCTAACAATAACGGGAATGCGGAATTGTCGGAATCATGGGAAATCCGGACAATTTCGGAAGATGAGGAAAGAGGACGGGAGAAAGTGGGAACGCGCGCGGGTAGTCTTCCAGGCGTTCGAGAAGTTCATCGAGGAGCACTCTGGGGGGATCCCGGCGACGATCGCGGCCGGCTGGCTCAGAATGACGCCGCAGGGGCTTTATCAAGCTGCTGAGCGCGGCTGGATCGCGTATTTTCAGCATGGCAGGAATCGGATCTACTCGAGGCGTGACGTTCTCCGCTATCGGTGGCACAGTCGGAAGTTCCGAGACAATCGGGAGTGTCCGCCCTACCCTCCCGGGGGCGCTAGAGTGAATCCCCAAAACGTTGACGCTTAACACGTTGTATGTAATGCCGGGTGCAATATGGTCTGAGGGCTGATGAGGAGCTCCGCCCCACCGAGATGGCCA
>JAUIGD010000261.1 GCA_030430255.1 Verrucomicrobiia bacterium
GGAAAACCAATTGACGGTGGAAAATGCCGAACGTATCCAAGCCACCTACATTGTGGAGGTCGCCAATGGACCCACCACGCCCGAAGCGGATGCGATTTTGAATGATCGTGGCTGTGTGATCATTCCCGATATCCTCGCTAATTCAGGGGGCGTCATCGTCAGCTACTTCGAATGGTTGCAGAACCGCTCCGGCGACTATTGGAGCGTTGAAGAGGTCCAGGAGAAGCTGAAATCACGCATCACGGACGCGTTCAAGAAGATCCATGCCGTCAACGCAGAGAAGGATATCAACTTCAGAGCAGCCGCGTATGTGCGGGCTGTTGACCGCATCAATTCAGCCATAAAAGCCCAAGGCACCTACAGCTATTTCAAGAACCAATAGATCGCACCTGGAATGATAAAAAAATCTGTAATCATCCTGATCCTCTTGGCTCAGGCTTCACTTGGCTATGCCCAAGTCTCACCCGAAGAACACGCACAGCACCATCCTGAAGAGAATGCGACGGCGACAGATGTACCTGCGGCGGCTGCCGATGCAGGAGGCGGAATGATGGGGGGTGGTAAAGGCGGAATGATGGGCGGCAAAGGTATGGGCGGAATGATGGAGCAGATGGGGGCACCCAAGCCAAGAGAGATGTACCCGTCTCTCATGGCACTGCCGAACCTACCGATGGAAGAACGCGCCGAATTGAAGCAGGAAGCACATCAGCGCATGCAGACAGGTGCATCGCTCATGAGCGAAGGCATGGGCGCACTCTCCGCCTCCTCCGTTCCGGTTGCATCGCCGCCATCGACCGCGTCGCCCTCACCGGTTTCCACTTCGGCCTCCGGCGCGTCCTCGGCCCCGGCCCCTGCCGCGTCCTCGGATTCGCCCGCGCCCTCGCTGGGGGCATCGCCGCCTTGGGTGGCGTCGGCGGGGGGCGCTGGCTCCGGTTCCGGGGTGGGGGCTGAGGTGGTGGCTCCGCGCCGGCTGAACTGGGTGAGGAGAACGTCAGCGGTGGCTGCGTCGGCGGCATCGATCACCAGAACCTCGGTCTCGGTGAGTTCGGTGACGATCAAGGTGCGGCCTGTGTCGCTCTGCCAGCGATCGGCGCCGTCGGGCGGATCGGCCTTGTGCCGGAAGGCGAGCGAGGCGCGGACCGCCGCGACAAACTCGTCGGCATCCTCCGGGGTCGTCCAATGGCTGCGCCAGGCGACGTGCTCGGACGCGTCGCCGGCGGGGTAGACGAGGTATCGGTCCCCGAGCCAGCCGGCGGCAGCCTTCGCGCCCGGGCGGGTGTGGAAGTCGGAGTAGTCTTCGCGGGCGAAGAGCGAGGGCATCTCGGTGATGTCGGGCTGGTTGGCATCGAGCATGCGTTTGCGGAAATCGTCCTGGATGAAGAGCAGCGCGATGCGCAGTTCTCCGGCGGTGTCGATCCAGATCGGTCTGAGGCCGCCCGGCAGTTCCGACAGCCCGCCCATCCACTCGTAGCGCTCCGGGGCGAAGGGGATGCCCTGCCTCTGTGCGAGGTAGAGTTCGGGGTGGAGGATGAGCGAAGTCGAGGAGGGCGGCGCCGCCAGGGCGTCGTCGACCGCATCCCAGAGGCGGTTGTCGTCGTCCATGAGGGCCTGGCAGAAGCTCTCGCCGACGGCGTAGGGGAACAACAGCTCGTCGTAGAGCAGCGTCGGGATGCGCTCCTCGAAATCGCGGGCGTTCGCCTTGACGGGGCCTTGTAGGAAATCGTCTCCGGCGGGGGCTGCGGCGGCGGCGTTGAGTTGGAAGCGCAGTCGGGCGAGGGTCGCGCTGCCGCTGGACAGCGCCCAGAGGGCGATGCGGGCATCGGCGTTGTCGGGGACCTCCCGCAGTTTGGCGAAGATGCCACCGCGCGAGTCGTCGATGTAGCGGGTGATCTCGGCGGCGAGGGCGGTGCGGCTGTGGATGCTGCGGGTGGTGCCGTCCTCGTGGAACAGCATCCGGTGGGCGCCGGTGTAGAGGGCGGCGCCGCTCTGGCCTTCGTAGAAGTCGAGGGTGCGCTCGCGCACATCGGTGCCGCGCGCGACGAAGCCCATCGCGGCGTAGGCGCGGGACATGTCCTCGGCGGCCTGTTCAGGGACGACGAGGGGCAGCGAGGCGTAGGCATCGCGCATGCCCTCCCAGTCGGTGAAACGGTAGCCGAGCGGGCCGGGCATGGTGCGCTCGCGGGCCAACACCGCTCCGGTCTCCGTCTCCCGGCGGCGGTCGAGTTCCTCGTCGCTCCACTCGCGGTCTTCGACGTCGCTGCCGCCGCCCGCGAGGAAGGACTCGAGCTGCAGCTCCGCGCGCTGGGCGGCTTTCCTTTGCTCCTCGGCAGCCTGGTTGGCGAGTTCCAGGTCGCTGCGCAGCCGCGCCGCCTCGTCGTCGCGCTGCCGGATCTCTGCTTCCTTCGCCTCGACTTCGCCGCGCAGCTCGCCGATGGCGGAGTCGAGCTCTTCCAAGTCAGCGTCGCGTTCGGCCACGGCCCAGCGCGCGACGGCACCCTCCTTGACCCCCCAGACCACACCGAAGGCTCCGGCGCCGAGCGCCAGGAGGATCGCCAGCAGGGTTCGCGAGTCCATGGGAGGGAAGTCGTTCGAAGTTCGTGAATACCGGGCGCCCGGGCGCGATCAGCGGCGTCCGAAGGCGCGCCGGAGCAGGCCGCGGCGCTCTTCTTGGCGCTCCCCGCTCTGCCGCGAGGCGCCGCCGCCCGACGCCGCGCCGCTCGAGGGGCGGGCGCTCGGGTCGAAGCCGGGGTAGCGCACGGCGTCGCCCGAAACGCGGGCGGCGGAGCCGTCTGCGGAGCGGACGATCGTACCCGGGGAGTGGGCGTGCGAGGAGGTGGTGCTGTAAGGGGAGGTTTCGCTGTCGCCGTAGTCGTCGAGCGGGACGAGCTGGCCGATGTCGTGCCCCCGCGTGTAGGTCGTGGTCCGCGGCATCGGGCGCCCGCCGCGACCGATGACGGGGTTGGCGTAGTCGAGGCGGCGCACGAGTTCGCCGCGGGCGTTGTAGACGCGCTCTTCGGCGAGCTTGCCGCCGGCGTAGATGAAGTCGCTCACGAACAGGAGGCGCCCGGAGGCGTCGAACACCTGCCCGCGCCGCTCGCGGCCGAACTCGTCGAGGGTGAACTGGCTGCGCATGATCAGCGTGCCGGGGCGCCCGTGGCTGCCCTTGCGCTTGGTCTCGCGGACGAGGGTGCGCGCGCTGGCGTCGCGGACCACGGTGGAGTACGTGCCGTCCTTGTGGACGACGGTGGTGGAAGTCTGGTCGGCGCGACCGCCCCCGGGCGTCGTCCGGCCGGGCAGCGAGGTCCAGCCTTGCGCCGGGCAAAGCGGGGCCGCGAGGGTGGCGAAAGCGAGTGCGAATGCGAGGGGTTTCATGGCTTGAGCGGGGTCGAGGGGAGTCCAGATTAGGGCATGCCCGATCCCCCGGCAAGTGCCATCCCCAGCGCCCTTGGCGAAGACCCTGCACTGGCGGGGGTCGGCCCGTGGCGGGTGGCTGGCCGGGACTACGATCTGGCCCGGCGCGGCCTGGTGATGGGCATCGTCAACACCACGCCGGATTCGTTCTCAGACGGGGGTCGCTACGCGGCGGGCGACGCCGCGGTGGCGCGGGCGCTGCAGATGGAGTCCGAGGGCGCGGGCATCATCGACTTCGGCGGCGAATCGACCCGCCCGGGGGCGCCGGCGGTGGATGCGGAGGAGGAGCGGCGCCGGGTCCTGCCCGCGCTGGAGCGCTTCGCCGCGCTGCGCGCCCCGGGGACGCTCTTGTCGATCGACACGTCGAAGCCGGCGGTCGCCGCCGCCGCCTTGGCGGCGGGCGCGGACATCGTCAACGACGTCACCGGCATGACCAACCCCGCTATGCGCGAGGTCGCCGCCGAGGCGGGCTGCGCGGTGGTGGTGATGCACATGCGCGGCGACCCGCGGACGATGCAACAGGCGCCCGAGTACGGCGACGTCGTCGCCGAGGTGCGGGAGTTCTTCGCCGGTCAAATCGCCGCCTGCCGCGCGGCGGGCATCGGGCCGGAGAGGATCGCGCTCGACCCGGGGATCGGTTTTGGCAAGTCGCTCGACCACAACCTCGCCCTCCTGCGCGGCCTGCCGGAGCTGCGGGTCGCCGGGCGTCCCTTGCTGGTCGGCGTCTCGCGCAAAAGCTTCATCGGCAAGTTGCTCGGCACCGACGAGCTGGCGGCGCGCGACGCCCCGACCGTCGCGCTGACGAGCTACTGCCGCGAGCGCGGCGCGGAGATCGTCCGCGTGCACGAAGCGCGGGCAAACGTCGAGGCGATGCGCATGACCGAGGCGATCTTGTCCGGGTAGGGCAGAGGGGGCGACTCGGCTTGCAGGGGCGGGTAGTGGTGACTTTCAGTCGCCATGCTTCGGCTGGAGATTGGCGACTGAAAGTCACCACGACGGCGCGAGCGTGCGCTCGGTTTCGAAGGCTTGGGGAGCGGTTCTCTCGGGCGATGGGAGCGGGACGCTCCCGCCACAGGCTACATCGGCGGGAGTTGCTCCAGCAACAGGGTCAGCTCGACGGCGTCGTCGAAGTCGAGCGCGGGGTCTTCGGCGAGGGCGGGGTCGCGGGCGCCGTCGAGGATGGCGATCAGCGGCGGCGCGAGGGCGCGGAGGTAGGATGGGGCTTCCGGGTCGCCTGAGAAGGCGGTGAGCTGGGTGCGGAGCTGAGTTTCGAGCTGGGGGAGCTGGGCGCGAAGTTCGTCGGGAATGGCGTCGGGCGGGGTGGCGGGATCCTTGGCGAGGGCGATGGTGCGCACGAGTTCGCAAAGCTGGGAGCCTTGCCCGTTGGTGATCTGCCAACCAGAACGGCGGGCGTCGGCGTAGGTGGCGATGGCCTTGGCGCGGGCTTCGGCGGCGGCGGCGGGGTTGCCGGCGGCGGTTTCGAGATCGTGGAGGATGTTCCACGTCTTCCACGGCTCGGCGTTGGCGCCGAACTGGCTCTTGCACGCGAGGGCGCGCTCCAGCTCGGTGCGCGCCTCGTCGTAGCGGCCGAGGGCGACGAGGGAGTTGGCGGCGTTGCTGCGGGCGAGACCTTCCTCAAGGACGAGGCCGAGATCCTTTCGTATGTCCGCCGCCTGGCGGTAGTAGGCGACGGCGTCCTCGCGGCGGCCGGGCATGCCGTTGTAGAGGTTGCCGAGCTGCCCGCGGCTGGAGGCCTCCCCAGGCTTGTTCCCGGCCTGCATCTCCATTGCGAGGGAGCGCTGGTAGGCGCTCTCCGCTTCGTCGAACTGACCGGCTTCCTGGTGAACCCTGCCGATTTGGTGCCAGACGGTGGCGACGGATTTCGGCTCGTTCAGGGCTTCGAAGAGGGTGCGGGCTTCGCAGTAGGCCTGCAAGGCGTCGCCGAAGCGCCGCTGCCAGAGGCGGACGGTACCGAGCTGGAACGTGCTGGTGGCGAGCTGGCGCGGATCGTCGAGCTGCTTGGCTCGCTCGATGGCTTCCTCGTATTTGGCGGCGGCGGCGTCGAGCTGGCCGAGGTCGCGTAGGCAGTCGGCTTCGTCGGTGAGGCAGACGGAAACCATGCGGGCGGCGTCCGGATCGCCAGACTTGGCGAGGGCTTCGAAGCGTTGGCGGGCGCTGCCTAGCGGCGTCAGCGCGGCCTGGGGACCCCCCGCACTCTTGAGGGCGCGACCGAGTTTGAACTGCGCCTGCGCACGGTGGTAGGCGGCACCGGGGTAGGCGTCTTCAGCGAGGGCTTCGGTTCTCTGGGCGAGTGCCTGGGCGGCGGCGAGGGCTTCTTGGAAGCGGCTGGCTTCGAGGAGGCGCGATGCTGTTTCGTTCGCGGCGTTGAATGCGGCGTCGGTGAGGGTGCCGCCGGAGGTTTGCTCGTGGAGCTGGGCGGCGCGCTCGCGGATGGCGGAGGCCTCGGCGAGGGCTTCCCGGTGGCCGAGTGCCGACAGCAGGCCTTCGACACACATCGCGAATTCGATGACGGTCTCGGGGCTGGCGGCGAGGGCGAAGGCTTGCTTGGGCGCGCAGGCGGCCTGGGCGTCGCAGGCGGCGGCGAAGTGGCGCAGCGCGCCGAGCAGGTTGGGTAGCTCCAGCCGGGTGAGGTGCGCGGCGAGGTGGGCGTCTCGATCTCGCTGCTGGTAGAGGAAGCCGGCCAGTTGCCGGTAGGCCTCCGCCCAGCGAGTGCGGGCTTGCGCCTCAGCCTCGCCGCCGCGCTCCCGCAGTTCGCGCAGCAAGGCCGGCGCGAGGGCGGGGTCGAAGCGGAGGTAAAGAACCTTGAGAGGCAGGATCTCTCCCAGACCGACAGCTTCCAACATTCGCGCGATCTCGATCTCTTCGTCATTCTGAACGTCCCAACCTGCGACATTGCCGAGTCCTTGCGCATATCCGCCGCCCTCAAAAACTCCCAACGGTGCCAGCTTCTCTCGCACATCTCTCGGTAGCCGCCGCAGGGATAGCTCGAGGCTGGCGAAGAGAGAGCGCTCGCGTTCGCCGGGGTAGCGCTGGTCGAGGTCGGCCATGATCTCGGCGAGTGCCTCGGTGGTGGCCTTCAGGCCGCGCCGCGCCAGCTCGGGGGTGAGCAAGACGAGACTTCGGGCGTGGCCGTTGACGGCGGCCACGAGTGCCTCGATTTCCTCCTCGCGTTCAGCCTGCAGGGCTTCGGCGTTGACGGTGCCGCCGCCGTCCCCCGCAACGCTCTGGGCGAGGACGCGGGCGACCAGCTCCATGCCCTCGTCCTTGCCCAGCCGCCCGACTTCGAGCAGGTGCGCCGAGTCGCCAAAACTGGACGCCTCCGGCAATCCCTCGCGGGATGTGAAGACAAGCCGTGTCTTGGGCGCGCGCTCGAGCAGCCGGGTGCACATTGCCAGCACGGCGTCGAGCGCGGCTTGGTCGAAGACGCGCGCCCCGGCGGCCTCGGAATTCTCCGGCGGCGGCAGGATGGTCTCCATGTTGTCGAGCACGAGGACGGTGGGTTGCGCCTCCAGCGCCGCCGCGAGGGCGGCTTCGCCATGCTCCACGGTGTCGGCCTTGCCGGCGAAGCCGGGATCGAGCTGCGCGCCCCAGGCGACGAGCACGGCGCGGGCGGCGTCGTCCTCGGCGGGCAGGTTTTCGGCGCTGGCGAAGGCGGCTCGGGCGAAGCGGCGGGTGGCGACCAGCCAGCGTGCCAGCTCGGCGGCGAGCGTGGTCTTGCCCTCGCCACCCTCGCCGCGCAGCACGACGTAGCCCTTGCCCGCCTCCAGCAGCAGGCGCTCGGCGGCGAGCAGCTCGCGGCTGCGGCCGATGAATTCGTGCTCCGGCGGCGGCGGCAGCGCGCCGAGTGCGAGGTCGCGGTCTTTCGCCAGCTCCGCCTGCACGCGCTCGGAATGCGGGGCGGCACCGGCCAGCAGCGCGGGGTCCTCGCCGTCCTGGTAGAGCACGGGCACGAACCAGTCGTGCAGCTCCAGCGGGCGGCGGTCGATCTTGCCGGGCTCGTCTTCGCGCGGTTCCCACCCCCAGCCGCGCTTGCGTTCGCGCTCCAGCGCGATCTGCCCCTTGAGCATGGCCGCGCCGACGCGTTCGCCCTCGGCCAGCGCCGGGTAGAAGACGGCGGTGAACTGCTTGGCGGTCTCCACCAGCACGCTGTGGCTCATGGCCGCGACCGAACCGATGCCGCTCTGCAGCAGGCTGCCGGCGACCGAGGCCTCCGGGTTGTCGATCGATTGCGCGGACTGGCAAGCTTCGAGGAAGAAAAGGCCGACGCCGGCGTTGCGCAGCTCCGCGCCGAGCCGGTCGGCGGAGACGACCTGGGCGTGGCGGCGGCGGACTTTGCCCGTCGCCGCGTCGTCCGGATGCTCGAAGACGAGCCCGCCGAGGCCGGTGGCCCTGTTGAAGACGCCGTGGCCGTCGAAGTGGACGATGTGGTAGGGGCGTCCGGCGGCGAGCGCCGCCTTCAGCGTGTCGCAGAGCGCGGGAAAGGTGGGCGGCGAGAGGATCTCGTAATCGGCGAGGTCGCCGAGGGCGTTCAAGGCCTCGGTCAGCGGGCGCACGGAGACGCGGTGGTCGATGTAGCCGACATCGGAGCGGTGCTCTTTCCCCTCCTCGTCGGTCTCCACCAGCTTCTCGGGCCGGGCGCAGACGGCGAGCACGCGCAGTGGCGGCTTGTCGGCCCCGTCCGGGCGATCGGCGGGCGGGTGGCCGCCGGGAAGGGAGCGCCGCACGCGCGCCCCGAGGCCGTCGTGGAAGAGGTAGCTGCCGCCGTCGTGGAGCAGCTCCCAGGGCAGGGCGAGGATCTCGGTGGTGGCCTCCATCTCCCCCTGGTGCGCCGCTTTGACCTCGTCGCTCGCCCTGTTGCGGATGCGCTTCTGTGGCGGCGCCTGCACGGTGAAGCGGCGCTGCGCGGTGGCGGCGAGCGATCGCCACTGCGCGACGGCCCCGGCGCGGTCGGCCTCCTCCACGCCGAGCGCGTCCCAGAGGTCCTGCCCCCACTCCGGCAGCTGCGCCTCGATCCCGCGCGCGCGCTCGGCGAACCCGCCGAAGGGCGTGAGGAAGTAGCGCTCGAGGTAGAAGCGCAGGTCGCCGGCCTCGATCTTCCCCAGCGGCGCGGTGAAGGGGAATTCGGGCGATTCGGCGGCCGGCTCCTCGGCGCCAGGCGGGTAGAAGGCGAGCGTGGCGGTGGCGACGGGGCGGCGCTTGCCGTCGATCAGCTCGAAGCGCGTCGCGCGCAGCCTGAGCACGAGATCGGCCAGCAGGGAGGGCGGGCGCGGCTCGCCGACGTCGATCTTGCCGCCGCCGCCGCGGCCCTCGAGGGCGTCGAGCAGGCCGGGCAGGAGGGAGTCGAGCGCGCCTGCGCCATCGGGGACACGGATGCCGATGCGGTCCGGCGGCCAGTCTTCGAGGTCGTCGTCAGGCGTCTGCGGTTGGGGGATCTCGAGGATGGTGCGCAGGTCGGCGGTGGAGCCGTCGTCGAAGATGAGCGGGACGACCCGCTTGCCGCGCTCGCGGGCGTAGCGTAGCTCGCGGCGCACCCAGCAGGAGTCGGCGGACTTCTTGCTGCCGACGGCGACCACCGTCCCGGCGCGCTCGATCGCGTCGCGGACGAGGTCGGGGAGGACCTCGCCGACGGCAAAATCCGAATCCTCCAGCACCTCGTAGCCGCGGCCTTCGAGCCGCCGCCGCAGTTTCCCGACGAATGGGTCGTCCTTCGTG
>JAUIGD010000005.1 GCA_030430255.1 Verrucomicrobiia bacterium
GTGGTGCGGGTGGTGTCCCTGCGCACGACCTCCTGCATCGGCAGGAAGGCCACCCGCCGATCCCCCACATGGATGCGATAGCCGCCGAGACCGCCGACGATCTTCAGCAACTGGGCGAACGCGATGTTGCCGTGGTCGAAGGCGTAGCGAGCCCCGATCTCCGGAGGCGGGCCGAATTCGAGGCCCAGCCGCCGGCCGCCGCTGTGCTCCGCGTAGATCCCCTCCAGCAACGCCACCGCCTCGGCGAAGTTCGGGGCCTCGAAGCGCCCGGGTGGCACCATGAAACTCGCCAGGATCTCGCTCAAAGTCCATGTCTCGTAAGGATCCGCATCCCCCGGCTCGCGCTCCCTCGGTTTGAGCACGCTCGTGCGGCGGGGGATGCGCGCCGCGGCCGCCGCCGCGGGCTTCAGCGCGGTGACCAACGCACCGCCATCCGGATCGGGGGCGGTGCCGGGATCGGATGCGCCGGGCCGCCACAGACCGACGCCGAGCAACAGCGCCAGGACCACCGACGCGCCCAACAGCATCTTGCCGGATCTCTCTTCCATCGCCGCACCCTACCCGCCCGGGGAGCACAAGGGAAGGCGGCAGATCGCGCGGGCGCTCGGCTCCCCGTTCCCGCCGCAGCTGGTGGCCCGCGACTTCCTCAAAACGCGGGGCAAGGTCTCGGTCGAAGTGCGGCTGCAGCGGGGCGGGCGATCGCCGCTCGCGCTCTACTGGGCGACCCCCGCGGCGAAAGGCTTCGCCGCCCAGCGCCGCCAGCTCCAACCCGCCCGCTACGGAGAAGGGTTCCAGACCTACCGGTTCGGTCTCGACCTCGGCGAGGAAGCCCTCGATGCCCTGCGCCTCGACCCCGCCCAAGAGCCGGGCAAAGTGCTCATCGACGCCATCCGCCTCAACCAATCGCGCACCCCCGGCGAAGGCAAAGCCCAGCGGTTGTGGGAGTTCTGGCCCGGATCGATCACCACATCCGCAGGCGAGGTGCCGCCAGTCGTTGAGGCTGAGTAGGCGGCGGCAGGGATCGGCGAAGCGTCTGGGTGAACACCCTGCCCGAGCCGATCCCAACGCCAACACCCTCAGCATCAACGAGGGCAAGCCACAGCCCGGAGCTTGGTGATCGATCCGGGCTAGGAGACCCTGGCTGCTACCGTTGCAAGCGCGCACCGAAGCGCCCCTCTGAGTCGAGTTCGCAAGCGAGTCCGGCGGCCGCTGGGGTCGTTGAATGGCGGAGGGCTCCGGAGATGCGGACCGCGGTGACTGAGGCCCTTCGCGTTGCTCAGGGTGGCAGTCGCGAGGAGTTGAGGGCAGTCAGGGCGGTGTCTGGGGATGTGGCCACCAGGCCTCCCGAGGAAAGTGCTGTGTCATGCTGACGAGCGCAACGACGGCAGGATCCCGCGCTGAAACCGGAGCGCCGAGCCACCGGGTCGTCGCGGATGGCCTGCGGTAGCGAAGCGGGCGGGCGAGGAGGCCCCTAGCGTTTGCGTCTCCCTCACGGCGATCCGGAGGACCTTGCTCCAACCGCGCCGCCCGAGATCGGATCGTCAGGGCGGCAACCCGAACGATTGGTCGGGAGCACCGGCCAGCGGATCGAAAAATTGAAATTCTTTGACTGACCCCTTTTTTCGAGCGGCCGGCCGACGCGAGCGCTTGCTTGCCGCACCGCCCGGTCTAGCCTCCCGTCCCCGATGACCACCGAAGAGATCCGCGACTACATCGACGCCGCCGTGAGCGCGGCTTTCAAAGGCTACGCGTCGGACTCCGGAGAGATCGAAACCAGCGCAGGGGGCGATGGCCGGTTTGTCGGCACCGTGTCGGCGACGCGCTACTCGGGGTTGCCGATCGGCGGCGACATCTTCATCGCGATCGGCCAGACCTCCGAAGGGGCGCAGATCGTCAAGCTGGGCAAGACGGAATGCGTCAAACCCGACCCCGCCAACCTCGATGTGCTCCTGGAGAAGGAGCTGGGGATCAAGGGCGCCGGAGCGTAGAGCCGCCTTCCCGGATGGCCGAAGCCCTCTCGATCGACGAGGCCAGGAAGCTCGTCCTCCACGCGCAGCGATTGCCGCCCAAACGGCAGGCCGGCCCCGCCGTCGCCGCCACGCTCTCGGCGATCGGACACCTCGGCTACGTGCAGATCGACACCATCTCGGTCGTGCAGCGCGCCCACCACCACACGCTGTGGAACCGCAACCCCCGATACCGTCCCGACCACCTCGACCAACTCCTCGGCGAAGGGCAGGAGTTCGAATACTGGTCGCACGCGGCCGCGTACCTGCCGATGCGCGACTACCGCTTCAGCCTGCCGAAGAAACACGCGCTGGCATCCGGGGAGCGGCGGCATTGGTTCGACCGGGACGAGCGCCTGATGGGCCGCGTCCTGGAACGCATCACCAGAGAGGGCCCGCTGATGGCGAGGGACTTCGACGGCCGCGGGAAGGCGGAGGGCGCCTGGGAGACCAAGCCCGCCAAACAGGCCTTGGAGAACCTGTTCATGCAGGGCGACCTCATGGTCCCCCGCCGGGTCCAGTTTCAGAAGGTCTACGACCTGACGGAACGCGTGCTGCCCGCCGGCACCGACACCAGCGTCCCCGACGCCGACGAGCACGCCCGCCACCTGATCACCCGCTACCTCCAGGCCAACGGGCTGGGGACCGCGGCCGAGATCGCCTACCTGCTCAAAGACACGAAACCGATCGTGGCGGCGGCCCTGCGGGACATGGCGTCGGGCGGTGAGCTCTTGGAGGTCCAGGCCTGCGGCCACCGCTACTACGCCCTGCCCCGATCGCTCGAACTCCTGGGCAAGCCCCTCGCCCGCCGCAAGCTCAAGATCCTCTCGCCGTTCGACAACCTGCTCATCCAGCGCAAGCGGATGCAGCGGCTGTTCGAGTTCGACTACCTCATCGAATGCTACGTCCCGCGGGAGAAACGTCGCCACGGTTACTTCACCCTGCCGGTCCTGTGGGACGGGCGCTTGGCGGCCCGGATGGACTGCAAGGCGGACCGGCCACGCGCCTTGCTGCACATCCACCACCTCGCCCTCGAGCCCTGGCTCGCGGAGGTCGACGCGTTTTGCGCCGCGCTCCGCGGGGAGTTGGGGGCGTTCCTGCGCTTCCAGGCTTGTGACGGCGTCCAGCTGCACCGCACCACGCCGTCCCGGCTCAAGGGGCGCGTCGCGAGGGCGATCGAGCGGTAGCCCGGATCGATCAGCAAGCTCCGGGCGGCGGCCTGCCCCTGTCGATGCTGAGGGCGCTGAGGTTTGGATCGCCTCCGGCTGGGCGGGTCGGCGCGACTACGCGGCGCTGCGCTGGCGCGCCTCGCGGCGCACGGCACCTGGGGTTTTGCCCGTGAAGGTCTTGAAGGCGCGGTTGAACGCGGCCTCGCTCCGGTAGCCGAGCTGCTCGGCCATCTCCGCGAGCGGCAGGTCGCCGTCGCGGAGCCAGCTGGCCGCGAAGCGGAATCGCCACTGCCGGACGTAGCGCATCGGCGGCTCGCCCACGATCTCGTTGAAGCGGGCGGCGAAGCCGGAGCGCGACATGCCGACGGCCTCGGCGAGCGAGCGCACGTCCCAAGGGTGGGTCGGCCGACGGTGGACGAGGGCGATGGCCTTGCCGATCTGCGGATCACGCAATGCGCCGAGCCACCCGGTCTTCGCGAGCGGGTCGTGTTCCAACCAATGCCGGATGGCCTGCACGACGAGGATGTCGGACACCCGCGTGATCACCGTATCGCCACCGGGCCGCATCTCGCGCGCTTCGGCGAGCATCAGCCGGATCATGCCGATGAGCCAATCGTTCCCCGGGGTGTCGGTGCGCGTGACGATCATCTCGGGCAGAACCTCGATGAGCCCGAGCGCGGCGGGGTCGTTGACCTGGACCGCCCCGCAGATCAACCGCGTCTCGCGGCCGCCGCCGCCGAACTCGATGACCTCGTAGCGCGGGCTGATGAGTTCCCTCGGCAGATCGAAAAGGTCGATGGCATCCGCCTCGGGCCCGCTTTTCAAGGTGTGGCCACGGCCGTGCGGGATCAGCGCGAACTCACCTTCGCACAGCTTCCGCCGCCCCCCCTCGGCGCACTCGACCCAGCATTCGCCACTGGTGACGACATGGAACATGAGGCAGCCGGGCATCGGCGGGAGATCAATCCCCCAGGGAGCCGTCAGTTCGGAGCGCGCGTAGAAGGTGCCGCTCATCCGCAATGAGTGCAGCGCCTCACCGAGTGGATCGACGGATTCGCAGGCGACATGGACGCATTCGGGCAAATCGGGTGAAGGCACGCGCTTCATCCGCACAGAGACGCGCATTTTGGACGCAATGTCAATAATTCCGGATCAATTGGCATAGAAAAGCCAAACGCGGTGCGGAAGGGTGGCCGCACCATGAAAAACACACCGCACCCAATCCAATCGCCCTCGAACGAAATCACGCTGGTCATCGGCGGCAGCGGCAAGACCGGCCGCCGCATCGCCGCGCGGCTGCAGCAGCGAGGCCGCGCGGTCCGGCTCGGTTCGAGGTCGGCCTCCCCAGCCTTCGCGTGGGACGATCGCTCCAGCTGGAGCGCGGCCATCGACGGCGTCACGGCGATCTACATCGCCTACCATCCCGACCTCGCGGTCCCCGGGGCGGCCGCTGACATCGAAGTGCTGATCGACGCCGCCCGCGAGCACGGCGTGCGCCGGCTCGTCCTGCTGTCCGGACGCGGCGAGGAGGAAGCGCAGCGTTGCGAGCAGCTGGTGCTGCGCTCCGGGATCCCGGCCACCGTCCTGCGCTGCTCCTGGTTCGACCAGAACTTCAGCGAGAGCTTCCTGCGCGATCCGGTGCTAGGCGGCGCCATCGCGCTGCCTGTCGACGGCGTGCGCGAGCCCTTCGTCGATGTGGACGACATCGCCGACGTCGCCGTCGCCGCGCTCACCGAAGAGGGGCACGATGGCGAGATCTACGAGATCACCGGCCCCGAGCTGTTGACCTTCGCCGACGTCGCTTCGCTCCTCGCCGAGGCCACCGGTCGCGAGATCGTGTTCGAGCGAATCCCACACGCGGACTTCGTCGGCGGCCTCCGCGCCGCGCCGCTGCCGGAGAGCATGGTCGAGCTGATCAGCTACCTGTTCGACGAGGTGCTCGACGGCCGCAACGCCCGGCTCGGCGACGGCGTGCAGCGTGCCCTCGGGCGCGAGCCGCGCCGCTTCCGGGAGTTCGCGACCGCCGCGGCCGAGGCCGGGGTCTGGGAGCGGTAACGGCGCGTCGCCCGAAGTTCAACACACCGCCATCCCATGAACACGATCGCAACCCTGTCGCCCGCCGTGCTCTTCGTCGCCGCCATGGCGATCTCGAGCGCCATCCTCTGCGGGCTGTTCTTCGTCTTCTCGAACTTCGCGATGAAGGCGCTCTCGAGGCTGCCGGCCGGGTCCGCGGCATCGGCGATGCAGTCGATCAATGCCGCCATCCTCAACCCCGGATTCTTCGGCCTGTTCGCGGGCACCGCCGCCGGCAGCCTGGCCGTGCTCGTCGCCGCGTTGGGGGACCTGGGGCATCCCGCCAGCCCGTGGGTGGCGTCCGCCGCCGCGCTGTGCCTCGCCGGCTGCTACCTCGTCACCGCGGCCGTCAACGTCCCGCTCAACCACCGGCTCGACGCGGTCGACCCCGCCGCCAGCGAGGCGGCGGGGGCCTGGCGGGAATACGTCGCCCGCTGGCTGCCGTGGAACCACATCCGCACGGTCGCGACCCTGATCGCCGCGGTGCTCTACGCGGTCGGCGCGCTGGTGATGGTCAGCGGCGGCCGGTGATGCCGGCGGTGCGGGGCGCCCGCATCCCGGCGCGCGGCGCGACGAGGGGGGGCGCCAGCTCCGCCTACTCCTCCTCCATCATGCCGGCCACCGCGTCGGCGAAGGCGTCGCCGAGGCGGACGAAGAAGGCGCCGCTGCCGAGGTAGTGGTAGGGCCGGTCGCTGCCGACGGTGTCCCACTCGTGGTAGTGCTCCGGCCAACCCTTCTCGAACACCGCGTTCGAGTAGTGCGAGTACTCCGTGTAGCTCTCCACCGCCACGACGTTGCCGGCGAACTCCGGCGCCTCCGCGGCCTCGCGCTGCCCGACCGAGACCTTGTTCTCGGCGACCTTCTCCGCGGTCACCGGGGTGCCCAAGACGCCGATGGCGAAGGGCATGTCCGGCGTCTCATACTCGGCGCGGACGTCCTTGATGAAATGGATCATGTTGTCCTTGTAGCTGTCGCGGAAGGCGTCGGAGAACTGGTCGTTGTAGCCTTGGAACCAGACGAAACCGGCGATCTCGTAGCCGGCCTCGGCGTCGTAGTCGGGGTGGTTGTCGGCGAGCTGGTCGAGCACGCCGCGCACGGCCTCGTTCATCATCCGATAGTACGCGCCGGCACCCGCGGCGATCTCCTCCGCCCTGTCGCCCTCCCTCTCCTTCTCGCTGAGCTCGTATTCGCCGGCGGACGGCGGGCGGAAATCGTAGTGGAGCGACTTCCCACCCCAGGAGGTCTTGATCAGCAGGATCGGGCCGCCGACCTGCTCGGCGATCGACAGGCCGAAGCCGAACTCGGGGCCGATGCGCTGGCCGCCGGCGCCGTAGCCGACCCCGAGCGACCCGGCCTTCTGGCTGCGGTCGGCGATGGAGTTGATGTAGACGCGGTCGGACACGGCGCAGGCCGCCGCCACCTTCGCCTTGTAGGCCTCGTGCGCCTCCTTGCGCTTCGCCACCTCCGCCTCCAGGGCGGTCTTCCCGGGGCCGTCGGGCAGGTCTTTGACCTTCTGGTTCGAGATCCCGCCGCTCAGCTCGTCGAGCTCGCGGGCGGCGGCGAGCTGTGCTTCCAACATTTCCCTAGAGATATCCGCCCCGCCGGCGAAGGCCATCTCGGCGAGCTCGCGGTCGCGCGGCGCGTCGGAGGCGAGCAGGGTGGCGACCGTGTGCGGGTTGGCGTGGCCGACCATGTTCGACTGCCCGGCGAGGATGAAGACCTTCAGCTTCTCGCCCGCGGAGGCGGGGTGCGGGAGGCCTGCCGAGGCGAGCGCGAAGAGGGCGAAGAGGGTGGGTTTTCGGGCCGTGGAGTTCATCGTCGGCCGGCTAGGCTAGGGACTCCCGGGCGCCGGGTCAATGCGGAGGGGGCGAGCCCGCGCTTGACGGCAAAGCCCGACGCGAGGTGAGTCGGAGCCTTGCTCAAGCCCATCCCGAAACGCCTCTTCGATAGCCCCCGTCTCCGCGCGGTGCTGCCGGCGCTGTTCGCGTTCTCGCCGGCGCTGGTGACGGCGGCGCTGATCGCGACCCACGCCGTGAACGTGCCGGTCTGGGACGGCTGGGAGCGCGGCGTGCTGTTGGAGAAGGCGGCGAACGGCGAGCTGGACTTCGGCTACCTGTTCTCTGCGCACATCGACCACCGGCCCGTCATCCCCCGCCTGATCACCCTGGCGGCGAACGCGCTGTCGGGCGGCGACGTCCGCGCCGAGATGGCGATCGGCTTCCTCGCGGTGGTCGCCGGGGCGATCGGGTTGCTGCTCGCCCTGCGCAAATCGCTGCCGTCCCCGGCCTGGTGCTGGGGCACGATGTTCGCGCTCAACTTGCTGATCTTCTCGCCGCTGCAGTACCAGAACTTCCTCTGGGCGGTGCAGCTGGCGTTCCTGTTGCCGCTCGGTTGCCTCGGCCTCTTGCTGGCGGTGATGACCTCCGGCTGGCGGCCGCTGGCGAAGGGGCTCGCCGCGGCCGGGCTGGCCTCGGTCGCGACCCTGAGTTTCGGCCACGGGCTCATCCTGTGGCCGGTGGCCGTCTGCATGGCCCTGTTGCACCCGGCGGCGGGGGCGCCCCGGACGCGGCTGGCGCTCGGCGGGGTGTTGGCCGCGGTGGCGGCGGCGACGGTGGCGCTCTATTTCAATTGGAACTACGTCAACACCTCGCAGCCCTGGCACGCCTATGGCGCGCTGCCCGGCGAGCCGCCGCCGGCCGTCGACCGGTTCGCCAACCTGCGCGAGAACTCGGACCGCGTGGCGGACTACTTCTGGGCCTCGCTGGGGAACCCCGTCGCCCGCCTGCTGGGCAGCGACCCGCTGGCGGTGGCGGTCGATGCCGGGCGGGCGCTGTTGGCGCTGTTCGGCATCGCCTCGATCTGGATGCTCGCCGGCGCCCGGCGCGAAGGCCGCTGGGCGGCGCTGTTGCCCTGGGCCGCCTGCGCGGCCTTCGCGGTGGTCGCGGCGCTCATGATGGCCACCGGCCGCGGCGCGGACCTGCCGCTCGAGCGCGCGCTCTACAGCCGCTACGCCAGCCTGACGGGCTACCTGCCGATCGGGCTGGTGGCGATGGCGGCGTGCGCGCTGAGCCGGTGGCGCGGCGCGGCGGGCAGCGGCGCGGCATTAGTTGGCATCGGTTTGCTAGCCGGAGCGCAGAGCCAAGCCTACGTCTACGGCGCGCACAAGATGGCGGCGTGGAAGATGGCGCGGCTGGAGGAGCGCTTCCACCTGCTCTACGCCGCCCACAAGACGCCGCGCTTCCCGGCGCTGATCGACGGCGGGATGCAGGTCGCCGAGGGAGAGGAACCGTTCGCGGTGCGCCAGGCGCGGTTTTTGGACGGCAGGGGTTGGTTGAGCCCGCCGATGTTCGAGCGCTTCGACTTCGGGGGTTTCGAGCGGCTCGATGAACGCGCGCTGGCCAAGCGCTCCGACCTGCTCTTCGCGGGGCTCCACGACGAGGCGACGCTGCACCTCGCCGGCTACGCCACCTTGCCGGACGGCCGGATCGCCGACGGGGTGCTCGTGACCTGGCGGCGCCCCGGCGATGACCCCCCGCGCCCGGCGATCGAGAGGAGCCGCAAACGCGAACGCATCCACGGCGAGCGGGTCGCCGCGCTCGACTGGGCGCTCCTCGATGTGCTCGGCGTCCGCGCCGCGCCGGCGATGCGCGCCTCCTTCGAGGACGGGCAGTTCGGGGCGAACAAGATGAACCTGGCGAAGCGCGAGAACTACGCCCGCTTCGAGGACCCGGTCGACCTCTCCCCGCTACCCGAAGGGGGGGAGGTGGAGATCTGCCTCTGGGTCGCCGACTGCGAACACATGCAGGTCGCCCCGCTCAAGCGCATGTTCCGCTTCGACCGGGGCGAGGCCGCGCCCGGCGAGGTTTTGGTCGAGGTGGATTAGCGGGCGGACGGCGGCGGTCAACGGGCGGCGACCGCTTCTCCGGGGCGGCGCTTGGCGACGATGAGGCTGGAGTCGGCGGCGGACCATTCGTAGCCGACGCCGAACTCCATCGGCCGGGCGCGCCCCTTACGGTAGGCGGCGGCGAGGTCCGGTTGGTAGTAGCTTCGGAAGAGATCGAGGGTGGTGTGGTAGTTGCCGTGCAAGGCGACGTCCCAGCCACCGGCGGCGAGGGTTTGATAGGGGACGCCGGTGGGGTCCTGGACGAGCAGCGGCGCGGCGGTCTGGACCGCTTTGCGGACCTCGGTGAAGCCGCCGGAGTGCATCAGGTAGGAGGCGCTCTTGACGAAAGTCGCCGAGGGATTTTGGCTTTGGACGAACGCGAGGAAACGCCGGTCGCCGCGCAGCGAGGAGTCGGAGAGGTCGGTGCGGAAGTAGTAGATCGTGCGGTGGCCGGTGGCGCCGGAGGCCGCATGGATGCGCACGCCGGGGGCGGTGCCGGTCGCCGGGCCGGGCCGGGGCACCACCTGTCCGGACGGCGAGAGGGCGACCGGGTCGGCCGCGAGCACGCGGTGCCCGGTGCGGGCGAGGAAGGTGTAGAGCACCGGCGTCACGCCCTTGAACTCGCCGGCGCCGAGGTCGCCGCGCATGTCCTCGGTGATGAAGTACGAGGCGGCGAGCGGGGTGGCGATGGAGCGGCGCAGCGACGCGAGCGCCCCGGGCAGGGCGCCGTCGCTCACGCGGCTCAGGTCCGGCACCGCACCGACCGGCTCGAGCCCGCAGAGGATGACGCCCCGGGCGCGCGGGAAGAAGGCGTCGGCGAACAGGAGGTCGGGACCGCTGAAGGGGTAGAACAGCGTGCCGCCGGTGTTCGGCAGCGCGTCCCGGCGCCAGGAGCGGATCGCCGACAGGCGCCCCTCCGCCGCGGAGAAAGCGCGGTCCATCTGCCGGGCGTGGCTTTGCCAGGCATCGGTGCGGCGCGCGGAGGCGAGCGCCGCACCGCCGCCGCTGCCGGGAAGGCCGGCGAGGAAGCGGGCGGTGTCGTGGTCGCTGGTGCCCGGTTGCGCGCCGAAGCCGAGGTCGGGCGCGCTGTCGGGTGCCTGCTCCGGTTGGCCGGCGAGCGCGAGGCGTGGGACGGCGACGCTGCCCGGGGGGAGCTTGCACGCATTCAGGCCGAGGGCGGCGCCGAGGACGAGAATTCTCAAAAAAGGCCGCTTGGGTATGCGAAAGTTATTCACAATTCCGCCATTCCAATGTCTGCAGCCGCCAATGCCAAGCCAAAACCGCGCCCCGGTCGCGAAGGGATCGGCGCGGTGGCGGCGACCGCACTGGTGGTGGGGAACATGGTCGGGGTGGGCGTCTTCACGAGTTTGGGCTGGCAGCTGCTGAGCGTGCCGACGGGCTTCCCGGTGCTGTTGTTGTGGGTGATCGGCGGGCTGTATGCGCTGTGCGGGGCGCTGTGTTACGCCGAGCTGGTGTCGGCGCTGCCGCGCTGCGGGGGCGAGTATCACCTGCTGGGTGCGGTCTATCATCCGGCGGCGGGCTTCCTCGCCGGCTGGGTGTCGCTGGTGGCAGGGTTCGCGGCGCCGGTGGCGGTCGCGGCGGGGCTGTTCGGCGGCTACTTGGGGGAGGCCTTCGGCTGGCCGCCGACGGGGTTGGCGCTCGGGGTGCTGGCGGCCGTCACGGCGGTGCACGTCTGGCGCCTGCGCCTGTCGGGCGGGTTCCAGGTCGCGGCGACGGCGCTGAAGTTCGCGCTGGTCGGCGGCCTGGCGGTGGCGGGCCTGTGTCACATCGGTGGCGGCACGGTCTCGCTGGCTCCGCAGCCCGGGGATCTGGCGATCGTGCTCGGCGCCCCCTTCGCGGTGTCGTTGTTCTATGTGAACTACGCGTTCGCGGGCTGGAACGCGGCGGCGTACGTCGCGGGCGAGATGCGCGAGCCGGCCAAGACAGCGCCGCGGGCGATGGTCGGCGGGACCCTGGCGGTGTTGGCGCTCTACCTGCTGCTGAACGCCGGCTTCCTCCTCTCCACCCCGGCCGAGGCGATGGCGGGAAAAAACGAGGTCGGGCTCATCTTCGCCGGCCACGTCTTCGGCGAGCGCGGCGGGGCGGCGGTCGGGGCGTTGATCGCGGTCGGCCTGGTCTCGCTGATCAGCGCGATGACCTGGGCGGGGCCGCGGGTGGCCGGGTCGATGGGTGAGGACCACCGCCCGCTCGCGTTTCTGGCGTGGCGGAACCGCGCCGGGGTGCCGGTCGCCGCCATCCTGTGCCAGTCGGCGCTGGCGGCGGGGTTCCTGCTCTGGGTCTCCGCGGACGGCCTGCGCGCCTTGATCCGCTACCTCGAGTTCCTTCTCAATCTGTCGCTGGCCGCGGCGGTGTTCGGCGTGTTCTGGCTGCGCCTCCGGCGGCCCGAGCTGGAACGCCCCTACCGCTGCTTCGGCTACCCCTTGACCCCGACTTTGTTCCTCGGCGCCGCGGGGTATGTGAACTGGCATTTCTTCCGCCACCACCTCGCGGAGGCCGTCTTCGGGTTGGCGACACTCGCGGTCGGCGGCTTGGTTTGGCTCGCCTCGCGGTTCTGGTTCGAACGGACGGCGGCCGAAACCTGAACCGAAGCGCGCCCGAGTGGCGCCGGGCGCCGGGCGCCGGCCTTCGCGGCTTGACCGCGGCGCCCCGACCCCCGACTGTCCCCGCCCTCGATTTCCCGTGACCAAGACGCCCGACAGAACGCTCCGCATCGGCCTCGCCGGACTCGGCAACGTCGGTGCCGGCGTGTATAAAAACCTGCTCAAGAACCACGCGCTGCTCCGCGAGCGGACCGGCGCCGATCTGGTCGTCACCAAGATCGCCGTGCGCGACCCGAAGCGGAAACGCGACGTCGAAGTCCCGCCCGCGCAGCTCACCACCGACTGGCGCGAGCTGGTCGATGACCCGGAGATCGACGTCATCGTCGAGCTCATCGGCGGCGTCGACGGCGCCTTCGAACTCATCTCCGCCGCCCTGCGCGCGGGCAAGGCGGTCGTCACCGGCAACAAGGCCGTGCTCGCCGAGCGCGGCAAGGCCCTGATCGAGCTGTCCGAGCGGACCAACGCGCCGCTCTACTGCGAGGCCGCGGTGGCCGGCGGCATCCCGATCATCAAGGCGGTCAAAGAGGCGCTGGTCGGCAACCGCATCGAGTCCATCCACGGCATCATCAACGGCACCTCGAACTACATCCTCACCCGCATGACGCGAGCGGGCATCGCCTTCCCCGAAGCGCTCGCCGAAGCCCAGGCCAAAGGCTACGCCGAGGCCGACCCGGCGCTCGACGTGAACGGTTGGGACGCCGGCCACAAGGCCATCATCCTCGCCTGGCTCTCGTACGGACGCTGGCTGCGCCCGGAGGAGGTGTCGGTGATCGGCATCGAGGACATCTCGCTGGAGGACGTCGCCTTCGCCGGCGAGCTGGGCTACGAGATCAAACTGCTCGGCGTCGTGCGCCAGGAGCAGGCCACGAAGCGCATCGAGGTCCGCGTCGCGCCGGCGCTGGTGCCGAAGGCACACATCCTCGCCTCGGTGCACGGCGTGTTCAACGCGGTCACGGTGCGCGGCGACGTGGTCGGCGAGACCCTCTTCTACGGCAGCGGCGCGGGGCAGGACGCCACCTCCAGCGCGGTGATCGGCGACCTCGCCGACGCGGCGCAGAACCTGGCCAACGCGGTCGGCACCACGGGTTTCGTCCCGCACGGCGAGTACGGCGAAGCCCTGCCGCTCGACGAGACCGTGTCCGGCTACTACCTGCGCTTGAGCGTCGCCGACAAGCCCGGCGTGCTCGCCCAGATCGCCAGCATCACCGGCGCCGCGGGCATCGGCATCCTCAGCGTCATCCAGCCCGAACCGGAGCAGCCGAGCGAACACGTGCCGCTCGTCCTGCTCCTCCACGACGCGAAGTACGGCGACGTCCAACACGCGCTGAGAGCCATCCTCGCGCTGGCTGCGGTGCAGGAGAACCACACCCTGCTGCGGGTCGAGACCCTCGGACAAAGCTGAACCCCATGCGCTTCCGCTCCACCAGAGGCGAAGCACCGCCCCTCGGCTTCGCCGACGCCTTCGCGTCCGGGCTCGCCCCCGACGGCGGGCTCTACATCCCCGAGGAGCTGCCCGATGTGGGTGACCTGTTGGGCGGCCCGACGCCCTACCCGGAGCTCGCCGCCGCGTTCCTCAAGCGCTTCGACACCGACCACACGGCGGCCGAGGTCGACGCCCTGTGCGCGGAGTCGTACGGGAGCTTCCCCGACCCCGCCGACGCCGCGCCGCTGGTGCAGCTCGACGACAACCTGTTCGTGCTCGAGCTCTTCCACGGCCCGACCTTGGCCTTCAAAGACTTCGGCCTGCAGCTGGTGGGCAACCTGTTCGAGGACCAGATCGCGCGGACGGGCCGGCCGATCAACGTGCTCGGCGCCACCTCCGGCGACACCGGCTCGGCCGCCATCCACGGGCTCGCCGACCGCAGCGGCGCGCGGGCGTTCATCCTCTATCCGAAGGGGCGCATCGCCGAGCTGCAGGAGCGGCAGATGACCTGCACCGGTGCGGCGAACATCTTCCCGATCGCGGTCGAGGGTTCCTTCGACGACGCGCAGTGGATCGTGAAGGAGCTGTTCGGCGACCTCGATTTCAAAGCCCGCGCCGGGCTGTCGGCGATCAACTCCATCAACCTCGCCCGCGTGCTCGCGCAGTGCGTCTACTACCTGCACGCCTTCAACCGCCTGCCTGCGAACAAACGCGGAGGGCTCCGGTTCGTGGTGCCGACCGGCAACTTCGGCAACGTGCTCGCCGGCTGGCTCGCGGCGCGCGCCGGCCTGCCCGCCCGGCGCTTCGTGGTGGCGACCAACCAGAACGACCTGCTCTACCGCCTGTTCGGCACCGGCCGCTACCAGCCCGGCGAGGTCGCGCCCTCGTACGCGCCGTCGATGGACATCCAGGTCGCCTCGAACTTCGAGCGCTTCCTCTGCTACCACCTCGGCGGCGACGGCGCGCGCACCGCCGGGATCATGGCGCGCGTGAAGGCCGGCGAGGGCGTCGATCTGCCCGATTTCGACCCCGACAAATTCGCCGCCACCCGCACCGACGACGCCGGCATCCTGCGCAACATCGCGCGCGCCAAGGAGCGCTACGGCTACGTCGCCGACCCGCACACCGCCTGCGCGTTCGAGGACATCGACCCCGCCGTCCCGACCGTCTTGCTCTCCACCGCCAGCCCGGCAAAGTTCCCCGATGTCATCGAGCGCGCCATCGGCGAACACCCGACGCACCCGACGCTCGAGGCGCTGAAGTCGAAGCCGGTCGAAAACGTCACCCTCCCCGCGACCGCGGCAGCCGTGCGGGAGTATCTGGAGGCGAACATCCTCCCGTAGCCCTGCCCCTCCCATTCCCGCCCCACCTTCCACCTTGTCCCTCATCGTCCAAAAATACGGCGGCACCTCGGTCGGGACGACCGAGCGCATCCGCAATGTCGCGCGGCGCATCCTCGAGACGCAGCAGGCGGGCCACGGGGTCGTCGCCGTCGTCTCGGCGATGTCCGGGGTCACCAACCGCCTGATCGAGCTGGCGGGCGAGTGCTCACCCGACCACGAGCCGACCGAGCGCGAGATGGACGTGCTGCTGGCCACCGGCGAGCAGACCACCATCGCCCTCACCGCCATGGCCATCAACGCCATGGGCGGCAAGGCGATCTCCCTGACCGGCGCCCAGGCGGGGATCGCCACCGACGGCGCGCACACCAAGGCGCGCATCACCAACATCACGCCCGACGAGGTGCACCGGCTGCTCGACGCCGGCCACATCGTCATCGTCGCCGGCTTCCAGGGGCGCAGCCCGGAGGGGCGCATCACCACCCTCGGCCGCGGCGGCTCCGACCTCACCGCCATCGCCATGGCGGCGGCGCTGAAAGCGGACCTCTGCCAGATTTTCACCGACGTCGACGGCGTCTTCACCTGCGACCCGCGGGTGGTGCCGGACGCCCGGAAGATCCGCGAGATCGCCTACGACGAGATGCTGGAGATGGCCTCCTCCGGCACCAAGGTGATGCAGTCGCGCTCGGTCGAGTTCGCCAAGAAATTCGACGTCCGCTTCGAGGTCCGCAACAGCATGAACGACAACCCCGGAACCATCGTGACCCAAGAACACCCCAACATGGAGCAGGTCGTCGTGCGCGGCGTCAGCATCGAGCGCGAACAGGCGAAGGTCACCATCGAGGACGTGCCCGACAAACCCGGCATCGCCGCGCGCGTCTTCCAGGCCGTCAACGAGGCGGGTCATCATCGACATGATCGTCCAGAACGTCTCCAAGACCGGCAAGACCGACATCTCCTTCACCCTGCACCGCAACGACCTGAAGAAGGCCGAGGAGACGCTCCGCCCGCTGGTCGCCGAACTCGGCGACCCGGTCTTCATGGAGACCAAAGACGGCATCGGCAAGCTGTCGGTGGTCGGCATCGGCATGCGCTCGCACTCCGGGGTCGCGGCGCAGATGTTCTCCGCCCTGTCCGACGCGGGCATCAACATCCAGATGATCTCCACCTCCGAGATCAAGACCGCCGTCACCATCGACGAGGGCCAGCTCGAAGAGGGCGCCCGCGTGGTGCACGCGGCGTTCGGCTTGTAGCTCGACACGGGGCGCGAGCATCATGCCCGCACCCCGCATCGGCGGTCGATGCCCAAACGGGCGGGCGCGGAGGCGGGATGCCTCCGGCACGGGCATCGGAGGGACGCCGATGCCGCGGTCCCGCCGACGGCCCGCCTACCGCTCCACCCGCCGGTAAAGGAAGGCGTCGGAGGTCAGCAGCGAGGTCAGCAGCGCGTCCATGCTGCCGCCGGACTCGCGGTAGGCACGCCACGCGGCCTGCAGCACGGGCGCGTCCTCGGGCGTCTCGTTGCGGCCGATCCAGAAACGGAAGACGTGGCGGACGAAGACCTGCTCGACGCGCTCGCTGGCGGCGAGCCTGGCGATCATGTCCAGCGCGTCGGTCACCGGCCCGTCGAGTTCGGGATCGCCGGTATGGAGGATCCCGCCGCCCGTGTCGACCGGCTCCCCGTGCTCGGTGACCCGGTAGAGGCCGATGTGGTTGTACATTTCAAAGGGCAGCCCGAGGGGGTCCATCTGCTGGTGGCAGCGCCAGCACTCCGCCTCGCGGGTGACGCGCATGCGGTGGCGCAAGGTCGACTGCGGCTCGTCGGGGAGCTGGGCGTCGACGGTGATGGGGACATCCGGGACGGCGCCGCCGAGCAGGCGCTCGAGGATCCACTTGCCGCGGTGGATGGCGTGGTTGTCCATCGCGTCCGAATGGGAGACCAACCAGCTCGGGTGGGTGAGGATGCCCATGCGTTGACCCTCCGGCAGCGTCGTCAGCGTGCGGTCGGCGTCGCCGCCGTAGTAGCGCAGCCCGGGCACGCGCACTTTGATGGCCTCCCCCTTCGGCAGCATCGTGTGGCCGCGCTCCTCGGGGGTGGGCTGGCGCTTCTTCTTCGGGTTGTTCGGGTCCGGCTTCGGCTTGGGGTTCCTGAGGTTTTCGCGGGTGCTGTAGTAGAGCGAGTCCGAGCGGGGGCGATAGACGGCCCGGTCGGTGGTCAGCAGCTCGCGCAGGACGTCGCGGTCCTCCTCGAGGATCCGTTCGACGAGCCGGTCCGTGCTCTGCACCATCGCGAACATGTCGGAGACGTAGTCGCGCGGCGCCCCGCCGGTCGCCTCGCTCAACGCGGCGTCGTCCTTGCAGATGCGGCCGGCGCGGTCGTAGTCGAAGTACTCGCGGAAGAACTGCAGGACGCGCGGTTTGCGGATGCTCGGGTCGCCGAGGATGCGCGCCACCTCGCGGGCGACGTCGTCGCGATCCTTCATGCGGCCGTCGAGGACGGCCCCCCGCAGATCGGGGTTCGGCGGCAGGTAGCTGAACGCGGCGTTCACGGCGAGGGCGAGCTCCCAGTCCTGCAGCATGACGCGGCCGTGCTCGTCGGGCGAACCCCGCTCCGCCAGCTCGGCGCGGAACAGGGCTTCGCGATCGAGGAAGATCGAGGACAGGCCGAGGATCACCCCCTCCTCCTTGCCGAGTTCGGCGACCGCGCCCTCGGCGATCCTGCAGTAGGTGGCGGACTCCTCCGCGGTCGGCGGGCGGAAGGTGAGCGCCTCGAAGAGGAAATCGACCGCCGCGCGCAGCTCGGCCCCGCCGACGCCCTCCCCCTCCATCAGTTCGGCCACCGGGGTCAGGGGTCGCGTCGGCTCGGTCTGGTAGGTCAGGCTCTGGATGGTCCCGCGGATGTCGACGCCCTGGTATTTCGCCGGGCGCTGGACTTTCTTCGGCTCGTCGGTGAACTGCCAGCTCTCGCCGGGCGGCCCGAGCGCCATGTAGCGGACGATGTCTTCGGCGGTCTGGGCGATCTGCGTGGCTTCGGCTCCGTTGACCGAGGAGAGGGACGGATAACTGCGCAGGCCGTGGTCGGCGGCCGTGCTGAGCACCGGCGGGAAGCCGGTGATGGCGGCGACATACGCGGCGCTGCCGCCGACCCAGCTGTTGATGCGGTCGAGCCCGTAGTAGACCTTCACCTCGCCGAGCGTGTTCCAAGGGATCTGGTCGCCGCGGGCGCGCAGGCCGGGGTGGTTCGGGTTGTATTCGGGCTCCTCGTTGATGAGCGCGTTGAGCCGGACGAGGTGCTCCTGCGGATCGACGCGCCAGAGGCGGGCCGGCGTCGAGGTCGGCGCCAACCCCTCGGGGATCGCGCCGAAGAGGAGTTCGTGCGGCAGGTGGTTGGCCTTGGAGGGGTGGCGGTGGGTGCTGAAGCCGCCGGCGTCCGCGAGCGCCGTCTCGAGCTCGCCGGTGATCCACGTCGAGATCCGCAGTCGCTCGCCGGCCGAGGGCTGGTTCTTCTTGTCCCGCGGCGGCATGGCCGCGAGGGCGACCTGTTCCCAGACCCGGGTCCAGAGCTCGGCGTTCTCGGCGCCGACGCCGCCCAGCCCCTCCAGCGAGACGCCGCCCTTCTGCACGTCCGAGTCGTGGCAGTCGTAGCAGTAGTTGGCGAGGAACGGTTCGAGCTCGACGGCCGGCGGCGCGGCGGCGGCGCCGGGCGACAGCAGGCCCGCAAGCGCCGCCGCCACGCTGACGATCGGCAGGCGCGCAGCGCGGGACGGCGGCGTCCGGGCGACGCCCTCGCCTCCGCGCCACCCGAGAGGACGCGCGGGCCGTTCGGAATCGCCAGCAGACATCGGCTTGGCTACGCCATCAGCTGCTCGATCGGCCCGACGCCCCGGTCGAACTTCTCGGCCAGCTTGCCGTCCATGTTGAAGCGGTCGCAGGGCGCGCCGGCGGCGTGGAGGAGGGTGGCGTACATCGCGTTGATCGGCCGTTTGCCGTCCAGCTGGGTGAACTGGCCGGTCTTGATCGCGCCGCCCGGGTTGCCGATCAGCATGAACGGCCAGTTCTGGCCATTGGTGTGCTGCTTGTCGGCGTTGTTGCTGGTGTAGACGATCAGCGTGTGGTCCATCATCGTGCCGCCGTCCTCGGGCATCGACTCGAGGCTCTCGACCAATTTCACCAGCATGCGGCTGTTGTACTGGCGGATCTTGACCCAGATGTCGTTCCCCGGCTGTGGCATGTGACCCAGGTTGTGCCCCTGCTTGTCGACGCCGAGCCCCTTCCACGCACCGAAGATCTCGCCGCGGCCGGAGCCGATCGTGAGGGTGTTGGTGATGCCGGACCGGAGGGCGGCGATGCCGATGTCGAGCAGCGCGTCATGCCAGTCGGTCTCGAACTCGGGCGCGGTGAACTTTGCCCCGAACTCGGGGGCGAACTGGCCGAGGTGCGCCGAGGCGCCGGCCAGCCGCTCGCGCAGGCCGTTGATGTCGCGGAATCCGTCGACGTAGTTGCCATAGCGCGCCCGCTCGCCGGCGGGCAGGGATTCGCCGCCGTTGCGGGCGAGCCCCTCGACGGCGTCGAAGACCCGCGAGCGCGCCTCGTAGCGCCGTTTCACCTCGCCGGTCGCGATGCCGCCGAACAGCATCTGGTAGAGGTCGACCGGGTTCGAGTGCATGAAGATCGGCCGGCCGGCACCCGCGGCGGAGAGCGTCGCCAAGGTCGGGCGCGAGCGCATGTTCTCGAGCGAGTCCATGCCGATGCAGAGGTGCGGCAGGATCGTCTCGGGAAGGAGGCCGCTGACCACGTGGTCGATCGTCACGCCGCGGGCCGGGATGCCGATGCCGCCGCGGTAGCCGCCGAGCGCGCCGAAGTAGGCGCTGTGCGAGGGGCTGGTGTGGCGCCCGTGCAGGCCGTTGACGATGTGCAGCTTGTCTTTGATCGCCTCGAGCGGCCGGATCGGTTCGGGCAGCTCGACCCCGGCGAGGGGGACGTCTTCCCCGAGCCCCTTCGGGATCGCGGTCGCCGGGTCGAAGCCCTGGTTCTGCAGGAAGAAGACGATGCGCTTGAGGCCGCGGGCGGCGCCGGGGGCCGCACCCTGGGCTGCACCGGCATGGGCGGCGGGCGGCAGCAGCGATGGGCCAAAGGCGGCACCGGTGGCGGTGGCGAGCGATTTGAGGGCGGAGCGGCGGGTGAGCATGGGCGAAAAGGTCGCAATCAATGTCCGCCCGGCGCGGAATCAAACGGAAGTCGGGGCTGGGCGGAGCGGCGGCATTGCCGCCGTGGTCCGGTCGCGCCTGACCCGGTTTTCGCCCCACGGATGCCGGGCGCCAGAGCGCCCGCCACCGCCCGCCCGGCGACAGGAGTGTCGCCGCTCCGTTGCTGTGATCGAAATGGAATGGGGGCTTCCATGATCCCCGGGGTCGATGTATTTTCGCGGGATGAAAATGCGTGCGCTCCTCGCCGCGGCCGGAGTGGCCTCGGGCGGGTTCTGGCTCGGCTACGCCAGCGCGCCGGGGGAACGAGCCGGTGGCGAGGTGGGCGAGGCGGGGGAAGCATCGGGGGCGCAACGAAGCCCGGAGCCGGAGCCGGCGACCGCGCTGGGCAGGTCGGAGCCCGGCTCGGCGGCCATGCTCGCCCGCGTGTCGCGCGCCGGGGGGCTGGGCGGCTTCTCCAAACTGCGCGCCACCTTGCGCCTCATCGACGCGTGCGAACCCGGGGAGTTCGACGCCTTGCTCGAGCAGTTGGCTGTGGAGCACGGCGTCGGTTTCGACGATGACTTCGGCATGGTCGAGATGCTGGCGGAGCGGCTGTTCAAACGCTGGGCGGAGGTGGACGGCGTCGGCTTGGCGGAGGCCTTTGTCCGCGGCGACGTGCTGGTGTTCGATGAGAACACCTACGAGGTCGCCTTCGCCCTGGCGGAACTGGAAGGCGAGGCCGCCGACCAGATCTGGGCGACGCTGCGCGGGGCGAAGATCCGCTCTCGGCGCGAGGAATGTTGCAAGCGCTTCCTCAACCGGCTGGCCGAGCGCGACCCGATGGCGGCTCTGAAGCGGGCGGCGGACCTCGATCCCCAGTCCGAGCGCAGCGCCATCACCGAGGTGCTGGAGAAGGCGGCGAAGAAGGATCCGCTCGCGGCCTTGGCGTTTGTGGAACGGCTGCCGCAAGCCCCGTTAGAGCATGTCGTCCGAGCCACGGTCGCGCCGGGAGGGGAGATGCGTAGCGACATCGTGATGACTCTGGGCTCCGATCCCAACCTTCGGGTGGTCGCCCATGAGTGGTCGCAGAGGGACCCGGCAGCGGCGCTCAGCTGGTCGGAGACGCTGCCTGAATCGCAGCGGGTCACCCTCATGCCGGCGCTGCTCGAAGGGTGGCTCAAGGCCGAGCCGGAAGCGGCCCTGGCCCATGCGGCGGAGCATCTCCGGGGAAGGGAGCGAGATGGGTTCTACGATCGCGCGATGTCGAACCGAGATCTGCCGCTGGAACGCCGGCGGGAACTCGCGGAGGCGGGGACGCTCCATGCCACGCGCGGTCGAACGCGGTTCGTGGCCGACTGGCTGCGGCAGGACCCCGCAGCGGCCGCTGCCTGGCTGGCGGAGCAGCCGCGGGAAGCGGCGCTGACATTGATCGGAGCAGCGGCTGTCATCTCGGGTTCTGACATCCGGTTCGACGAGATCGCCGACCCGGAGCTTCGAGAGGCAGCGGAGAACCCGCCCGGATTGCGTTGGTCAGAGATGTCGAATCAGTTTGAGTTCCTGCAGCCCGTGCCGCCCGAAGCGTTCCTCCCGCCCGGTGCGTTCCTCCCGCCCGGACCATACGATCCACCAGAAGGGAACGGGGGGACACTGTGAAGACCTTCGGCGGCATCACCCTCGCCGCGCTCGCCGTCGCCGCCTTCGCGGCGGGACGGTGGGCGGGAGCGGGGCAGACTTCGGCGGAGCCGACGGGCGATGCTTCGACCAGCGGTGCCAGCGGATCGGGCCAGGCAGTCGGAGCCGCGAGCGACACTTGGGAGGCGGGCGTCAAGGAGCTGGTCGAGGCGCCGCCGGCGGGGCGAGGGGCGGAATGGGTGGCGCGCCTGTTGGACGGCGATGTCGACGGGGTGGCGGCGGAGCTGGAGGCGATCGAGGACGAGGCGGCGCGGACGGATGCCTGCCTCGAGGCGATCGCGGCCATGGACAGCGCGGCGATCCGCACCTTGGTGGAGACCTACTTCGGGGGCGAGGACACCGAGGTCGCAGAGGCCTGGGTCGACACCGTCGATGAGGTTGCGGCCTTCGCCTTCATGCAGCGCTGGGCGGAGGTCGATGCCGCTGGCCTGCTGGCCTACGGCAAGGGTCGCTGGGAGGCGGCGGGTTCGCCGGGCGACGACGAGTCGATGTCGGCCTGGTTCGCGTTCGGGGCAGCGCTGTTCGTGGCCGAGATCGACCCCGACCGAGCCATCGCGCTCGGCGAGGCGATCGGCGGCGACATGGGGCAGGAGGTCAAACTGATGTCCATCGAGCTGCTCGCGAAGGCCGACCCCAAGCGGGCGCTGGAGCTGGCGCTGGCCGAGGAAGGTGTCCTCGACAACTTCGGTGGCATGCTCGGCTTCGCAGGGCCCCGCGTCGGCGAGGCCTTGCCGGTGGCGATGGCGATCGAGGACGAGGAGCTGAGATCGGAGGTGCTGGAGTCGCTGCTCGAGCCGATGTTCCTCGCCGACCCGCTCGCCACCTTCGAGGCGGTGCTCGTCTGGCCGGATGCCGACGAGGCCGAGGAGTTGACCGTCGATCTGATCGAAGCCTGGGCCGGGCGCGACCCGGCGGCGGCGCTCGCTGCGGCCGACCGCGTCCCGGATGGGTTGCGCGAGGAGGCGAGGTATTCCGCCTTCATCGGTTGGGCCACACGCGAGCCCCGGGTGGCGCCCTCCGCGGCTCAGGCGGAACTTGGCGATGAAGACATGGCGGCCCTCGCGGTCCACGCTGCCGCGGCGATGCCGCCGAACGAGGCCTTGATGTTTGCCAACGTTCTGAGCCCCGCAGGACGAACGGCGTTGCTCGGCAACTACCTCGCTGAAGATGCCCCCGCGGCGCTGCAGTGGATCGCGGGGGGGGCGGACGACGAGATCCCGGAGCGCGATTCCCTGGCGCGGAGGGCGGGGTTGCAGTTGGGCGCCGACGGCGCCGACGCCGTGCGCGAGGCGATGGCCCTGCTCGCTGGCGCGGAGGGCGACGCCGAGGGGAACCTGCCCGCCCGCCTCCTCCTCGGCGCGCTGCCCGCCCTCGGCTACAACAGTCCGGCCGAAGCCCAAGCCTTGATCGCGAGCGCCCCGGCCGATCGCCGGACGGAGCTCTCGAACGCCCTCGCACAGGGTTGGGTCGAGCGCGACCCCGAGGCGGCGGTCGCCTTCGTCCGCGCCGAAGGCGACGCCGACGGGGCAGCGGCGACCTGGGGCCGCTGGGCGCTGTTCGACCCGGGGGCGGCACACGCCTCGATCCTCGCCGCGGAGGCCGGCGACCCGGCCGCGCTGGCGGAGGCCGTGGAGCGGTCGCGGCTCGCCGTCGCGTGGGCGAACCGCGACCCGGAAGCGGCGGCGCACGCGATGCTGGATCTGCCCGCAACCGACGCGGCGGCCGGCGAGCAGCTGGCGGTCGTGATGGGAAATTGGGCGACCTACGATCCCGTCGCGGCCTCGCAGTTCGCCGCGTCGCAACTCGCGCCCGGCGAGGTTCGCGACGCGGCGGTGAAGGCGCTGTCAGAAGGGCTGGAGCGCACCGATCCGGAAGCGGCCGCGGCTTGGCGGGCGACGATCGGCGAGCGGTAGCCCGAATCGATCACCAAGCTCCGGGCTGTGGCTCGCCCTCGTTGACGCTGAGGGTGTTGGCGTGGTGACCGGCTCGGGCAGGGTGTTTACCCAGCCGCTTCGCCGGCCCCTGCCGCCGCCTACTCAGCGTCAACGAATGGCAGCGCCTCGCCTGCGAATGTGGTGATCGATCCGGGCTAGCGGAGCGCGAGCATCTTGCTCGCATCGGGGATGGTTTGGTTCGCCCTCGACGCGGGTGGGCGGGCGTCGGGCGTTTTGGAGTGGCCTGGAGGCGGGACGCCTCCGGCACGGACATCGGCGGGACGCCGATGCCACGCTCGCAGCTACGACACCTCTGCCGCGAGCGCCGCGGCGCCGATGAGGCCGGCCTCGTTGCCGAACTGGGCGGGCAGGATGCGCAGGTCTTGCGAGATCACCTCCGAGACCATCGACCGCACGCGGCGCTCGAGCGGCTCGAAGAGCAGGTCGGCGGCTTTGGCGACCCCGCCGCCGATGACGAAGGCCTGCGGGTTCAGCAGCCAGGCGACGCTCGCCAACGCGCAGCCGAGGTAGTCGGCGATCTCGATCCAGATGTCGTTGGCGGCGGCGTCCCCCGCAGCGGCGCGCTCGGCAAGCGCCTTCGGCGTCCAACCGCCCTCGGGCTCCGGTTTGTCGTGCAGGCGCGCGGCGGCCAGCTCGCCGATCTGGCGGTTGCCGATGTACGTCTCGAGCCCGCCGGGCTGGCCGTACGGCCCCGTCTTGCCACGGTAGTCGATGGACATCTGGCCGATCTCGCCGGCGGCGCAACGGCTGCCGCGGTAGAGCTCGCCGCCGATGATCAAGCCGCCGCCGATGCCGGTCCCGAGCGTCAGGGCGACGACGTCGGTGTAGCCGCGCGCGGCGCCGTGGCGGAACTCGGCGTAGGCCATGCAGTTGGCGTCGTTGTCGATCGCCGCGGGCAGGCCGGTCTTCTCCGCGAGCAGCTCGCGCAGCGGGATGTCCTCCCAGCCGGGGACGTTGGTGACGATCTTCACGACGCCGCCCGGGACATCGACCAAGCCGGGCACCCCGCAGCCGACGGCGGCCGCCGCGGGGCAGCGCTCGCGCAGGGCCGCGACGACGTCCGCCATCGCGTCGACCAGCGCCTCCGGGCCGTCGTGGTCGGCCGTGACCACCACCTCCGGCGCGGCGCCGCCGAGCACCTCCGAGAGGAGGCCGATCTTCACCGAGGTGCCGCCGAAGTCGATGCCGATGGTCTCGGTTCCCAAGGCGGGCGCGGGCGCGGGTGCGGTTTGAGTTTCCAATGGATTGCTAAAGGTTCAGCCCGCCGATGATGCGCAGGCCCTCCAAGGTGAGGTGCGGGTGGACCCTGTCGATCTGCGGGATCCCCGCCGAGATGAGTTCGGCGTAGCCGCCGGTGGCGACGACCGGCGGCGTCTCCGCCAGGCCGAACTCCGCCGCGACCGCGGCGAGGATCTCTTTGACCAGACCCCGGTAGCCGATGACGGCGCCGCTGCGCATGGCGGCGACCGTGGACTTGCCGATGGCGGCGACCGGCTCCTCGAGGTCGATGCGCGGCAGCAGCGCGGTGCGGTCGTAGAGGTAGTCGGTCATGGCGGCGAGGCCGGGCGCGATGACGCCGCCGACGTACGCGCCGGCGGGCGAGACGATGTCGAAGGTCACCGCGGTGCCGAAGTCGACCGCGATCACCGGCGCGCCGTAGAACTCGTGCGCCGCCGCGGCGTCGGCGAGGCGGTCGGCGCCGATGGTGGCCGGGTCCGGGTAGTCGATCTCGACCCCGAGCGCGATGTCCGGGCCGACGGCGATCAGGCGCGAGTCCGGGAAGGCCTCGCCGATCACGGCCTCGCGGCCGGGCACGACCGAGGACAGCACCACCGCACCGGCCGGCGCCGGCCAGGGCAGGCCGGCGAGCGCCGCAGCATCGAGTTCCCGGGTGGGCACGGCGACGGGCTCCGCGAGCAGGGCGTCGCGGCCGGAGGGGGCGATCTTGGTGAAGGAGTTGCTGATGTCGATCAGAAGGAAGTCGGGCGCGTCGGGCATCGCGGAAGCGCGAACCAAGCCCGCCGGGGCGGGGAAATCAAGGTCTTGCGGCTCCCTCCGCAGCAGCCATCGACAAAAGCGAGCACGATGCTCGCGCTCCGCCTCGGTCGCGACCGGAACGCGAGCGTCCCGCTCGCATCGGGCCGGGAAGTTCGCCCGAGCCGATCTGGCCAGGAGGCGGGACGCCTCCGGCACGGACTTCGGCGGGACGCCGATGCCACATCTTGCAGAAAAGTTGTCGGATTCGCGCCGGACGCCGGATGGTAGGGGGAAGGGCTGACCCGCCGCCCCGCCCCGCTTTGACCACGATGACCGACGATGCCGCATTGCTCTCCGCCTTCGCCGCCCGCCGCGACGAGGCGGCCTTCGCGGCCCTGGTCGAACGCTACGGTGGCCTCGTGGTCGGGGCGGCGATGCGGCGCCTGCGCGGCGACCGGGCGCTCGCCGAAGAGGTGGCACAAAACGTGTTCGCGACGCTCGCCCGCAAGGCCGGCGAGCTGCGGGCGCACCCCGCGCTGGCGGCTTGGCTGCAGCGCGCGGCGGCCTTCGAATCGATGCGCGCCGCCGAGAAGGAGCAGAACCGGGCGCGGGTGATGGAGTCCTACCGCATCGACCGCGAGGCGCTGGACAAAGCGTCGCCGGCCGGGCCTCCGGGCGACCCGAGGTGGGGCGAGGCGCTGCCCGCGCTCGACGAGGCGATGGCGGCGCTGCCGGAACTCGATCGCGAGGTCCTGTTGCGGCGCTATTGGCGGGGCCAACCCTACGCCGAGATCGCGGCGGCGCTGGGCCGCAGCAGCGGGGCGCTCGAGAAGAGGGCGGCGCGCGCGCTGGACAAGCTGGCGCGCTGGTTCCGCGGCAGGCGCGGCCTGGCGCTGCCGGCGGCGGCGCTGGCGACCGGGCTGGGCGCGGCCTTGCAATCGGGCGCCGAGGCGGCGCCGGCGGGGCTGGCGGCCGGGGCGCTGGCGGCGGCCTCTTCCGGCGGCGGGGCCGCGGCGATCACCACCACCACCACGACAGCGACGATCATGAAAACGAAACTCCTCACCGGCGCCGGGGCCCTGGCGGCGCTGCTCTGCGCGACCGGCGTCGGCTGGGTCGCGGCGCGCGCCTCGACCTCGAACGCCCGCGCGCTGGAAGGGCTCGAAGCCGACGGCGACACCTCCGGTCCGAAGCCCCCGCGCGAGGGTCCCGGGGGCGACCGGACGGCGCCGGAAGCAGGACTTGCCGAGGGCCGCCGCGCGTCGCTGGCGACCTTGCTGCGCGCCGCCGAGGCCGAGCTGCGCCGATCGGCGCTCGACACGGCGGCCAAGGTGCGCGCCGGGGCGCGGATCTCGCTCATCGCGCCGGAAGACCTGCCCGCCGCCGCCGCGCTGGCGGTGGAGATCGAAGGCGCGCGCCGCCAACCGGGCGCGCTGGTCGCGCTGGTCCTCGAGCGCTGGGCGGGTTTCGACGGCGCCGCGGCCTGCGGGTTCGCGCTGGAGGACCTCGCGCGACCGTGGATGGGGATGCACCCGGTCTCGGACCCGCTGCGCGCCTGGGCCTCGCGCGACCCCGAGGCGGCCTTCGGGTGGTTCATGGCACGCAAGCAGACCGACCCGGCGATGCGCTACGACCAGGCGAGCATGGGGCGCTTCATGCCGATCTCCGACCTGCGCTGGGTGGTCGGCGCGTGGGCGATGCGCGACCCCTCCGCGGCGGCGGCGGCGCTGGCCTCGCTCGACGACCCGCAATCCCGCTCGGGCGCAGTCATCGGCTTGCGGGAGATGGCCGCGCTCTCGGAAGGGCGCATCGAGTTGCTAGATGCAGTGGGCGCGATGCCGGGCAGCGAGTATGAACAGCGCGACCGGATCCGCGACCTGCTCGACGACTGGTCGCGCCACGACCCCGCCGAGCTGGCCGGCTGGCTGGACGGCGCCGAGTTCGACAAGAGCGAGGACTACATGATGTGCAAATCGGTGCTCGTCGCCTGGCTCGGCGAGGACCGCGACGCCGCGATCGACTGGTGGCTGGCGCGCGAGGGCGGGCACCCGGGGCGCGACACCAAGCTGACGCGGCTGGTCGACGCCTGGGCACAGGAGGACCCGGTCGCCGCCTCCGAGTGGCTGGCCGCCCAGGAGCTGGGCGACGACCACGCCGGCGCGGTTTTGGAATTGGCCGAGAAGCTCGTCGCCACCGACCCGGAGAGCGCGGTCGAATGGGCCAAGGCGACCCCCTCCGACGGGTTGCGGCCGACCGCGCTCCGCACCGTCTTGAAGAATTGGGCGAGGGCGGACGCGCCCGCCGCCTGGGCGGCCTACGACGCCCTGCCCGCCGACCTGCTCGACGCTGAGGCGCGCGGCAGGATCGAGGCCGAACTCCCGCCGCGCGAAGCCGCGCCCTGACGATGAATTCCAAAACGACCTTCTGGTGCCTGCTCTCCGCGGGCTGCATCGCCGGCCTCGGGCTCGGCTGGAGCCTCGGCAAACGCCCGCCGCGCCCCGCCCCACCGAGCTCGGAGGGCGGGCCGGCCGCGCCGGCCAGCGCGCTGTTGAAACCCGCCCCGGAGCGGGGGCCGGCGCCGGTCTCCCGCGACTACTCCGAAGTCGCCGAAGCGGAGATCGCGCTGCGCGACGGGCGGGACGTCGGCGAAGTCGCCACCGCGTTGCTAGGGTCGGTGCAGTCCACCGAACTGGGCGCGGAGCCGGCGGCGCTCGCCCTGATCGCCGAACTGACGCCCGAGGAGGCGCGCGAACTCCTGCCCGCACTGCTCGCGAGCTCCCCCCCACCGGCGGCGGCGCTGGCGGCGGCGGTCGGCCGCTGGGCGGAGGCGGAGCCCGAGGCGGCGCTCGCCTGGGCCGGGGCCAATCTTGGCAGCACGGTCTTCCGCGACGCGCGCCGGGCGGCGGTGCTGTCTTGGGTGCGGCGGGGCGAACCCGCCGCGGCCCGCGACTGGTTGCTGGCAGAACTCGAGGCCGCGCCGAAGGCGCAGCGCTACATGCTCGAGCAAGATTTCGGCGCGCTGACCTTCGCCTGGGCGCAGCGCGACCCGGCGGCGGCGCTCGGGGCGGTGATCGACGCGCCAGACGGGCGCACGCACAACATGTGGTACGGCTTCGCCCAACTCGCGGCCGACGAGAACACGCGCGGCACGGCCCTGTCGATGGTGCTCGCGCTCGACGACGAGACGGCGCGCTCGAAGGGCATCAGCACCCTCGTCGGCGCCTGGTCGGAGATCGACCCCGCGGCCGCCGCGGGCTGGCTCGACGAGCAGGCCATCACCGACCAGAGCATCCAGTGGTCGGTCGCCCAGCGCTACGCCAACGCCGACCCCGCCGGCAACGCCGACTGGCTGCTCGACCGCACCCCGGAGGACGACCCCGCCCTGCGGGCGCGCGCGCTGAGCATGGCGATCGGCTACTGGGTGCGCGCCGAACCGGCGGCGGTGGAGGAGTGGCTGCGCGGGCGCGGGCTCGACGGCGACGAATCCGCCGCCGGCCAGCTCGCCGCCGGCTGGGCGACCCGCGACCCCGGACGGGCCGTCCTTTGGCTCAACAGGATCGGCGACGACGCCCGCCGCACCGCCGCCGCCGGTGGCGTGCTGTTCGAGATCCAGCAAGGCGACCGCGAGAACTTCGACCTCGAAGGGTACGCCGGGCAGTTGAAGCTTCCGCTCGAGGACTTGGACGCGGCGGTGAAGCAGGCGTCGATGCGGCTTTGAGGCGTCACGGGCAGCGCTTTGACAAGCGATGGGTTCGGCATGACCATTCACAGCATGAGCAAGAACCTTCCAGCCCCCCATCCCGACGACGTCGCGGCGCGGAAGGCCTTGGCGAAGCTGCCGCCGCTCTCGTTGGAGCAAGTCCTCGTCCAGGCCAAAGCCTCGGCGAAGCACAGGTTGCGCGCCTTGTCCAATGGGCAGAAGAAGCAGGGCGATTGATCGCGTTGGCGGATTTCGAAGCTCTCCCGCTCGTCAGCGACGAGACAGGCGAGCATGAGGTTCGCTTCCGAAAACACGACCAACGTGCGGTCAAAAGGACTTGGACTGGCACGTTCGGGATGGTCCCCGAGTGGTCGCCCGATGGCTGGCGGCCGACTTACGCGACCCCGCTCGAATACCTGACCCGATTCTCCATGCAGAACGCGCTGTTCGATGACGACGTACGGCTTGAGGGCGTGCTGGTGACTGGGGAAGAGAGTCGCCTCGAAGGATCGATCACCGGAGGCGTCTCTTTGGTAGTCTCTCAAAAGTGGCTTGCCCCAGTGGCGGCCAACGACCCGCATCCAACCGTTGAGGAGATCGAGCAATATTTTGAGAAGCGAGGCTACGAGCCACTCCCTGACTCGTTCTTCGGCTGGTTTCATGAACCCTTTGGGATCCTCATCCTCGACGCCAAACCGGATAACTTCGTGAAGACCCCCGCCGGAATCCTCCCGTTCGATCTCTTGATCGTTCGCTGCGGCGCCGACTCTTGTTGAGAGAACCCGCCCGCGCATGCGTAAATAGGGCGTGTCCAAATCCCCGCCCCTCCTGTCCTCGGCCTGGCTCCTTCTCGGGCTGTTCCTCGCCCCGTTCGCGACCGCCGATGAGCCCGCACCCGAACGCGCCAGAACCGGCCTGCTGGCGCTCTACGATTTCCACGACGCCGAAGGCGCGCGCATCGCCGACCGATCGGGCTTGAAGCCGCCGCTCGACCTCGCGGTCGGCGACCCGAAGGCCGTCCGGCGCGAACCCGGTGAACTGACGGTGACCGGCCGGGCGGCGGTCGTTGCCCCGGGGCCCGCCCGCCGGCTGAGCGAGGCCGTGAAGCGCTCCGGCGCGATCACGATCGAAGCCTGGGTGCGCCCGGCGAAGCCCGACCAGTCCGGCCCGGCGCGCATCGTCACGCTGTCGTCGAGCACCAGCGCGCGGAACTTCACCCTCGGCCAGGACGGCGGCCAGTTCGACGTCCGCCTGCGCACGACGAAGACCGACAACAACGGCAACCCCTCGCTGAAAGGCAGAGGCCGCGCCCTCACCACCAAGTGGACGCACGTGGTCTACACCCGCGAGAAGGGAGGGCGGACGAAGCTCTACCTCGACGGCCGCGAGGACGCCGCCGGGGAGGCGGACGGCGACCTGTCGAACTGGGACTCCGGCATGGCGCTCGCCTTGGGTGACGAGCCCGGCCGGGAGTCGCGGCTCTGGCTCGGCAGCTACCGGCTGGTCGCGCTCTACGGCCGCGCGCTGACCCCGGCGGAGGTGGCGGGCAACTTCGGCGCCGGCCCCGGCGCGGGCCCGGGCGGCGGCGCCTTGGCCGCATCGGACGCCGAGAACGAGCGCCGCTTCCACGAACAGATCGCGCCGATCTTGGCGAAGCATTGCCTCGAGTGCCACGACACCGCCAACCGCGAGGGCGAGCTCGACCTCTCCAAGCGAGACGCCGCCCTCGCGTCGAAGTCGATCGTACCGGGGAAACCCGACGAAAGCGAGCTGTGGGGGATGGTGCTCGACGACGAAATGCCGGAGGACCGCTCGCCGCTGAACCCGGAAGAGAAAGCCGCGCTGGAGGCGTGGATCGCCGCCGGCGCGCACTGGCCCGCCGAGGAGGTCGACCCCCTCGCCCACAAACGCGACCGCCGCGCCGCGCAGACCTGGGTGCGCCGGCTGACCGTGCCGGAGTACATCGCCACGGTGCGCGATTCGCTCGGGGTCGATGTCTCCAAAGAGGCGCTAGAGATCCTGCCGCCCGACCTGCGCGCCGACGGCTTCAGCAACACCGCCTACAACCTCGGCGTCGACCTCGGCCACGTCGAGGCCTACGCCCGCCTCGCCGAGATCGCGGCCGGGCGCCTCGACAAGGCCGCCTTCGCCAAGCGCTTCAGCAGGTCGCGCAAGTTCACCGACAAGGACATGGAGGCGCTCATCCGGCCGATGGGCCGCTGGCTCCTGCGCGGCCCGCTGACCGAGGACGAGCTGGTCGCCTACCGCGGCATCAGCACCGCCGTCGCCTCCGCCGGCGGCAGCTTCGACGAGGCGGTCGGGCTGATCGTCGAGGCCATGATGCAGTCGCCGCGCTTCCTCTACCTCGTCGAGGAACAGCGCGGCGACGGCGGGCGCTGGCCGCTCGACGCCCACGCGCTCGCGGGCCGCATGAGCTACCTCCTCTGGGGCGCGCCGCCCGACGAGGAGCTGCTGCGCGCCGCGGACAAAGGCGAGCTCGCCTCGCGCGACGGCGCCGCCCGGCAGGTCGGGCGGATGCTGAAGGACCCGCGCGCCGTCGCCCGCTCGCTGCAGTTCGCCGCCGATTGGCTGCACCTCGACCGCCTGCGCGAGATGGCGCCTAACAAAACGAAGTATCCAAATTGGACGCCCGCGCTCGCCGAAGACATGCGCGCCGAGACGCTGGCCTTCTTCGAGGACATCGCCTGGAGGGAGCGCCGCCCCCTGCACGAGCTCCTCAACGCCCAGCGCACCCACCTCACGCCCCGGCTCGCGCGCCACTACGGGATCGACCCGCCGGCGGCGGGGGCGGAGGACCAGCTCGTGCCGGTGTCCCTCGGTTCCGAACCCGCCCGCGGCGGCCTCCTCACGCAGGGCAGCATCTTGACCATCGGCGGCGACGACGCCTCGATGGTGACCCGCGGGCTGTTCGTGATGCACGACCTGCTGCGCAGCGGCGTCAAAGACCCGCCGCCCGGCACCGACACCACGCCCGTCCCCAGCGAGCCGGGCCTGCCGCAGCGCAAGATCTCCGAGATGCGCATCAACGACAAATCCTGCGGCGGCTGCCACAGCAAGTTCGAGCCGCTGGCCTTCGGGCTCGAGCGCTTCGACGGCCTGGGCGGCTACTCGGAGATCGACCGCTACGGCAACCGCCTGCGCCAGGACGGCGCCGTCCTGTTCCCCGGCGAGGCCGAGCCCGTGCCCTACGAGGACATCGCCGAGCTGATGGACCTGCTCGCCGAGAGCGAGCGCGTCCGCGAATCGATCACCTGGAAGTACGCCCAGTTCGCCCTCGGCCGCCCGATCGGCGGCGCCGACGAACCCCTGGTCAAAGCCGCCCACGCCGAGGCCACCCAGGCCGGCTTCACCTTCCAAGCCTTAGCGGAAGCCATCGCCCTCAGCGACCTCGTCCGCACCGTGCAGACGGTGGCCGAGTGAAGGGAAGCGGACACCTGTTGAACCCGAGAATGTCTTGGAGGATTGTGGAGGTGTTCGGATCCACGCCGAGTAAAATATTCGCGCTCAAAGACTTCGCTGAAAATCACGTTGGTACCGGCATCCTTCATGAGACCTCTCGCCCGATTCCTTTTCAAACCGAAGGTCACCGCATGTCTGGTATGTGTCGGCCTGCTCTCCTTCGTGGGAGCTTTCGCGCTGAGTTGGAGTCATTTGGAAGAGGCTGAGTGGGGCGAGTTCAGCGATGACATAGCGAACGCGTTCAAGCGCCAGGGTGGCGACCTTGTTTTCGTGGAGGGGCTTGGCAACCCGTCGATCCGCTCGCCGCAAATGGTTCGTTGGAAGTTCCCGTTACTGAACCGGGCTGTATCAACATCATTGGACATGGGGCAACGCATCACGATCTCCACGAGGTTTGGTCGCTGCCTTGTCGATCTGCGGACCGTGAATGGGCGAGTATCTTTCTACGAGATTGCCTCCCCCACACCGGCTTTCCCGCTCGCCACGGCGGCATTGGAAGAACTGAAGAATCGCTATCCGGGCGTCGCTTGGCGGATCACGGAGCGCCTTGGGCCGTGATCCGGTTCACGAGTTGGAAGCGCTGACCTACCGCTTGGCGAAAGATTGAATCGGAATCGTCCGTTACGGGGAGGGGTCGCCTTTTGAGATCCCGCCTCCTCGGAACCTCGCGCCCCTCGCGGGCGAACCAAACCCTCGCCAACACCACTGCGAAGCCGTAAGCTCCCCTCCGTCATGACCTCGAAATCCCTCTCCCGCCGCACCGTCCTGCGCGGCCTCGGCGGCATCACCGTCGGCCTGCCGTTCCTCGAAGAGATGCTCGCCCCGCGCGCGGCGGCGGCGGCGCCTTGGGCGGCGGCGAAGGTGGCCGAGGGCGTCCCGGCGCGGGCGTTCAACGTCTTCTTCGGGCTCGGGATCCCGGCGCCCCTACAGAAGGAGGGCTTCGACGGCCCGCTTGAGCCGCTCGGCGAACTGAAGGACAAACTGCTCATCATGCGCGGCATCGACCAGGTGCGCTGCGACGAGTCCGGCATCAACGCCCACTTCGACGGCGCCTCGGGTGCGTTCACTGCCGCGCCCCCGGACGGCGAGGCGCGCGCGGGCGGCGCCTCCATCGACCAGATGGTGCGCCGCTCCCACCACCCCGACGGCCTCCCCGCCGGGATGGTGCCGACCTTGGTCGCCGGCACCTTCTTCCGCCGCAGCCGCGTCTCGCGCTACGTGCACAGCTACAACCCCGACGGCACCGTCGCCGGCGCGATGCAGGAGTCGCCGCGCGATCTCTTCGACCGCGTGTTCGGCGGGCTGGCGCTCGGCGATGGCGACGATGCCCGCAGGGCGCGCATGAAGCGCAGCGTGCTCGACACGGTCGTCGACCAGTACCGGCACTACACCGGTGGCGCATCGCCGCTGGGCGGGGCGTCGCGCTCGCGGCTCAAAGACCACCTCGACCGCGTCCGCGAGCTGGAGCAGCGCGCCTTCGCGATGGGGCGGAAGGTGCCCGGCGCGCCCGAAGCCCCGCCGGCCTCGGAGCTGCTGCACGGCGGCAAGGCCGACCCCGGCGGGCAGGGCATCGACATCACGCTCGAGGAGCTCACCACCGAATGGCGGCTCTTGGCCGACCTCTACGCGCTGGCGATCCAGACCGACCGGGCGCGCTTCGGTTCGATCACCTTCCTCGCCGCCGGCGAGCGCATCCGCCTCAAGGGCGACTACATTTACAACGGCGAGAAGCGCTTCGCCTTCGACGACGCCGGGCAGCGCCGCAAGTCGGGCGACAAGGGCTGCAGCCACGAGTGGTGGCACGAGTTCAACGAGAAGAAGCGCAACGAGGAACTGCGCGCGCATGCCCACATGAAGATGCGCGAGGTCGCCTACTTCCTGAAGGCGCTCGACACCGAGGACTGCCGCGAGGCGAACGGGCGCACGGTGTTGGAGAACTCGCTCATCACCGTCTCGACCGAATCCGGCGACGGCCGTCACAACGACGTCAAACGCGAGCTGTCCGGCGTCTTCCACGCGGTGACCGGCGCCGCCGGAAGGATCAAGACGGGCGGGGTCGCCGACGTCGGCGCCGAGGGCATCGACCTCTACAACACCCTGCTCGAAGCGACCGGCGCGAAGGGCAAACTCGGCCCCGCCGACCGCCAACACCGGCGCGTCGACTCGGTGCTGGCATAGCAACCTCCACACGGCGCGGCGACGCCGGCACGACCGCTGCAGCCCGGCGGTGGGACGCCGCCAGGACGCCCGCCAGCGATGGGAGCGATGGGAGCGAGACGCTCCCGCCACCCCGCCGACGCGCACGTCAGAAGATCGCCGGCTCGGGCGTCGGCGCCGTGCCCTCGAGGAAATCGAAGTCGCAGCCACGGTCGGCCTGCGTCACATGGTCGAGATAGAGCCGCGTGTAGCCGCGCGCGTAGCGCCTGCCCGGCGCCGGTGGCGACTCCGCCAGGCGCCGCGCGATCTCCCCCTCCGGCACGCCGAGCTCGATCCGCCGGGCCGCGACGTCGAGCGTGATCGGGTCGCCGTCGCGCACCGCCGCCAGCGACCCGCCCGCGGCGGACTCCGGGGCGACGTGCAGCACGCAGGTGCCGTAGCTGGTGCCGCTCATGCGCGCGTCGGAGACCCGAACCATGTCGCGCACGCCCGCCTCCAACAGCTTCTTGGGGATCGGCAGCATGCCCCACTCCGGCATCCCCGGCGCGCCGAGCGGCCCGCCGCCCTTGAGCACCAACACCGAGTCCGGCGTCGCCGGCAAGTCCGGGTCGTCGATGCGCGCGGCGAGGTCGGGGTAGCTTTCGAACACCACCGCCGGGCCGGTGTGCCGCAGCAGCTCGGGCGAGGCGGCGGAGTGTTTGATGACCGCCCCGCGCGGCGCCAGGTTGCCGCCCAGCACCGCCAGGCCGCCGTCCGGCGCCACCGGTTCAGCCCGCGGGCGGATCACCTCCGGCAGGTGCACCTCCGCCCCGGCGATGTTCTCGCGCAGGGTGCGACCGTTGACCGTCGGCAGGTCGAGCTGCAACAGATCGTCGCCCATCTGTGACAGCAGCGCGCGCAGGCCGCCGGCGAAATAGAAGTCCTCCATCAGGAACCGCCCCGCCGGCCGCAGGTCGGCGAGCAGCGGCGTCCGGCGCGAGATCGCGTCGAAGTCGGCGAGCCCCAAATCGACGCCCGCCCGGCCCGCCATGGCGATCAGGTGGACGATGGCGTTGGTCGACCCGCCCGCCGCCATCAGCACCGCCACCGCGTTCTCGAACGCCGCGCGGGTCGCGATTTGAGTCGGCATCGCTTCGCTAGACAACACGTTCGCCACCACCTGCCGCCCGGCCTCGGCGGCGAGCCGCGCGTGGTTGCTGTCCATCGCCGGCACCGACGAGGCGCCCGGGATGCAGAAGCCCATCGTCTCCGCGAGCGCGGTCATCGTCGCCGCCGTGCCCATCGTCATGCAGTGCCCCGGCGAGCGGGCGATGCCGCCCTCGATCTCCTCCCAGGCCTGTTCCGCGAGTCTCCCGGCGCGGCGCTCGTCCCAGTACTTCCAGACGTCCGACCCGGAGCCCAGAGTCTCGCCGCGCCAGTGCCCCTTCATCATCGGCCCGGACGGCACGTAGACCGATGGCACCCCGGCCGAGATCGCGCCCATGAGCAGCGCCGGCGTCGATTTGTCGCAGCCGCCCAACAAGACCGCGCCATCGATCGGGTTGGCGCGGATCATCTCCTCCGCCTCCATGGCGAGGAAGTTGCGATAGAGCATGGAGGTCGGCTTGGTCAGCGTCTCGCCGGCCGACATCACCGGGATTTCCATCGGCACGCCGCCGGCCTGCAGCACGCCGCGCTTGATCGCCTCGACGGTGACCTTGAAATGCAGGTGGCAAGAGTTGAGGTCGGTCCAGGTGTTGAGGATGCCGATCACCGGTTTGCCCGCGTAGTCCGGCGCGCCCAGACCCGCCTGCCGGGCGCGCGAGCGGTGTCCGAAGGCGCGCAGGGTGTCGGGCGCATACCAGCGCGCAGAGCGGAGCGAGGGTGGTTGGTCGGGCATCGTCTGCCGACCTTGACGGCGCCCCCCGCCCCCCGTCAACCGCCCCGCTCCCCCTTGACCTTTGTGCCCCCGGCCCCGAAGCTCCCGGCGACACGTCTGAGACGGTCGCTCGCCGCTCCGGCGGCGAGAGGAAAGTCCGGACACCGCAAGGCAGCGCGCCGTTCGAAAGAGCGGGCGGCCGGCGGCGAAAGCCCCGGTCGACGGAAAGTGTCGCAGAAAACAGACCGCCTCCGCGGAACGCTCAGATCGGACGCCCCGTGCGACCGCTCGGGTGGCTCTGCGGTGGTAAGGGTGAAATGGCGGGGTAAGAGCCCACCGCCCCGAGGGTGACCGAGGGGGCAAGACAAACCCCGCGCGGTGCAAGACAGAACAGGGAGAACCGGCAGCCTGCCGGGCCTCGCGAGAGATGATCCCGGGTAATAGTCGCAGCGGCGCGAGCCGCCTGTGCAAACAGAGATAAATGGCCGTCGCCCCCGCGAGGGGGAGACAGAATCCGGCTTATGAGGGCGTGTCACCCAAGCGGGGCGCGGCGGGAGACCGCCGCGCCCCGGCTTTTTGCGACGGGATTCTACTCGTTTATACCTGTTTATACTCGATTTCGTGTATAAATGGATATCAATCGGTAGAATTCCCTTCGCCGGGGCGGTGAAATCGGCACGAAGACGAACGGCACACTCGCCCCGAGTTGCTCGCCGGTGAGCGCTTCGCGGTTCCGCAGTTCGCTTTCGCAACGACGAAGTTGCGACCACTTCAACGACTCGAACACGTATCGCTGCCGGTCCGACCTGACCAGCGCCTCCGCGAAACGACCGTCGCGCGCGAGGCGATGCCCGGAGACGTCCTCGAGATGCTGCCCTCCCGTGAGGCGCGGGGTCGCGCACGACGTGGCATCGGCGTCTCGCCGATGTCCGTGCCAGCGGCGTCCCGCCGCTGAGCCTGGCGCGAAACGGCCTTGTCACTTTCCTGCAGGACATTGCGCCATTGTCCCGTTGCTGACACTTGGGCACTTGCCGCGAAGCGGCTCTTCGTTGACCATCGCCGCCATGATCATCCAACCCAAGACCCGCGGCTTCATCTGCACGACCGCGCACCCGGACGGCTGCGCGGCGCACATCGACCAGCAGATCGCGGTGGCCAAGGCGGCGCCGAAACTGAACAACGCGCCGAAGAACGTGTTGGTGGTCGGCGCCTCGACCGGCTACGGGCTGGCCTCGCGCATCGTGCCGGCCTTCTGCGGCGGCGCGAACACCTTGGGGGTGTTCTTCGAGAAGCCGCCCACGGAGCGCAAGACCGCGAGCGCCGGTTGGTACAACTCCGCCGCCTTCGAGGCTGCCGCCAAAGCCGAAGGGCTCTACGCGCGCTCGATCAACGGCGACGCTTTCTCCGACGAGCTCAAGGCGAAGGCCATCGAGGAGATCAAAGCGGCGATGCCGGGCGGCCAGGTCGATTGCATCGTCTACTCGCTGGCTTCGCCACGCCGCACCGACCCGAAGACGGGCGAGGTCTACAAATCCTGCCTGAAGCCGATCGGCGGCGCCTATCATCAGAAGAACGTCAACACCGACACCGGCGAGGTGAACACGGTCGACATCGAACCCGCCGACGAAGAGGAGATCGCCCAGACCGTCAAGGTCATGGGTGGCGAGGACTGGGAATTGTGGATCGACGCCCTCGCCGAAGCGGGGGCTCTCGCCGACGGCGCGACGACCGTCGCCTACTCCTACATCGGCCCGGAGCTGACCTGGCCGGTCTACAAAGACGGCACGATCGGCCGGGCGAAGATCCACCTCGAGGAGAGCTGCGCGCGCCTGAACGAGAAGCTCGGCGGCACCGGCGGGCGCGCCTTCGTCTCCGTCAACAAGGCGGTGGTCACCCAGGCCAGCTCAGCGATCCCGGTGGTGCCGCTCTACATCTCGATCCTGTTCAAGAAGATGAAGGCCGAGGGCACGCACGAGGACTGCATCGAGCAGATCGTGCGCCTGTTCCGCGACCACCTCGACGGCGAGCCCGCGCTCGACGAAGCCGGCCGCATCCGGGTCGACGACTGGGAGATGCGCGACGCGATCCAAGCGCACGTCGCCGAGACTTGGCCGCAGATCGAGACCGGGAACCTTCGTGAGCTGAGCGACTTCGACGGCTACCAAGAGAACTTCCTGCGCCTGTTCGGCTTCGGCCTGCCGGGCGTCGACTACGGGGCCGAGGCCGACCCGATGCGGGACATCGACCTCGTGGGGTGACGCCTGCGCAATCCATCGGTTGCGCATGATATTTAATTGTTCCAAACTAATGGTCGATGGGATCGCGAACTCTCCTTTTGACCGTGGCGGGACTCCTCGGGCTGGCGGCGGCTGGCGCGCGGGGGGGGAACGTCGTCTATAGCAACGATTCGGACCCCCACCCGATCGCCTTGGCGGGGGCGGGCGATCTCGTCCCCGACGGCACCGGGTTCGTGGCGGTCGGTTCCTTCACCCTCGGTGAGGCCGCGCTCGCGGCGGCGTCCGACTCGGCGGCCAACTACGCGGCGGTGGCCGCCGACTTTATCGCCTTCGGCACCGGCTCGACCTTCGGGGTCGCCGGCCAGGGGGGCATGTTTTCCGCAGCATCCACCGCGCCCTTGCCGGCGGGCTCGAGCCTCGAGGGCCTGCCCATCTTCCTCGTCGCCGGCAACGGCGCGGACCTCGCGAGTTCAAACCAACTCTGGATGTTCCGCAGCGGGGAAACCTTCGGCGCCGACGGGGGCGATGCGTTCAGCGCCCGCATCGAGCTCGACGCCGAATTCCCGGCCGGCCAATTGTTGGTCGGCGAGCCGGTGCCGCTGGCGCTGCCGGGCGCTGGCGGGGTGTTCGACGGCTCACGGATGGTGGCGATCATCCCCGAGCCGGGCGCGGGCGCGCTGCTGGCCTGCGGGCTCGTCGGCGCGGCCCTCCGCCGGCGGCGGCGATAGAGGGGCGATCGATCAGGGGCGATCAGTCGGCGACGAAACGATACAGGGCGCTGCGGAGGTTCGCGGCGGCGCCCTCGTCGATGACCTCGAGGCGGCCGTCGCCACCGGTCTGCAAGCCTTCGCCCACCGTGGCCCAGGCCCCGCCCCCGGCGGAGCGCTGCAGGTCGTAGGCGGCACCGGGCTCGGCGCCGGAGAGTTCTAACAAAACGTCGCCGCTACCGAGAACCACCACCCCGACCGACAGCTCCCGCCCCGCCGGGCCGGTGGCCGCGAGGGCGCCGGGCGCGACGTGGAACAGGTCGTCCTGGAGCGTCGTGAGGCCGGTGTTGCGGGCGATGATGTCGCAGAGCCGCGTCGCCTCCAGCTCGGCGACCATCCCCGCCAGCTCGGGGTCGAAGCGGTAGAAGAAGCGGTCGCCCTCGGCGAGGTCGGTGAACTGCTGGCGCAGCGCCGCGGTGATCAATTCGCCGACCGCACAGCCGGACGCGTGGTCCTCGATGAGGCCGCCGACCCAGACGTCGACGTCGTCGGGGCCCGCGTAGAGCGAGGCCAGCTTGCTCTGCACCTCCGCGTCGGAGCTAACCTCTGCGAAGCTCGCCTTCGGCGCCAAACCGTAGGCGGCGCGCACGGCGTTGTATCCCGGCAGGCCGTGGTCACGGCCGCGCTGGATGTTGATCGCGGCGAGGTCGAGGCCGCCGGCGCCTGCGGGGCCGAACAGCTGGTTGCGCAGGTTGTGGACGACTTTCGGGTCCGCCTCGCGCTGCGCCTGCATCGACAGCCCCTTCAGGATCCAGTCCACCTTCTGCGGCTCATCGACGAGCACGGAGGGGTTGAAGAAGGCATCGAGGACCTGCATCTCCCCGCCGCCCGGCGCCGGCTGCCCGTCGTCGGTCATCACCAACAGCCGGTCCGACACCATGCTGTGGCCGAAGCGGTAGAGCGCGGTGGCGAACTCGTTGCGCACCGATGCGTCGCGGGACGGATCGTAGACGAAGCCCGCGGGGTCCGGCGCGTGCGGGCCGATCAGGGCCGGCAGGAACTCGCGATACGTCACCACCTGGACGAGGGCGCCGACGATCTTCCGAGCGCGGTGGTAGATGGCGTAGTCGTCCCATCCGGGGTTGGCGGCGGCGATCTCGGCGGCGAGCCGGTTGTGCTCGCGGGCGAACACCGTGTGCATGCAGGTCAGGCCGAGCTGCTCGTTGGAACGGACGTCGCCGCCGAGGAAGAGCTGCTCCGGGGGCAGGCCGAGGTCGTTGGCGTTGTCGAGGCCGGTGGTGTTCATCGGCATCAGCCCGTCGGCGTCGAGCTTCAGCCGCCCCCCCGCGAACTCCCGCAGCGCCGCGGCGCGCACGCCGTCGGAACCGTAGACCATCGAGGCGTCGATGAACGAGGTGGCGAAATTGACCTGCTCGCGCGGCGAGTCCGCTCCGGTCGCGGGGTCGTAGGCGGTGCGCACCAGCGGGATGAAGCCCTGCAGGGGGTCGCCGGCGCCGACCTCGATGAAAAACGGCTCCGCCGTGCCGCCGACGAGAGTGATGTCGTGGTCGAGAAATTGCCCCCACTGCCAGACGTAGTCGCTCAACCCGTAAGAGTTCGGCCCTTCTCCCTCCGGCGCCGAACAGAGCGCGTTGGAGATTTCACGGGCATTGGGCAGATTCGCACCGGACGGCGCGGACATGCCGTCGCCGTAGGCCGCGGCCGCGATCCGAGGCAGCATGGAGCCCGCCGATCCGCGCTCCGGTTGCGCCAAGTGGTTGCCCAAGCCGTCGTAGCTGCGGTTGTCGCCAACCGCGACGCCCCCCAGCGCGATGAAGACGACCAGCCATGGCAGCACGAGGTCACCCGATTGAATTTTTGTGATTAGTCTCACTTTCCGCCCAATTTATTGAGAATTTTGGTTGTTTTAGCGCAAGCTCTACCGCGACCGCAAGGTGGAATTCCAAATTCGCCAAGCTTGAGGCGCATCCCCGTGAACGGGGTCAATGGCGCCAGCGCTCGTCGAAGAACCCGCTGCGCAGCACCTCGCCCGGCGCCTCGGCGCTCGGGGCGGTGCGCAGGTCGATAACCGCCCAGTCGCCGAGCTTCGGGTTCTGCAGCGAATTGGTGCGGTCGTGCGCCTCGCGGAAGGTCAGACCGCTGTTGACGACGAGGTATCGGTCGGGGTCCCGCGGGTTCGGGCGGATCATGGCGACGATCTGTGTCTCCGGGTCGTGCTCGGGCATGAACTGCTGCACGGCGCGCACCAGCCCGGAGCTCTCTGGCGTGCCCCAGGCGATGATGTGGTAGCGGGCGAAATCGTCGCCGGTGAGCTGGTCCTCGGGCTTGGTCCGAAGTTCGCCGCGCATGAGTTCCTTCCACCGCTTTTTGAAATGGTCGATCTCAAAGGCGACCCAGCGCGCGTGGAGTTCGCTCTCCGGAGTGGCCGACGGCAGCGCGACCAAAAACGGCCCCGTGAAGGCGTCGTCGATCGGGCCCTGCAGGCCGGGGCGCTTGCGGGGGCCGGGCTCGGGTTCGCCGACCGCCCATCTCCCATCGCGCTTGACGAGGGAGACGACCCCCGCTCCGGCGGGGCCGATCGGCTGGCCGTCGACGGTGCCGGGGACCTCGTGCTTCGGGTCGAACCTCAGGCTGCTGACGTTCTTCGTCCGGACGGTGTAGCCCCAGGGGCCGCGGGCCGCGTCGACGCGGCTGTCGCTCCAATGTTTTTCTAGACCCGTCGCCTCGACCCAGTGCATCCGGCCGTAGCGGAGGGTGCGGGTCTGCAGATGCACCTCGTCCGGCGCGACCCCCGGCGCCGCGCGCAGAGCGGCGGACACGAAGCCCTCGATCTCCCTCGCCGAGTCGGGGTGGTATTTGTGACCCATGCCCGGCCCGATCACGTGCCGCAGCGTATGCCCCTCCCCCGCCAAGGCCTCCTCCATCACCCGCGCAGCTTGGATCTGCTTGTCGTCCTCACCGGAGTAGGCGATCAACGGGACGTTGAGGAGGTTGCGCGCGTAGCAGGGGACGTCGTAGGCGCCCCACAGCGCCTGCTCCCACGGCGGCGGAAAATCCTCGGGCTTCAAGCCGATGTAGCGCGCCGTCTCGGCGAAGCCCGCCCCCGCGTGGACGGCAGCGAACCGGTCCGCGTAGTGCGCGCCGAGGTGCCAGGCGCCGGCGCCGCCCATCGAGAAACCGCACAGCGCGATCTTGCCCGGGTCGATTTCGAACTCCGCCCCGACCGCGCCGAGCGCCTCGAAGACGTCCACCTCGCCGGCGTGTTTCCAGCCGACGCATTGCCGGCCGAAGGGGTGCAGGACGATCGCGTCGCCGGGGCGGAACTGGCCGCCCTTGGTGAGCCGGTTGTGCAGGAAGTGCAGGTCGGTCTCCTTGTCGCCGCGGCCGTGCAGCCAGATCCAAAGCGGCACGGGCCCGGTCAGATCGAGCCCCTCGGGCACATCGAGGCCGTACGGCTGCCACGAGCTGTCGATCTCCGACCGGTAGCCGCGGACCAGCAGCCCGCGCCGGCGCGGCGGACCGTCGCAGGCGCGCACCAGGTCGCGGATTTTGGCGAGGTCTCTCGCGGGGTCGTAGAACTCGCCGTTCTCCAGCGCGAAGCGCACCGCTTTGCGGACGGCGGCGATGTCGGTGCGGCCGGGCTCCTCCGCCGCCCGCTCGGCGAGGTGGGCGAGCGCCGCCTCCACCTCCCGGACCTGTGTGGCGGAGAGTTCGACCCCCGGCGGCGGGAGGCGGCGCGGGATGTCGGGGAGGGGCTCGGCCGCGGCCGATGGCACGACCATGGCCCCGAAGGCGAGGGCGGAGGCGAGGGCGAGGGACTTCATGGGGAGCGGTGGAAGCGGTGGAGACATCGACCCCGGGATCATCCCGGGGGAGCGGCCCAAATGCCAGCCCGGATCGATGCCCACCGCCGTGGCCGCCGCGGCCGCCGCGGCCCCTCGCTTCGGCGCGCAGCCGGCGGTCGGCACCCGGGCGGACGCCCCCCAGCCGGCCTGCCCGCCGAATTCTTTGAATCCGCAAACCGCTTTCAGCCGATCCCGGAGGAGGCGTGCCCGACCCCGTGAGCACGGGGGCGACCGCGGCGGGCTCGATTGACAGCGCCGTCCAGCCGCAGATGGGTGGCGCGCGCACCGCGCCTCGCTCCGGGGGGGAGGGCGCGCCAAAACCCAGTATGCCCACCGCGCCCTCCGCAGCCGCCATCCACGCCCGCAAGCTGAGCAAGAGCTACGGCCCCTTCCGCGCGCTGCGGGGCATCGACCTCGAGGTCCGGCGCGGCGAGGTGTTCGGCTTCCTCGGCCCGAACGGCGCCGGCAAGACCACCGCCGTGCGCTGCATGCTCGACCTGATCCGGCGCGACTCGGGGGAGCTGAGCGTGTTGGGCATCGACCCCCGCCAGGACCCGGTCGCGGTCCGGAGCCGCACCGGCTACCTGCCCGGCGAGCTGCGCCTCGACGAGAACATCCGCGTCGATGCGGCGCTGAAGTTCTTCCGCCGCCTGCGCGGCGACCTCCCCGAGACCGCCCGGCGCGCCGACACCATCGCCGAGCGCCTGGGGCTGCGGCTCGAGGCGAAGATCAAAAACCTGTCGAAGGGCAACAAACAGAAGCTCGGCATCGTCGCCGCCTTCATGCACGCGCCGGAGCTGCTGCTGCTCGACGAACCGACCAGCGGCCTCGACCCGCTGGTGCAGGCGGAGGTGCTGGCGCTCGCGCGCGAGGCGCAGGCCGGGGGCGCGACGGTGTTCTTCTCCTCGCACGTGCTCAGCGAGGTGCAGGGCATCGCCGACCGCGTGGCCATCGTCCGCGCCGGCGAGGTCGCGGCGGCGGGCGGCGTCGGGGAGCTGCTGGACAAAGCCGCGCTCCGCGTGCGGGCGGAGGTCGAGGGCGACGGCAGCCCTCCCCCCGCCGTCGATGGCGTCCGCCTGTTGGGCCGGGACGGCGGGCGCTGGGAGTTCGCGATCGACCCCGCCCACGGCGGCGCCACCGACGCCCTCCTGCGCGCGCTGGTCGCCGGCGGCCGGAAGGTGCGCTCGCTGGAGACCCACCGGCCGACCCTCGAGGAGATCTTCGCCGAACATTACGAACGATGAGCCAGCACCGCGCCGCCGCCCCGAACGCCGCCTACACCGTCTTCGCCCACGCCCTGGCGCGCTCGCGCTGGAGCACCCTCGGCTGGTCGCTGCCGCTGTTCCTGCTCGGCGCCATCACCACCCCCTTCTACGACCTCGTGGCCGAGAACGAGCGCCAGCTGCTGGCCATCGTGCAGACCTTGCCGAAGACCCTCACCTCCTTCATCGGCGGCGACGACGCGGCGCGCTTCGTCACCCCGGCCGGTTTCCTCGAGCTGCGCTACTTCGCCTTCCTCCCCATCCCGCTCGGCGTCTACGGCGCCGTGGTCGGCAGCGGTTTGTTGGCGGCCGACGAGGAGCGCGGCGTGCTCGATTTCCTCCTCGCCCACCCCGCCTCGCGCGGCGCGGTCTTCGCCGGCCGCCTCGCGGCGCTCGCCGCCGGCGCCGCGGTGTTGATGGTCGCCGGCTGGCTCGGCGTCTGGCTGGGGGTGGGCATCTCCCGCGAGCTCGACTTCAGCCCCGCCACCCTGTTCCTGCCCTTCGTCTCCGCTTTCGCCTACACGATGCTGCTGGCGGCGCTGGGCCTCGCCTTGAGCATGTCCTTCCCCGCCCGCTCCGCCGCCGCCATGATCGCCGGCATCGTCGTGCTGGCCGGCTACCTCTTCACCACCCTCGCGCGGTCCATCGAGCCGCTGCAGGCCGTCGCCGTCTTCTCGCCGGTCAGCTACTTCCAGAACGACGCCATGGGCGGCCTCGACCCGGTCAAGCTCGCCGCGCTCGCCGCCCCCGCCGCGCTGCTCTGCGCCGCCGCCTGGCTGGCCTTCCGCGCCCGCGACATCCGCGTCGCCGGCGAGGCCGGCTGGAAGCTGCCCTTCGGCCTCGGCCGATAGCGCGCTGGCGGCGGCCGGCCGGCGCGGTAGGTTCTGGGCCATCATGCACGTCAGCTCCGCCACCGACCACCTGATCGAACTCGCCCTCGCCGAAGACCTCGCCGGGATCGGCGACATCACCTCGGAGTTCTTCGTCGAGGCCTCCACCGTCGCCACCGGCCAAATCAACGCCCGCGCCGACTGCGTGGTCGCCGGCAGCGAGGTCGCGGAACGCGTGTTCCGCCGGGTCGACCCCGCGATCCACGTCGAGCTCGTGCTCGCCAGCGGTTCAAAGGCGGGCCGCGGGGATTCGGTGATGACGGTGACCGGCCCGGCGCGCTCGGTTTTGACCGCCGAGCGGACGGCGCTGAACTTCCTCGGGCGCCTGTCCGGGGTCGCGACCCTCACCCGGCGCTTCGTCGAGGCCGTCTCCGGCACCGGCGCCGAGATCCTCGACACGCGCAAGACCACGCCGGGCTGGCGCGAGCTCGAGAAGGCCGCCGTCGCCGCGGGCGGCGGCCGCAACCACCGCATGGGCCTCTACGACATGGCGATGGTCAAAGACAACCACCTGCTCGCCGCAGCGGGCGACGAGGCGCTGCAGGCGGCCATCGACCGCCTGAAAGAAGCGCACCCCGGCGCGCGGGTCGAGTTCGAGGCCGACCGGCTGGAGCAGGTCGAACGCTTCCTCGCCCTGCGCGGCGTCGATGTCATCTTGTTAGACAACATGGACAACGACACGCTGCGCGAGGCCGTCGCCCTGCGCGGCGACCGCGCCGGGGTGCAGCTCGAGGCCAGCGGCGGGGTGGACCTCGATACCGTGCGCGGGATCGCCGAGACGGGCGTCGACTTCATCTCGGTCGGCGCGCTCACCCACTCGGCGGTCGCCGTCGACCTCGGGCTCGACTTCGACCCGCGCCCGTGAGCGAGGCGCTCGACCCCGCCGAGCTGGCGCGCGGCCTCGCCGAGGCCGGCGTCCCCTGGTCGGTGCTCTGCCTCGACCGCTGCGACTCCACCAACCGCGAGGCGCGCGACCGCGCCCTCGCCGACCCGGCGCTGGCGGGGCGCGGGCTCGCCGTGTTCGCCGGCTGGCAGAGCGCCGGGCGCGGCCGCCGCGGTGCGAAGTGGCACTCGGAGCCCGAGAGCGACCTGCTGTTCAGCGTCGCCCTGCGGCCGCCGCTCGCCGCGGGCCTCTGGGGGCGCCTCACCCACGCCGCCGCCGTCGCGGTGTGCCGTGCGCTGGAACCACGGTTCGACGCCGCGGTGAAGTGGCCGAACGACATCTACCTCGGCGGCCGCAAAGTCTCCGGAATTTTGTTAGAATCCGAAGCCGCCGCCGGCCTGGCCGTGATCGGGATCGGCCTCAACGTCAACTCCGACCCCGACCTCGCCGACGAGGGGCTCGCCGCCCCGGCGACCTCGCTGCGCCGCGAGGCGGGCGGCACCGACGTCGCCCGCGAACCGCTGGCGGTCGCCCTGCTCACCGAGCTCCACCGCGCGGTCGGCGAGGCGGCCGGAGGCTTCCCCGGGCTCCGCGGGGAGGCCTGGCGGCGCAGCGCCCTGCGCGACCGCGACCTCTCGCTCACCCTCCCCGGCGGCCGCCGGGTCACCGGCCGCGCCCTCGGCCTCGGCGAAGAGGGCGAGCTGCGCATCGCCACCCCCTCCGGGGAAGAACTCAAACTCCACAGCGCCGAACAGGTCCGGGCATTGTAGCCGAGCGGCGCCGAAGGCGGCGCGGCGACGACAGGAATGGCGTCGCTACAGCTGGCGCCCCGAACCCTCCACCGGTCCGCCGAGGATCATGATCTTCTGCCAGATCTTGCGCGACAGCCCGGTGGTGAGGTCCTCGATCTCGTTCACCGCCGCCACCGCCGCCGGGTCGTCGAAGCGCTGCAGATAGGTGGCGGCGATCTTGCCGGTCAGCGACAGCATCTCCGAGCAGTAGTCGAGGTAGCGGCGCAGCTCGAAGGCGCTCAGCGTGTTCTTCGGCGAGCTCGCCGTGTTGTGGCGGCCGCGCACCAGGCGGTCCGGATCTTTGGTCAGCTGGTGCATGTCGATCACATGCGCCACCGACCGCAGCTCATGCAGCGCGTGCAGCGCCCGGCGCCGCTTGATCCGCGTCTCCAAGGTGACCAAGAAGAAGATCCCGACGCCCGTCATGACCAGGTCGTTCACCCCGGCGTCGATCGCCTCCAGCGTGTCCTTCAGCGACCAGGTCTCGACGTCGTTGCGCGCCTTCACGAAGAGGACGACCACGGCCAGCGCCAGCCCCGCGACGAGCAGGTAGGTGCAGAGCCGAAGCGGCCAGATCGGCTGCGCGATCCAGGCGATCCGCTGCTTCGCCCGCTCGCCGATCTTCACCAAGCCCTCCGCCTGCTGCCGCAATCCCGACTCCGGGAAGCGGTCGCCGATCCGCCGCGCCAACCGGCGGGCGGTATCGAGCACCTTGTCGGGGTCGAGCTGATAGCGGGTGCCTTCCAACGGCGGAAGGTCGCCCAGATCCGCGGGCGCGCCACTTTGATCTTGCGCCCCACCCGCGACCCGGGCCGCGTTGGCGCGGCGTCGTTCAGCCGCCGAGGCCGCGGCGCCATGGCGGCTGAACATCGCCACCACGATTCCGGTCTCGCCTCCGCGCTGCGACCCCGTCAAAAGAACCGCCGCGCCGAGACGATCGGCCTCGGGGCGCAGATGCGGTTCACGCAACTCTCCCAGGTCTCCTCGTTGCTGAGGATGGCGATCTCGACCCGCAGGAAATACACCGGCACGTCGGGGTCGTCGAGCTTCGGGAAGCGCACCCAGTCCTTCTCCGTCGTGACGATCATGTCGACGTCGCGGTGCACGCAGCGGTCGACGAAGCGCTGGATCTCGCGCTCGGTGTAGCGGTGGTGGTCGGTGTAGCGGCGGGTGAGCTCGATCTTCGCCCCCAGCTTCTCGAGGCCGCCCTCGAAACTCTCCGGCACCGCGATCCCGGAGATCGTGCCGATGTATTTCCCCTCCAGCTCGGACAGGGGCAGCCGCTCGCCGCTCGCCGCGTTCTCCAGGTACTGCGGCGCGTGCGCGCACTCGATGATCTCCGCCGTGCGGTTGTATTTGCGGATGCGCCCGATGAGTTCAGCGTTCGAGCTGCCGTCGCATTTGGTGATGAAGATGTAGCTCGCCCGGCGCAGGTTCTTCGGCGGCTCGCGCAGCGTCCCGCGCGGCAGCAGGCGCTCATTTCCAAACGGTTGATAGCGATCGACGAGCACGATGTCGAGCCGGTGCCGCAGGCGCAGGTACTGGAGGCCGTCGTCGAGCAGCAGGGTGTCCGCCTTGAACTCGCGGATGGCGTGCATGCCCGCCTTCACGCGGTCCTTGTCGACGACGATCGCCACGTCGTCGAGGTTGGTCGCCAGCATGTAGGGCTCGTCGCCGGCGGTCTTGGAGTCGAGCAGCACCTCCTTGCCGTCGGTCACCACCCGCGGCGGCGACTGCAGGATGTTGTTGCCCTCGAAGCGCTGCCGCATGCGCTCGCGGAACGGCGGCTTGGCGCTCTTGTAGCCGCGGCTGAGGATCGCCACCCGCCGGCCGCCGGCGGTCAGCGCGCGGGCGAACTTCTCCACCACGGGGGTCTTGCCGGTGCCGCCGACGGTGAGGTTGCCGATGCTGATCACCAGGCAGCCGAGGTTCCGCTCGCGCAGGATGCGGCTGCGGTACAGCCAGAGCCGCAGCCCGACGACCTTGCGGTAGAGCACCGACATACCCGACAGGAAGAGCCGCAGCGCGCCGGCCCGGAACCCCTTGCGGCGGTTCAGGATGACGTCGATGGCGAACTGTTCGAGCTCCTCGAGGTTTTCTTTCAAAACGGGCGGAGCGCACGGATAGCGCCCTTTGCGCCCTTGACCATGGAGAAAGTCTTGCCCGCCCGGGCGCCGCGCTCTATGGACGCGCCATGCAACGCACCGACGGGCGCCAGCCCGACCAGACCCGCCCGATCTCCTTCCTCGCCGACATCGCCCCGCACGCGACGGGTTCGGTGCTGGTGAGCTTCGGCAACACCCGCGTCGTCTGCGCCGTCACCGTCGAGCGCGGCGTGCCGCGCTGGATGCGCGACCAGAACGTGCCCGGGGGTTGGCTCACCGCCGAATACTCGATGCTCCCCTACTCCACCGGCGGCGGCCGCAAGGCGCGCGACATCGCCCGCGGCAAGCTCGACGGGCGCTCGTCGGAGATCCAGCGCCTCATCGGCCGCTCGCTGCGCGCGGTCGTCGACCTGACCAAGCTCGACGCCCACACGGCGTGGATCGACTGCGACGTCCTGCAGGCCGACGGCGGCACCCGCACGGCCTCGATCACCGGCGCCTCGGTGGCCTGCGCCGTGGCCTTCGAGCGCATGGTGCTGGAGGGCAAGCTGAAGGCCAACCCGCTGCGCGAGCACGTCGCGGCGATCAGCGCCGGGGTCGTCGGCGACGCGCCGCTGCTCGACCTCTGCTACCAGGAGGACCACGACGCCCGCTGCGATTTCAACATGGTGCTCACCGCCGGCGGGGACTTCGTCGAGCTGCAGGGCAGCGGCGAGTCCGCCACCTTCAGCGCCGCCGAGCTCGCCGCCATGCTCGAGCTGGGCAAAACCGGCGCCCGGCAGATCGCCGGCCTGCAGGCCGAAGCGACCGCGGCGGCGCTCGCTGGGGCCAGGGAAGACGCGGCCGCCGAGCTGGCGGAGATGTTCGGCAGATAGGGGGCCGCCCCTCACCGCACCGTCGCGAAGGCCTCGCCGCGCAGCCATTTCGTCAACAGGACCTCGTCGCTGGCGAGGTTGCCGAACTCCCGCCAGCGCGAGCGGCGCAGGGACTCCGAAACGGACACCGGCTCGACGACCACGCAGCGGTGGCGGCCGCCGTCAGAGTGGATGAAGGAGGCGCGCCCGTCGGCGCCTTGGGCGATGAGGCCGACGTGCCGGTCGAGCCCGATCACGTACACGCCGGGGCCGGACGCGCGCAGCGCGGCGCGGAACTCGTCGAAGCTGGCGCCCACCGTGCGCGTGATGTTGCCACGGCCCGTCAGCGTGCGCAGGATGTTGCCCGAAGGCTGCTGCGCGAGCGGGATGCGCTCGACTGCGAACCCGGCGTCGCGGAGCAGGGTGGCGACGAAATACCCGCAGGCGATCCGGCCCTCGCCGGGCGTCTGGCTGGTGCCGTTGAAGTCCCAGGGGGTGCCGAGCCAGTAGGCGGGCAGGTCGCGGGCCAGGGCCGACACCAGCAGCCGCCGCGCGGCGTCCAGGGTCTCCTCGCGCGCGGCTTCGCTTTGACCCGCCGCCCCCAACGCCTCGCCGAGCTCGCGCCGACGCGCCTCGATCCCCGCGCGTTGCTGCGAATAAGGCGGCAAGTTCGCCGCCCGCTCCTTCAGCGAGCCGCCCCCCGCGCGACCCGGCCGCCAGGGATCGAACCCGCCTTTCCACCACCCCCACCACCCCACGGCGGCGCCCAGCAAGACCAGCAGCAACGCGGCGGCGGCGGCGGCGCGGGCACGGGGGCGGATCGGGGACATGGGGAGGCACTACGCCGACACCGAAGCCCCCCTTTCAATGCGCGCGCTTTCTGGTCGAGATTTCCCGCCGGATGGCGGTACATTGTCCTCCGACCCGAACCATGCGCCCCCGAACCCTCCTCGCCCTGCCGCTCTCCCTGTCCCTGCTCGCCACCGCGCTGCGGGCCGAAACCGAGGCGGAGCCCGCCGCGGGCGAGGAGGCGCCGCTGCCGGGCCACTCGCACATCGGCGACTCCTTCGACGAAGGCCCGCGGCAAGCCGCCCGCAAGATGGATGGCGTCGGCGACGTGCACCTGCCGATCAGCACCGCCTGGTCGCGCGGCCAGGCCTTCTTCGACCAGGGGCTCGGCCAGCTGCACGGCTTCTGGTATTACGAGGCCGAACGGACCTTCCGCCAGATCGCCGCCGAGGACCCCGGCTGCGCGATGGCCTACTGGGGCATGGCGATGGCGAACTGGGAGAACAGCCGCCGCGCCAAGGGCTTCATCGACGAGGCCGTCGCCCGCAAGGACGAGGCGACGCCGCACGAACGGATGTACATCGAGGCGCAGGCGGCGTTCTTGGGCGACGAGCCCAAGGACATCAAGGAGCGCCGCAAGAAGCTCATCCTCGCGCTCGAAGACATCATCCACGAGCACCCGGACGACCTCGAGGCCAAAGCCTTCCTCGCCGTCCGGCTGTGGCAGTTCGACCGGCAGGGGGTGCCCATCGCCAGCCGGCAGGCGGTCGACTCGCTGCTCGACCAGGTCTTCGCCGCCAACCCGCTCCACCCCGCGCACCACTACCGCGTGCACCTCTGGGACGGCAAGAAGACCGAGCGGGCGCTGGGCTCCGCCGCCGTCCTGCACGCGACCGCGCCGACCATCGCCCACATGTGGCACATGCCCGGCCACACCTACGACAAGCTCAAGCGCTACCCGGAGTCCGCCTACCACCAGGAGGCCTCGGCGCGGGTCGACCACCGCACCCAAGCCGAGAACGGCGTGCTGCCCGACGCGATCCACAACTACGCGCACAACAACGAGTGGCTGACGCGCAACTGGGGGATCTGCGGCCGCGCCGACGACTCGGTGGCGATGGCCAAGGCGCTGATCGACAACCCGATGCACCCGAAGCTCAACCACTTCAACAAGGGCAACTCCTCCGCCGCGCATGGGCGCAAGCGTTTGCTAGAAGCGTTGGGGCGCTTCGAGCGCTGGGGCGAGCTGGTGGCCCTGGCGGACACCCACTACCTGCCGCCGACCGACGTCCCCCGCCTGCAGACCGACCGGCTGCTGTGGCTCGGCCGGGCGCACTACGAACTCGGGCAGCGCCCGGAGCTGGAGGCGGCCATCGCCGACCTCGCGTCGCGCCGGGCCGCCGCCGAGGAGGAGAAGGCCGGGAAGGAGGACGAGGCCCGCGAGAAGGCCGAGGCGGAAGGCAAAGACGACAAGGAGCGCGACAAGCTGGTCAGGGAGGCGGGCAAGGCGCTCGACAACCGGCTGAAGGAGATCGGCGGCGCGGCGGACGAGCTCGCCGTCTACATCACCCTGCTCGATGGCACGCAGCTCGACGCCGAATCCGCCAAGAAGATCAAGCGGGGCAAGGACGCGCTCGCCCTGATCCACCTGCGCCACGGGGACCCGGAAGAGGCGAGGAAGCTCGCCGCCGAAGCGGTCGATTCCGCCGTCGGCCAGACCGTGCCGCTGGCGGTGAAAGCCCACGTGTTGGAGACGCTCGGCGACGCCGAGGGGGCGGCCGAGGCCATGGCCGCGCTGCGCGCGATCGCCACCGCGGAACTGGACATCGACGCCGCGCCCTTCGCGCGCCTGGCGCCGGTGGCCGCCCGCCTCGGGCACGGCGAGGACTGGCGCGACGCCGCGAAGGGGTGGCGCGGGGACGATTTCGGCGCCGGCAAACCGGAGGACCTCTCGCACCTCGGGCCGCTGCGCTACCAGCCACCGACAGCGCCGAGCTACCAGCTGACCGCCGAGGACGGATCGCCCGCCGGCAGCGAGACCTTCGCCGGGCGCCCGGTGGTGTTGATGTTCTACCTCGGCCACAGCTGCGGCCACTGCGTCGAACAGCTCAACGCCTTCGCCCCGCTCGCCGATCGCTACGCCGAGGCCGGGATCGCGCTCGCCGCGATCAGCCCCGAACCGCGCGAGGAGCTGGTCGCCGTGCACGAGTTCTGCGACGGCCCGGTGGAGGAGGGCGTCGAGAAGCACTTCCCGTTCCCGCTCTACTCGGACCCCAGCTACACGGCATTCAAGGCCTTCCGCGCCTTCGATGACTTCGAAGGCCAACCGCTGCACGGGACCTTCCTGATCGACGCCGAGGGCAAACTCCGCTGGCTCGACGTCGGCTACGAACCGTTCATGGACGGCGAGTTCCTGCTGGAGGAGTGCGAGCGCCTGCTGGGGATGCGCGGGTAACTTCGTCGTGGCGACCTTCCTGTCGCCGCGCAGGCGGGAGGGCGGTTCGATGCCCAAGGTGCCTCACGCGGCAGGGATGCCGCGGCTACGGGGGTTCGCCGTCCAACGTGCTCCAACGTCGCGGCGACCTTCGTGTCGCCAGGCAGGCGGACAAGCTCCGCAACCCATTGCGCCGCAAGAAGGGCAGTGTGCGGATCGAAGGTTATCCCTTCACCCACGGCGCGCGGGCGTTGGCGGTGATCTCCCCGTCGAGTTCGTCCATGCGCCGTTTGAGCCGCTCGACGATCTCGGGGTGTTCGTCGGCGAGGTTGCGCTGTTCGCCGAGGTCCTCGGCCAGGTTGAAGAGCAGCATCTGCCCGGCAGGAGGCGCGTTCCGCCCCTGCTGGCGTTGCCCGCGCGGCTTCTTCACCAGCAGCTTCCACTCGCCCTGGCGGATGCCCTCGAGCTCGCCGCGCGATGTGTAGTGGAGAAATTCTTCGCGGGGCGACTCCGCCGCCGCCCCCGTCCAGAGGGCGGAGACATCGACGCCGTCGATCTTCTTGCCCGCGGGCAGCGGTCGGCCGGTGATGGCGGCGATGGTCGGGAGGACGTCGATCGTGCCGGTCAGCCCGTCGCAGACCGTCCCGGCCGGGACCCCGGGGCCGCGCAGCAGGCAGGGCACGCGCTGGCCGCCCTCGAAGGTGGTGCCCTTGCCGTCGCGCAGCGGGCCGGCCGAGCCGCCGTGGTGTTTGAAGGGCAGCCAAGGGCCGTTGTCGGTGGCGTAGAGGACGTAGGTCTCATCGGCGAGCCCCAGTTCGTCGAGCGTGTCGAGCAGGCGGCCCACCTCGGCGTCGATGTGCTCGATGGTGTTGATGTAGGCGTTCTTGGGGTCGGGGTCGCGCACCTCGTCCGGCACGTAGAGCGGGATGTGCGGCATCGAGTACGGCAGGTAGACGAAGAAGGGCCCGTCCTTCTTGGCGGTGACGAAATCGATCGCCTTCTGCGTGCAACGCCGGGTGATGGTGCGCTGGTCGACGGGCAGCTCGACGATCTCCTCGTCCTCGAACAGCGGCGTCTTCCATTTGGTCAGCGTCGATTCGGGATCGTTCCACAGGAGGTCCATCCCGTCCGGGCCGCCCTTGGGCTTGCCCTTGTTGTCCGGGTGGTTCATGTCGTTCGAATAGGGGATGCCGTAATAGGTGTCGAAGCCGTTGGAGGTCGGCAGCACCTCGCGATGGTGGCCGAGGTGCCACTTGCCGAAGGCGGCGGTCGCGTAGCCCCCCGCTTTGAGGTGGTCGGCGATGGTGTGTTCCGCGGGGTTCAGGCCCTTGTTCGACTGCGGGAACAGCACGTGCTGGTGCATGCCGACGCGCTTCGGGTAGCAGGCGGTGAGCAGGGCCGCGCGCGAGGGCGTGCATACCGGCGAGGCGACCATGAAGCTGGTGAACTTGCGGCCCTCGGTCGCCAGCCGGTCGATGTTGGGGGTGTCGATCGTCTCCGACCCGAAACAGCTGAGGTCGCCATAGCCTTGGTCGTCGGTGAAGATGATGATGAAGTTCGGCTTCTCGTCCGCGGCGGAGGCCGCGAGGGCGAGTCCGAACGCCGCGAGCGCATGGAGGATGGATCGGGTCATGGTGGCGGACTCTAAGCCAAGAAACGGCAATTGGAAGGAGTGCGCCGTCCGGGATGGAGCCGGACCGCAGGGGGGCCGCGACGCAAGTGACCCTGCTCGCACGCCACGCAGACGATGGCCGGGCCGTGGCGCTAACTGACGAACATCCCTGCGCCACGGTCTGGCACTACCCGCGCTCCCCCTCGATCTCGAGGTCGAGCGGGCTGCGCTGTTGGCGCTTCGTCCGTCCCGGCACGGTCTGCAGGTAGATCATCGTCGTGCGCACATCGCTGTGCCCCAGCATCTCCTGGATCGACTTGATATCGTAGTTCGCCATCAGGAGGTGGCTCGCGAACGAGTGGCGGAACACGTGAGCCGACACCTTCTTATGGGTGCCGCTCTGCAGCGCCGCCTCGCGCAGGAGATTCCCGAACCGCGTCGCGTGCAGGTGGAAGCGCTTCAGCTCTCCGCCCGCCACCCGCGTGCGGCGCACCGCTGCGGCTCGCGCGCAAGAACTGGAACATCTTCACCCGCCCCACGCTGGGCAACACCCGGGCCGTGGTGCGCTACCTCGCCCGC